>NZ_JBQRUW010000026.1:0-23964 GCF_052663305.1 Streptomyces cyslabdanicus
CCGGCCAGCTTCGCCTTGACCTCGTCGATGGACTTCGCACCGAAGTTGCGGATGTCCAGCAGGTCGGCCTCGGAGCGGGCGACGAGCTCACCCACGGAGTGGATGCCCTCGCGCTTGAGGCAGTTGTAGGAGCGGACCGTGAGCTCCAGCTCCTCGATCGGCAGCGCCAGGTCGGCGGCCAGGGCGGCGTCCGTCGGGGACGGACCCATGTCGATGCCCTCGGCGTCGATGTTCAGCTCGCGCGCGAGACCGAACAGCTCCACCAGGGTCTTGCCGGCCGACGCCATCGCGTCACGCGGACGCATGGCCTGCTTGGTCTCGACGTCGACGATCAGCTTGTCGAAGTCGGTGCGCTGCTCGACACGGGTCGCCTCGACCTTGTACGTGACCTTCAGCACCGGCGAGTAGATCGAGTCGACCGGGATACGGCCGATCTCCTGGCCCACCTGCTTGTTCTGCACCGCGGAGACATAGCCGCGACCGCGCTCGACGGTCAGCTCCATCTCCAGCTTGCCCTTGCCGTTCAGCGTGGCGAGGACGAGATCGGGGTTGTGCACCTCGACACCGGCCGGCGGCGCGATGTCGGCGGCGGTGACCAGACCCGGACCCTGCTTGCGCAGGTACATCACAACCGGCTCGTCGTGCTCCGAGGAGACGACCAGCTGCTTGATGTTGAGGATCAGGTCGGTGACGTCCTCCTTGACACCCGGCACGGTGGTGAACTCGTGCAGGACACCGTCGATGCGGATGCTGGTGACAGCAGCGCCGGGGATCGACGACAGGAGGGTGCGGCGGAGGGAGTTGCCGAGGGTGTAGCCGAAGCCCGGCTCCAGCGGCTCGATCACGAACCGGGAGCGGAACTCGTCGACGACCTCTTCGGTCAGTGACGGACGCTGAGCGATCAGCACGAGGTATTGCCTCCAGTGTGTGGCGCCCGCTATGTGACGCCGTAGACACCACGAAGGGTACGGGCGGTTCGGCCTCCCACGCGGCCGAACCGCCCGACCGCGCCCGTCTGCCGGCGGGTCGGGGGCTCGGCTCCGGCTTGGAGTGGACTCCAGGGATCGGCGGCCCCCGCCCCTGGAAGTCGGGCACCGGCGCAGTTCGTAGGTGCATACTGGGGGCAATGACAAAGCCTGCTGCACCGAAGCGTCATTTGCCTACCAGCCCCTTCAAGGCCCCGGTCACGGCGGCTCCCAAGCATTTCGCCGTGGGCGACCAGGTCACTCACGACATGTACGGCCTCGGCCGGGTGATCGGCATCGAGGACGGAATCGCGGCGCTCGTGGATTTCGGCTCGGCGCAGATGCGGATCCTGAGCCCGTACGCCAAGATGACCAAGCTGTAGGACCGCTGTGCCCGGTCACGGCACACCAGGCCCCTTCGGGGACCTGTAGCGAAAGGGAGACCTCTCATCGACCCGACGTCGCTGTTCTCCGCCCTGGAAGGGCAACCCCGCCGTTCCTCCGCCGCGTCGCCACCGCCGGCGACGAACCCCTTCCAGGCCCCGGACTTCGGGGAGGACGAGGCCTTCCCGTTCGAGGACGTACAGGGGCCCGCCTCGAACATCCGCGCGGCGCACCCCAAGGCGGCCTAGCACGCCCTGGTGCGGTGCTCTCAGGCCTCTGCCGGGCGAACGGAGGACTTCGAGTTCGCGGGGGGGGCGAGTTCACGGTGCTTCTTGCGTGGCCCCGGCTGTCGCCCTGACGTACTCGGCGAAGGCGGCGGTCCGCTCGACGCTGCCCGGGCGCGGCGGGTCGTCGAAGTCCAGTCCGCGTCGGCGGTCGTCGAGGGACTGGCGGATCAGGCCCGACCACTGCCGGTCCAGGTGGTCCGCCGCCCACAGCAGGGCCGCCCGCTTGGACGTCACGCGACCCGTTTCGAGGGTGTGCAGGATGCGACAGAGGCCGGTGACAGCGTAGCGCTGGGACCACGCGACGTCGTAGTCGAGCCAGGCGTGGTCGGCGGAGAAGTCCCGGGCGTATGCGCGCATCCTGGCGCGCAGGACGTCCGGGCCGACGGGGTCGACGAGTTCCCTGGGGTCCGGTCCGGTGAGGGTCACGCCGCGTTCGCGCAGCGACCATCGGACGACCTCGGTGTTGCAGTGCGTCGACCATTCCATCGTGCGCGAGCCGTGGTCGACGAACAGCCAGGGCCGGCCGAGCCCTTCGAGCCCTCGTAGCGCCGTGCTGTCGGGATACGAGCCTTCCAGGTGGCGCGGCCAGTGTCCCGGATGGGTGGGAATCTCGTCGTGCAGGGCCCGCAGGGCGGCTTCCTGATCCGGGGTGACGGGGCCGCGGACGGGGATCAGGAAGTCGCAGTCGCTGTGGAGGTCCGCGTCGCCGACGGCGAAGGAACCCTGGAGGTAGGCGCCGACGAAGTTGTCGCCGAGGATTCTCGCGGCGCGCTCGGTCAGTTCCCGGAGTACCTCGTTGAGTTCGGCGAACGGCGTGGGCCCCGGGTGCGGATCCGGACGCGGATCGTTGTCGGACATCCTCGAAGTACAACAACCTTCGTGGCCGTCCGGCGACCGAATATGGAGGGGAAGCGGTTCCCGTCCGCGGTCAGCCGGCGGGCGTCCATGCGTCCGGGCGGGGCGCCAGCACCGCGGCGACGACCGCGCCGGAGGAGGCCATGACGTCGGCCACGAACCGCCAGCGCCCCATGCCGAGTTGGCGTAGCGCCGGGCCGTGGTCGGCGACGACGACGAAGCAGGCCGCGAGCAGGAGGAGCCGCCACAGGGCCATCACCGGGCGACGCGTCGCGCGGGGCAGTTCCGCCAGGGAGGCGTGCAGTCGCTCGCAGTGGAACGGGACGTGGCGCTGCTCGTCGGACAGGATCCGCCCCGCCACCTCCGAGGTGAGCGAGTCGTCCGTTCCGTCGCGCAGGCCCCGGTAGTAGCGGAGTGCCACCACTTCGGCGATCATCAGCACCAGCAGTTCCATGCGCAGGCCCATGAGGCGCCGCAGCCGTACGAAGACCGTGTCGGTCCAGTGGCCGGGCAGCGTCGGTACACCGCCCGCGGCCAGCAGGCGAGCGAGCAGCCGGGCGTGGTTCTGCTCCTCCGCGACGAAGAGCCGGACTGCCTGCGCGTAGTCGGCGTCACCGGCCTCGTCCGCCTTGCCGACGAGGTTGGCTCCGTCACCGTCCTCGCCGACCTGGAAGCGCTGAATGCTCGCCCACACCGCCGGACGCAGCGTCGCGCCCCGCCCCCAGTCCGGGTCGCCCAGGGCGCTCCTGCGCTCCCGCTCGTCCTCGAACCGCCTTGTCCACTTGGCGAAGCCGCCCGTATCCACCTGGTCTCCCCTCCCCCCGGGGCACAGCCACTGTGCCCCGGGGAGTGACGACGCGGGCGGGCTCCGAACCGTTCCACGCCCACGCCGGATTGAGGAATCCTCCGCCGCTGCTCCCGTTACGGGCCGGCGGTGACCGCGACGGTGCCGGTCAGGGTGAGGGGGGCTCCCGTGCCGTCCTCGGGGGTGGCGGTGAGTTCCCAGGTGTAGGTGCCGGCGGCAGCGGGCTTCCCGTCCGCGAGGGTGCCGTCCCAGCGGGCGGTCAGGGTGGTGCCGTGTGCCGTGGGGGTGAGCGTACGCACGACCTTCTTCTTGCTCTTGACGACCAGTTGGGCGCCGGTGGACGGCTTGGACAGCTGCCAGGTCGGGTTCCAGGTGGTCCCGGGCCGCGGGGCGTAGGCGGTGTCGATCCGGCTCGCGGTCGCGGTGAGGGCCTGGGCGGGCACCCCGCTCGGTACGACGTGCGCCGCCCCGTCGGCGTCCAGCCAGGCGATGCCGCCGCCGAACTTGTCCACGTCGTAGTTCTTCCACCCGGGCACGGTGGGCAGGTCGGTGAGCACGCGGGGCGCGGCCGCGGTTCCGGTGTGGAAGTCGGTGAGCAGCAGCCGGCCCGCGCCCGTGTCCTGGTTGACGACGAAGCCGTCGCCGAGCTTCCCGCGCTCGGGCAGAGAGATGTTCTCCCCGGTCCGCAGGTCGTACACGCCGAACGGGGTGGACCTGTCGCCCGTAATGTCCCGCCCCAGGCAGTCCCAGTACACCCAGCGTCCGACGGTCTGGACCTCCCGGATCTCGCAGGAGGCACCGACGGTGTACGAGGTGACCGCGCCGGTCGCCAGATCGCGCGCCTCGATCCGGCCGCGGGTGCCGCCGGCCCACAGCTCGGACCCCCACAGCGCGGCCAACGTGTCCAGCTGCTCCACCACCGCCCCGCCGCCGGGTGCCTCGAAGTCGACCAGCAGACCGCCGTTGTACAACGCGTACCGTCCGACGGCGTCGAACAGGCCGCGGCCGGAGGACGCCGGGGTGGGGCGGTCGTACGCGATGACCTCGGTGCGTTCGCCGGACGGGGTCACGCGCACGAGGACGTCCCGCTGGGCGGCGTCGTCGTGCCGGGCGTACATCACGGACCCGTCCCCGGCGCCCAGCGGCTGCCCGTAGCTGTCCTCGAGGGGTGCGGTGGCCACCACCTCCGAGCGCTCCCCCGCCGACGGAGTGCCGGTGAGGGTCACCGTGCGCGTGCGGTACGAGGGAAGCGGCGCGCTGTCGATCTCCCTGGTGATCATCTGGCCGCCGGCGAGCCCGATGCCGCGCACCGCGGCCGGTCTCGCCAGCACCTTGGACAGGGTCCGCAGGGTCAGACCGCCGTCCGCCGCGACCTCGACGCGGCGCACGGCCCAGTCCCCGGCGTCCGCGCCGCCGACCGTGATCGCCCCGCCGCCGGGGATCTGGGTCAGGTCGGACTGGGCGGCCGCCAGCAGAGTGACCGGCGATCCACCACCGAGGGGAGTGGCCTTGAGGGGGCCGCCGCGGGTCAGCGGCGGGTTGTGTTCGTGGGAGGTCGCCGGCCGGAAGGCGGTGAGCAGCCAGTCGCCCGCCAGCCCGATGACCTGGTCGCCCGCGTCCGAAGGCGACATGGCCACGGAGGTCTGCGCTCCGTCGGGGTCGTCCCGGCGGACCACGAAGGCCTGACGCATGCCCTGCTGGTACCAGGCGATGTGGGTGGGCGAGACGGCGGCCTGGAGGGTCCACGGTTCGTCGGGGCCGACGGCGTGGGTGGTCACGGGGGTGAGGTCGCCGGAGGTCAGGTCGAGGACACCGAGCGCGTAGGTGCGCGTGAACTTCACGACGGCCAGCCGCCCGTCGCCGGCCGCGACCGGGTACGCGTCGAACCTCATCCCCGAGGGCGGCTCGACCGGCGTGTCCGTGGTCACGCCGTCCTCCAGGCGGAGGATGTGCAGCTTGTCCACCTGCCACACCTCGTTGTACGAGACCGTCAGGACGGTCCGGCCGAACGAGCCCACGGTGTACTGCCCGTCCGGAACGGTGAGCGGCGTCGACTCCCGGGTCGCCGGGTCGCGCAGCCGCACGACTCCGCTGGAGCCGACGGACACGGGCAGGATGTCCGTGCCCGTGCCGTAATAGCCCTGCTGGCCCGGCAGTCTGCCGGTGAAGTCCTCGACCGTCCGCTCGCTGCCGTCGTAGCCCCGCCACTGGTACGGCGCGGTGGAGCCGTCGTTCGTCTCCCGGCGGTGCAGGTAGCCGGTGTCTCCTGAGGCGTACAGCACGTCCTGCACCGGCTCGTACCTGTCCGGCGCGGTCAGCACCAGCTCCGTCGGTTCGGTGTCCCCGGCCCGTGCCACCGTGGGGACGGCGATCGCGGGGACGGCGGCGAGGGCGAGGACGAGGGTGAGACGGCGGGCGACTTCGCTTAAACGTTCGAATTTCATGTCCATGATTGCCACAGCGCACGGCAGGACGGAAACGTCACACCGACCCGCCGCGCCTCATCGGTTCGGCGTGCCCTCAGCCGCCGCGCCTCGTCGCCTCGGCGTGCGCTCAGCGCAGTGGTTCGCTCAGTTCGATGGAGCGCAGGGCTGCCGCGAGAGCGTGTTCGTCGCCCACGTCGAGAGCCGTGTCGGTCAGTTTGATGACGTGTTCGTCGCCGTGTTCCAGAGCCAGTTCGAGGACCTCCTCGGGGGCGAGGGTGGCCGGTGGGGTGTAGGCGACCGGGGCGTCCGGCGCGTACATCGCGGTCACCGCCGCGCAGGCCGTCCAGGCGGCCCGCAGGCTCGGTGCCCACAGGGGCCGCGGGAGCGCGGGCAGGGCGCGCAGGACGGCGTTGGGTGCCGTGGCCGCGTGGACCAGCATCGTCGCGTCGCCGTGACCGTGGGTGGCGTACCGGTGGGTGGCCGCCCGCACCAGTTCGGCCAGGCGGCGGTGGGCCGCGTCGGGGTCCGAGTCCGTGACCGCGGCCGCCCAGGTCGGCAGGCTCCTGACGCGTGCGAGCCGGTCGGGGAAGCCGCCGTCCCGTTCGGCGAGGGGCGTCACCGTGTCGAGGGCGGCGGCCGCGCTGTCCGCGCCGGGCAGCGGGGTGAGGTCCGTGACGGGGTGGTGGCGGGCCGCCCAGTAGCCGAGGCCGTGGGCGAGCTCGGTCAGGCGCGGCTCGGTGGCCTCGCCGGCGAGCAGCGTGCGCACCGCGTGCCCCACCCGGATCACCGGGTGGGCCGCGCCGCCGTACAGACCGGGCAGGAGGCGGGGCCACCACTCGGTGAGCACGTCGCGCCAGGGACGCTCGGCGATCTCGCGTCCGAAGTGGTCGATCCAGTCCGCGGCGCGGCGGGGGTCACCGAGCGCGCCTCGCCAGTCGGCGGCCGTGACCGGTGCGACGGCGGACGGGAACTCCTCGAGCTTGGGTGTGTACAGATCGAGCCAGCGGTGCACCGAACGTGCCTGTCCGTGGGCGGCGAGGGCCTCGACGGCCATCGGCGCGTGGTTGCTGAGTCGTCCCAGCCGCTCCGGTCCCGTGGTGTGCAGTCGTTGAAGTGCCTCGTCGAGAATGCCCGTCGTATCCATGGCAGGGAACGTAGACGGGACTCCGCGGCCGCGTAACGGGCTCAGGACGTAGGCCGGGACCTAGGCCCTGTCGTCAAACTCCCGCCTGCCCCGCGACGCCATGCACGCTCCCCCAAGCTCTTCGAGCAGGGGGGACCCCCACTCGCCGCACCGGGCCCTGACCCAAGTACATCCAGTACGAGGGCCAGGGCCCGGCACTCCCCCAAGCTCTTCGAGCAGGGGGGACCCCCAGAGCACGCACCTGACGCCGCGAGGCCCGCCCTTCGGGCGGACGACGGGAGTTTGACGACAGGACCTAGGGCTGCCCGGGCCCCAGGAGTGTTCGGACCTAGGACTGTTCGGGCCTGGGTCTGCTCGGGCCTACGGCCGTTCGAGCCTACGACCGTTCGGACTGCCTCGGCCGGGGCCGGACAAGGTCCGCCCAGGTCACCCGGCCGAGCCAGTGATCGGGGAGCCGGCCGGCGGAAGCCGACCGGCGTGGGCAGGGCCCGTCAGCCCAGGCGGCGTACCGGCTCGCCCGCCAGGTAGGCCCGGATGTCCTCCACGGCGTCGCCGTAGTACGTCGCGTAGTTGGCCTGCGAGACGTAGCCGAGGTGGGGCGTGGCGAGCAGGCGCGGGGCGGCGCGCATCGGGTGGTCGGCGGGGAGCGGTTCGACGTCGAACACGTCCACTCCGGCACCGGCGATACGGCCCTCGTGCAGGGCGGCGAGCAGCGCGTCCTGGTCGACGATGACGGCGCGCGAGGTGTTGATCAGGTAGGCGGTGGGCTCGAGGAGGGCGAGTTCGGCGGCGCCGAGCAGGCCGCGGGTGCGGTCGCTCAGCGCGAGGTGGATGGAGACGAAGTCGCTGTTCGACAGCAACTCCTCCTTGGAGGAGGCGAGTTCCACGCCCACCTCGGCCGCGCGCTCCGCGGTGAGGTGCCGGCTCCAGGCGCTGACCCGCATCCCGAAGGCGAGGCCCACCTGCGCGACCCGGCTGCCGATCTTGCCGAGGCCGAGCAGGCCCAGGCGGGCGCCCTGGAGGTCGGCGCCGACGGTGGACTGCCAGGGGCCGCCCTCGCGCAGCGCGTTGTTCTCGGTCACCAGGCCGCGGGCGAGGCCGAGCAGCAGCGCCCAGGTCAGTTCCACCGGCGGGGTGGAGGAGCTCCCGGTCCCGCACACGGTGACACCGCACCGCTCGGCGGCGGCGTAGTCGATGACCGAGTTGCGCATGCCGGAGGCGACGAGCAGCTTCAGCCGGGGCAGGCGGTCGAACAGCGAGGCCGGGAAGGCCACGCGTTCGCGCAGGGTGACGACGATGTCGAAGTCGGCGAGCGCGCGGGCGAGTTCGTCCTCGTCGGCGATGTGCTCGCGGAACGTGACGATCTCCACCCGGTCCTCGACCGGGCTCCAGTCGGCGGAGGCGAGGGCGGCGTCCTGGAAGTCGTCGAGCACGGCGCAGCGCAGCGGCATGTCGGTCGTCTCCGTCCTTGGTTCGGGCCGATCAGTCGGTGCGGACTGTTCGGCCGGTTCGAGCTGATGCGTAGGCTCGATCACACCACTGTCCGGCAAACCCGGTGGACCACGGGTGACGAGGGTCGTACCGTCGAGCGCGGCAGCCACAGGGACGAACACTCGAGACGATCAGAGGTGCCATGACGGACGCCAGCAGGGACGCCATGACGGACGCCGCCGAAGCCACCGCTCCCGCCGCCGCCTTCGCGGACATCCCGACGACCACGCTGGCCGACCTCCTCGGCCGGGCGCAGGTCATGGACATCGGTATCCGCCCGCTGTGGTCGCCGGTGCCCCGCGTGGCCGGGCCGGCGTTCACCGTGCGGTGCCCTCCCGGGGACAACCTCATGCTGCACGCGGCCATTCACCGTGCCGCCCCCGGCTCCGTCATCGTCGTCGAGTCCGGCGACCTGGACTACGCCCTGGCAGGCGGCAACGTCTGCGCGGTGGCGCAGCGCCGGGGCGTCGCGGCCTTCGTGCTGGACGGCCTGATCCGCGACCTGTGCGAGGTCCGTGAGGCGGGCTTCCCCGTCTTCGCCCGGGGTGTCATCCCGATCCCGGGCGGCAAGAAGGCCGTGGAGCCGCTGAACACGGAGGTGACCTGCGGCGGGGCGAAGGTGAGCGCCGGGGACATCGTGGTCGCCGACGAGGAGGGCGTCGTGGTCGTCCCGGCCGCCCACCGCGAGGAGATCCTCGCCGCCGCGCGGGCCAAGCTGGCCAAGGAGGCGGACGAGACCCTCGACGCGTGGGAGGAGGCCCACCGCACCCGCGTGAACGGGATCCTGCGCGCCCAGGGTTTCGAGGACTGACACCGGACGTCGTTCACCGGGGACCTGCCCGCCGGATCACCGTGGCCCCGACCGGGCGTAGACCCCGCCCTCGGTGTCGTGGACGGTGACTCGGGTGTCGAGGTGGAAGGGGTCCTCGCCGGAGGTGAGGTCGGCGATGGCGTACCAGACACCCCATCCGGGGTTCCCCGGCAGTTCGATGAGCTTGCCGCGCACCGTCCCGTCCGCCGTTTCGACCTCAACGCTGGACGCGGTGCCCTTGCCGCCGTAGTAGAGGCCGGAGAGGTAGCCGCGGCCGTCCTCGGACTCCCCCTGGACGGAGACGCCGGGGGTGTTCCGGTCGATGTTGCCGTCGACCACGCCGCGGAACTGCGGCTCGGGCGAGGAGGGCGTCGTCCAGTGCTTGCCCTCCGCCGTGAGCCAGAGCTCGAAGCCGGGGGCGGCCGTCACGTGCTCACCGGGGGCGACGACACGAGGCGTCGGGGCCGGGGCGGTCGAGGAGGCGGAGGGCGAGGGTGAGACGGACGCGGGTGCCGCCGGGGACGTGGCGCGAGCGGCGCCGGGTTCCGTGCCGCGCAGCACGACGACGGCCAGAGGCACCAGCAACAGCCCGCAGCCCGCGCCGAGTACGGCCGCCCGCCGCCTGCGCCGGATCCGCCGCCCCCAGCGCTCCACGGCCGCCAGCGGCGGCGGGGAGGGCGTGATGCTGTACGCGGCCTCGGCCAGTGCCTGACGCAACCGCTCGGTCTCGGCGTGCTCCGGGCCTGTGGCGGCCGCGGTGGTTCTGAGGTCATTCATCAGCGGGCTCCGGAAACGGAGTGGGAGCGGTCGGAGATGCCGGAGTCGGAAACGTCGGCCGCGTCGGAGTCGGAGGCGTCGGCGGAGTTGAAGGCAGGATGGGCGCGCAGGGCCGCGAGGCCGCGCCGCGCATGGGTCTTGACCGTTCCGAGCGAACAGCCGAGCAGTTCGGCGATGTCGGTCTCGGAGAGGTCCTCCCAGTAGCGCAGCACCAGCACCGTCCGCTGCCGGGCGGAGAGCGTGGCGAGCGCCTGTGTGAGCGCGGCGCGGCGCTCGACGGACTCGGCGTGACCGCTGTCCGACTGCTGCATCCGCTCGGGCAGGAACGGCATCAGCAGGTGTGTGACACGTCTCCTGCGGATCCGGCTGAGGTTGTTGTTGACCAGTGAGCGTCGTACGTAGAAGTCGACGTCGTCGGGCGGGACGCGTCCCCAGCGCGCGTACACCTTGGCCAGCGTGGTCTGCACGAGATCCTCGGCTTCGTGGTAGTCGCCGGTGAGCAGGAGGGCGGTCCGTAACAGACGGCTCCAGGCCGCACTGGCGTAGGCGGCGAAGTCGGTGCTCCCGGAGGAGGCTGCGAATCTCTCGTACTGCGGCACGGAGGCGGTTCCCTGGAGGTCGGGTGCGGGGGGCCGGGGGCGGGGACCGCGCAGGCCCCCGCCCGGGAGATCAGCGCATCAACTGCGCGTAGATCCCGCCCTTGGTGTCGTGGACGGTGACCTGGGAGACGTAGTCCCAGGAACCGCTGCCGGGCTTGACGTCGGCGGTGGCGTACCAGACGCCCCATCCGGGCTTGCCGGGCAGTTCGATGAGCTTGCCGCGCACCGTCCCGTCCGCCGTTTCGACCTCGACGCTGGACGCGGTGCCCTTGCCGCCGTAGTACAGGCCGGAGAGGTAGGCACGGCTCTCCGTGCCCTCGGACTGCATCGAGACACCGGGGGTGTTCCGGTCGATGTTGCCGTCGACCACGCTGCGGAACTGCGGCTCGGGCGAGGAGGGCGTCGTCCAGTGCTTGCCCTCCGCCGTGAGCCAGAGCTCGAAGCCGGGGGCGGCCGTCACGTGCTCACCGGGGGCGACGACACGAGGCGTCGGGGCGGTCTTCTTCGCCGCCGGGTGCGCCGCCGTGGCGGCCCGGGCCTTCGCGATCGTGCTGTGCGGCGCCTTCGCGGGCACGGCGTACGACACGGTGGCCGTTCCCACCACGGCGGCGGTGACGGCCGCGCAGGCCAGGTACTTCAGTGTCCGTCTCATGAACGGGCGACTCCTCGCGGAACACGGACCCTTGCGGGATCCAGGCTGGCTGTCGGAAGGAGGACGCCTCGCGCCTCTCCACCCGTTCAAACTCCCGTCGGCTCAGGGCCGGATGACACCCCCGCGGGATTTCTTCGCGGAGCGGCGACAGGGCCGACGCGCGTCCGGGCGCCGGTACCGCCCCGGTCGGCGCCCGGTGGCGATAATCGTCGGGTGAACGGCGGTGAGGTGCGGCGGCGGCTGCTGAGCGATCTGCTGGCGGTGGGGGCGCCGTACGGCCTGGTGCTCGCCGGTGGGGACGCGGTACGGGCGCACGGGCTGGTGGACCGGCCCGTGCGGGGCGTCGACGTGGCCACCGAGAGCCCGGTCGAGACGGGTGGCATCGTCACGGCGCTACGCGCCGGCCTGGGGGAACGCGGCTGGCGGGTGCGGACATCGGAGACGGAGCCACTGGCGGCCCGGCTGGTGGTGGGCGCCCCGGTGGCCGGGGCGGGCGCCGGGACGGAGCCGGAGCCCGAGCCCGAGGCGGAGTTCAGGGCCGGGGCTGACCCCGAGGCGGAGTTCAGGGCCGCGGCTGACCCCGAGGCGGAGTTCAGGGCCGGGGCGGAGTACGTCGTGCAGGTGGTCAAGGAAGTGTTGTGGCGGCCGGTGGAGGTGAGCGAGTCCGGTCCGGTCCTCTCCCTCGAGGACCTCGTCGGCACCAGGGTGCGCGCCCTGGCCGGCCAGGGCCTCGCCCCCGACCTCGTCGACGTCCACGCCGCCGCCGACCGGTGGAGCTACCCGGAGTTGGAGGAACTCGGCCGCCGCCACTCCGGTGACGCCCTCGACCTCACCGATCTCCAGACCCGCCTGGTCGGCGCCGAATGGATCGACGACCGCGAGTTCACCGCCTGCGGGCTCGACGACCGGGCCGTCGCCGAGCTCCGCCGCTGGGCCCTGGAATGGGCGGACGACATCGGCGAGCGGCTCGCGGAGTCCTCGGCCCCGCTCGACGACGAGTGACACCGGCTCCTGCGACCGGCGGCGGCTCCACCGACCGACCAGGCGCCGCCGCCACCCGAAGCCTGCCGAGCCAGTACCCCGACCAGCCCGTACCCCGACGAGCCCGTACTCCGACCAGCCCGGGCCTCGGGCTCTACCCCGTCCCGTAGCCGGCGGTCGGCCCTCGGCCGAGGTCAGCCGGTGATCACCGTCAGCCCCTCCGGGGCCGTCACCTCGGCCGATCCGTCCGCCCTCACCGTGACGTCCAGAGGGTGTCCGCCCGCTTGGAGACCGGTGACCGTCAGCGGGCCGTAGGCGCGCGCGAAGCCCGGGGTCACCGTGAGGGTGCCGGCGGGGATGTCCGCGCTCAGGCCGAGGGCCGACTGGAGCACGAGGACCGAGGACGCGGCCGCCCACGCCTGGGGCCGGCAGGACGCCGGATAGGGCGCGGGGCGCGGGCCGGCCTCGGCACCGTGACCCGCGAAGAGCTCCGGCAGCCGGGCCTCGAACGCCGCCGACGCCGTCAGCAGGCCGTCCGCCAGCGACGCCGCGGCGTCCGGGAAACCGGCCCGGACCAGGCCGTGCACGGCGATCGCCGTGTCGTGCGGCCAGATCGAACCGATGTGGTAGCCGTACGGGTTGAAGCCCACCGCCTCGCTGCTCAGCGTGCGCAGACCGTGGCCCGCGTCCATGTCGCCGCCGGCCAGCCGGGCCGCGAGCAGCGCGCTCTCCTCGTGGTTCAGCAGCCCCGTGCCCAGCAGGTGGCCGAAGCCCGAGGTGACCGAGTCGGCCGGCCTGCCGTCGCCGTCCAGCGCGACCGCCGGGTACGGGCCCCGCTCGTCCTCCACCCAGAAGCGCTCGCGGAAGCGCGCGGCGAGCCGGTCCGCCCACTCCTCCCACTCGTCGGCCCCCGGGCGGCCGAAGGACCGCAGCAGCGCCGCTCCGCCGCGCGCGGCCTCGTACGCGTACGCCTGTACCTCGCACAACGCGATCGGCGGGCGGGCGAGGCTGCCGTCGCGGTACCGGATGGAGTCGCCGGAGTCCTTCCAGCCCTGGTTGGCCAGGCCCCGGCCGGACAGGTCGACGTACTTGAGGAACCCGTCACCGCCGGCGTCCCCCTGGTCGCGCATCCACGCCAGCGCCGACTCGGCGTGCGGCAGCATCCGCTCGACCTCCTCCGGTGCCAGGCCCCAGCGCCAGGCGTCGTGGAGCAGGGAGATCCACAGCGGGGTGGCGTCCACCGTGCCGTAGTACACCGGCGGCAGCGAGAACGTGTCGCTGAACGACGAGGTACCGCGCCGCACTTCGTGCAGGATCTTGCCGGGCTGCTCCTCGGTGGCCGGGTCGGTGACGCCGCCCTGGCGGCGGGCGAGGGTGCGCAGGGTGCCCGCCGCGAGCTCGGTGCCGAGCGGGAGCAGCATGCGGGCGGCCCAGAGCGAGTCGCGGCCGAAGAGGGTCAGGAACCAGGGGGCGCCCGCGGCCAGGAACTGGTCCGGCCGCTCCCCGGTCGACCGCGGGTCCGTCAGGCGCAGGCGGTCCAGGTCGGCCAGCGACTGCTCCAGCCACCGGTCGAGGCCCCGGTCCGCGCTGCGCAGGACGGGGGTGCGCCACGGTAGGGCGTCGGCCGGGGGCGCCGGGAACTGGTCGCCGTCGGCGTGGGCCGCGGTGCAGCGCAGGGTCGCCGTCCACGAGGCACCGGCGTCCAGGGCGATGTCGTACGACAGCCGGCCCGCCGGCGCGTCCAGCGCGTCGGGCGCGGGCTCACTGGCCAGGCGTACGGCGAACCCGTCGCTCGCCCATGCCAGTTCGCTCCCGCCGAAGGCCTGCGCGGGTGCCGACTCCACCCGGCGCCCGGACTTGACCTCCTCCATGGTGGCGAGGTCCGTGCCGGCCGTGACCGTCAGCCGGAAACGAACCGTCCGGGTGCCCGCATTGGTGACCTCCAGGACTTCCTCGAGCCCGCCGGAGGTCGTGGTCCGGCGGCGGTGCAGCGCGACCGCGGGGTCGGGCGTCACCTCTCCGAGCCCGCGCAGGATCGACCGGAAGTCCGCCCGGTCCGCGCCGCGCAGCCCGTGCCCGACCGGCACCAGCGGGATGCCGTCGGCCGCGACGGTCAGCTGGGAGAGCGCCCGGCGGTCGCCGTGGAAGAAGCCGTCCGCGCCGCCGTCCAGGGCCCCGTCCGGGCGCGAGATCACGAAGCTGGGCGCGTACAGCGTGACGACCGCGTCGTGCAGGAACGGCTGAAGGCCCTCGGTCACCGCGGGGGGCGGCGTGACCGAGCCGTTGGCGTCCGGGGTCTTGACAGTCGAGTCCAAGGGAGTAGAACCTCTCAGCGTTTGAACGTTCCAAAGACAGTAAGTGACTCGTCAGAGCGCTGACAATGCTTTTGGAACGCTAAAACGTGTTCCTCGTTCCCTCTGCACGCCGGAGGCCCGCAATGCCCCGCTCCAGCAACGACCCGCCCGCCAGGGGCGGCCCGGTGACGCTCGCCATGGTCGCGCGCCGGGCCGGGGTCTCCCCGCAGACGGTGTCGAACGCGATCAACTCGCCCGGCCTGCTGCGTCCCGAGACCCTGGAGCGGGTCCGCCGGGTGATCGACGAGATGGGCTACCGCCCCAGCCGTGCCGCGCAGACGCTGCGCACCCGCTCCAGCAAGCTGATCGGCTACGGCATCCTGCCCGCCCCGGCCAGCAGCCCCGTCCTCGACCGGTTCCTGCACGCCCTGTCGCAGGCCGCCGACGAGGCCGGCTACCGGGTGCTGCTGTTCGCCTGCCAGCCCGGCGAACCGACGCTGGACGGCTACGAGGAGCTGCTCGACCAGCACGAGGTCGACGGCTTCGTGCTCAGCGGCACCGAGCACAACGACCCGCGCCAGGCCTGGCTCGCCAAGCGGGGCGTGCCGTTCGTCGCCTTCGGCCGGATGTGGTCGCGGCGGCAGATCGGGGACTGGGTCGACGTCGACGGCGCCTTCGGCACGGACGCCGCCGTGGAGCACCTGGTCGCCCTGGGGCATCGCAGGATCGCCTTCCTCGGCTGGGGGCGCGGTTCCTCCGGCGCCGGTGACGACCGCGCCGAGGGCTGGCAGCGGGCCATGAGACGGCACGGGCTGCCGACGCGCGGGCGGCGCGCGCAGAGCGTGAACGACATCGACGCGGCCCGCGCCGCCGTGAAGCCGCTGCTGGACGCGGGCGCCACCGCGGTGGTCGCGGCCAGCGACATGCTGGCGCTCGGCTGCTACCAGACCCTGCGTGAGCGCGGCGCCGTCCCCGGCCGCGACGTGGCCGTGGTCGGCTTCGACGACTCGCCGACCGCCGAACTCCTGTCCCCCGCGCTGACCTCCCTCGCCCAGCCGCTGGAGGAGGTCGGCCGGGAGTGCGTGCGGCTGCTGCTGGCGCGGATGGCCGCTCCCGACGCACCGCCCGAACGCATCCTGCTGCCGCCGTCCCTGGTCGTCCGGGACAGCGCCCGCGCACCCAGCGCGGTCGCGGCCGCGACCGTGCCCCCCGTCTGACGACGGCCCGACAGGCACCGATCACCACGGGCCGGCACCACCCCCGCCGGCACCACCCGATCGGCACCGCCCAGACCGCACCGTCCCGGTGAGCACCATCCCGCTCAGCACCGTCCCGGTCGGCGCCACCTCGGTCGGCGCCACCTCGGTCGGCGCCACCCCGGTCGGCGACCCCGATCCCGAGTTCTCCCCCTCCTCCACCCCGGCCGTGTCCCGCGCCGCCGGGCGGAGCCGCACCCCAACATCCCCGAACCCCGGAGGAATCCATGTCCCACCGTACGGCCGTCGCGGCCCTCACCACCTGCGCGGCACTCCTGGCCACCGCGGGCTGCTCGTCGAGCTTCGGCGGCGACAAGAAGACGGAGCAGGACTCCGGCTCCCACCAGCACCTGACGGTGCTGATAGCCAGCTCGGGCGACGCCGAGACCAAGGCCGTCAAGGAGGCGGCGGCCGCGTACGCCAAGCAGTCCGGCAACACGGTGACCGTCGATGTCGCCAAGGACATGAACCAGCAGCTGGCCCAGGCGTTCGCCGGGCACAAGCCGCCGGACGCCTTCTACGTCAACTCCGACCAGTTCGCGAACTACACCAGAGGCGGCTCCCTGTACGCCTACGGCGACAAGGTCAAGGACGCCGACGACTTCTCCGAGCAGCTGCGCGCCTCGTTCACCCACGACGGCAAGCTGGTGTGCCTGCCCAAGGACACCTCCACGCTCGCCCTGGCGGTCAACACCGGCCTCTGGACGAAGGCCGGGCTGACCGAGAAGGACTACCCGACGAGCTGGGACCAGCTGAGGAAGGTCGCGGACAAGCTGACCGGGCACGGCGTGACCGGACTGGTCACCAGCGGCGAATACGCCCGGCTCGGCGTCTTCATGAAGGAGGCCGGCGGCTGGATCACCAACGCCGACCAGTCGAAGATGACCGCCGACAGCGACCAGAACGTGCAGGCGCTCCGCTACGTGCAGTCCCTGCTGAAGTCCGGCTCCATGAAGTACGCCAACGAGGTCGACACCAACTGGGGCGGTGAGGCCTTCGGCAAGGGCAAGGCCGCCATGACCATCGAGGGCAACTGGCTCAGCGGCGCGATGAAGGCCGACTTCCCCGACGTGAAGTACAAGATGGTCCCGCTGCCCGCCGGTCCGGCCGGCCAGGGCACGCTCGCCTTCAGCCAGTGCTGGGGCGTGGCCGCCGAGAGCGCCCACCGGGCTGCGGCCGTGGACCTGGTGACGCACCTGAACTCCAGTGCGCAGCAGCTGAAGAACGCCGACGCCTTCGGCGTGATGCCCTCGCGCACCAGCGCCCTGGCTGAGTACGCGCGGCAGAACCCCGACGCGAAGGCCTGGGTCGACGCCAGCGCCTACGCCCAGGGTCCCGTGACCCTCGCCGGGTTCGACAAGGTGCTCGGCCAGTTCAACACCGACCTCGCGGGGCTGGCCACCGCCGACCCGAAGAAGATCCTCGCCGGCCTCCAGCGCAACGGCGAAGCAGCGCTCACGAAGGGCAACTGACCCACCGTGTCCGCGCGTACGCCACACCACCCCCGTCCGGAGCCGCGCTCCCGCGCCGGCGAGGGGTCCCGTACGGCCGGCCCGCCGGGCGAACCTGACACGCCCGGCGGGCCCGGCCCGAACTCGGCGGCGCCCGCCCGGCGGGTGGGGCGCCGCGCGGAGGGCGCCTGGGGCTGGCTGTTCGTCAGCCCCGCGGTGCTCGTTCTCGGCCTGTTCCTCGTCCTGCCGACCCTGATGGCGCTGTGGGTGAGCCTGCTGCACTGGGACGGGCAGTCCAACCCGTTCAGCGCGCAGGCGGATTTCGCGGGCCTGGACAACTACCGGGCCCTGCTCACCCAGGACGGCCTGGACCGCGCCCTGTTCGCGACCTCGCTGCGCAACACCCTGTACTACGTGCTGCTGACCGTGCCGCTCCAGACCCTCCTCGCGCTGGGTCTGGCGCTCATCGTCAATCAGCGGCTGCTGCGCGCACGGGGTGCCCTGCGCACCGCGTTCTTCTTCCCCTCGGTCACCAGCTCGATCGCGGTCTCCACGATCTTCCTCTTCCTGTTCCAGGGCAGCGGCGCCGTCAACACGGCGCTGTCCTGGATCGGGGTGAAGGGCCCGAACTGGTTCAACGACCCGCGCGGAGTGCTCTCCCTGCTGCTCGGCGGCCTGGGCGTCGTCGACACCGCCCACCCCTCGGGCGTGCTGGTCGACCACTCGTTCATGGGTCTCTCCTGGTTCGAGTGGCTGTCCGGGCCGTCGGTGGCGATGTGCACGATCATCCTGCTCGCCGTGTGGACGACGTCCGGCACCTTCATGCTGATCTTCCTCGCGGCCCTCCAGGACGTCCCGCGCGAACTGGAGGAGGCGGCCGCCATCGAGGGCGTCAACCGCTTCCAGATGCTGCGGTACGTGACGCTGCCCGCGCTGCGGCCCGTGCTGTTCCTCGTGCTCACCCTCGGCCTGATCGCCACCTGGCAGGTCTTCGACCAGGTGTACGTGATGAGCCAGGGCGCGCCCGGCAACACCACGCTCACGCCGGCCTTCCTGTCCTACTCGACCGCCTTCGACGACGCCGACTTCGGCCAGGGTGCGGCCATCGCCTTCATCCTGCTCGTACTGATCCTGACCATGACGGGCCTGCAACGCTTCCTGCTGCGCGAGCGCGCGGCCCGTCCCCGGAGGAACCGATGAGCGCGCCTTCCCACGCCGTCCGGGCGCAGGGGCGTCCGGTGCTCGGACGCTTCCCCCGGCCCCTGCGGATCCTCGGGTACGCGCTGCTGGTGGTGCTCGGGCTGCTGTATCTGATGCCGTTCGCCATCCAGTTGGTCACCGGGTTCAAGACGGACCCGGACGCGGCGGCACATCCCCTGGGGCTGCTCCCGGTCACCCCGACGACCGCCGCCTACCAGCGTCTGTTCGGCATCAACCAGGCCGGCGACGGTGTGCCGTTCCTGCGCTGGCTGGGCAACTCGGTGTTCGTGGCGTCCGTCGTCACGGCGGGGCGGGTCCTGTTCGCCTCGATGGCCGGGTACGCGCTGGCCCGGCTGCGCTTTCCCGGCCGCGCGCTGCTGTTCGGGTTCCTGCTCACCGTGATGGCGGTGCCGCCCATCGTGCTGCTGATCCCGAGGTTCCTGGTGCTCAACACCTTCGGGCTGTTCGACACCTACGCGGCCATGATCCTGCCGCTGCTGGTGGACGCGGCGCAGGTCTTCATCATGAAGCAGTTCTTCGAGTCGATCCCCCGGGAAGTGGAGGAAGCCGCCCGGGTCGACGGCGCCGGTGTCTTCCGCACCTTCTGGTCGATCGTCCTGCCGATGGCCCGGCCCGCCCTGATCACGGTGACGATCCTGGCGTTCCAGGGCTCCTGGAACGAGTTCACCCACTACCTCGTGGCCACCCAGTCCAGCCAGTACGAAACCCTGACCACCGGCCTCGCCCGCATGGTCTCCGGCAGCCTGGGCGGCGGCACCCAGTACCCCCTGAAACTGGCCGCGGCCCTGCTGTCGACCCTCCCCGTGGCCATCCTCTTCTTCTGCTTCCAACGCCAGTTCGTCCAAGGAGCGAACGCGGGGGCGGTCAAGGACTAGCGCCCCGGCCCACCGAGCGCCACGGCGCGGCGGGACAATCCGCCGCGCCGTTCCTAACGTTTCTGCAGGTCAGCAAGGGCATACAGCGATCACCTGGGACGGTGAACCGGATCGTGGCCGCGCAGGTCGCGCGTCTCATCACCGCCATCGGTGCCGCTGACGCGCTGGTTTTCACGTCGGCGACGGGCGCCGGTGCCACGGCAGTCGGCTCGACGGTCCCGTTCGCACCGTCGAGTACAGCGTGGGCGGTGTGACCGTGAAAGTCCCCACCGGCTGCATGTTCACGCACGTCGTCCGCGGCAGCGCACTGGCAGCGCACTCCGGATCGCCACAGCGGTGGCTTCTGCACCTGGCGTATCGGCTTCACCTGCGCGGACACCGGCAACCGCACCCACCGCTCCTCGCGCGGCCGAACGCACGACGCGTGCAAGATCGCCCCCAGGCGAGCATCTCTCCCCAGTCGTTGCCTCGTTAGGGCAGGACGTGCGCCCACCTCCACGTCAACTGCGGGCGGTAGGTGGGTCGGAGTCGTCGGGTCTCGGGGTGAGTTACGCATGGGTGAGCAGTGGGAGTGGCGCCGGTGGGCCGGGGTATGCGGCTTTGTCGTCGGGTTCGGGGTCGGGGTCGGGTTCTTCGCGTTCTTTCCCGGGTTGCCGCACGTCATCGACTGGGGTGCTCTTCTTGTGGCTCTGGGGATGGGGCTGCTGGGGCGGTGGGGTGGGCTGGTGTGGGTGAAGAAGGGGTGCGCTTCTCGGGGGCAGGGCGGCGGGAGGCCGTGGCCAGGCTCAGGGTGACCGCCGCCGAGGCCGCTGCCGTCGCCGTCATCGCCATGGCGGGGGAGGTCAGTTGGGCGAGCGTGCCGGCCAGGGTGGCGCCGATGCCCTGGAGGGTGAGCATGCCCGCGGAGTGCAGGCCCAGCGCGTGGCCGGCCAGTTCGTCGGGGGTCGCGTCCATCAGGCGCTCCTGCTGGACGAGGCTCGCACCGAAGCCGACGGAGGCCAGGGCGACCAGGCAGGCGGCCACCGGTACGGGCGGGTGGAGGGCGAAGAGCAGGTACGGGGTGGCCAGCAGCAGAAGCAGCGGCGTGGCCGCACGGCGGCGTACCGCCGGGGGCAGCAGGCGGCCAACCGTCACGTCGCCGACCAGCATCCCGAACGCCGCGCACGCGAACAGCGTGCCCGCCGCGGCGGGGGCGTAGGAGACGTAGAGGGACTCGCAGCCGACCACCAGCCCGTTGGGGATCCACAGGCCCAGGTAGGTCAGGCGGCGCGGGCGGGACGACCACAGCAGGGTGTTGGTGCGCCAGGTCGCCGAGACGGAGGGGCGGCCACCGGCACGGGGCCGCCGGTGGGTCAGGCCGAGGCGGAGCACCGCGGCCGCCACAGCGTACAGCGCGGCGGACAGCAGCAGCGAGATCCTCGGGGACAGTGCCGCGACCAGCATCCCGCCCGTCGCGTACCCGGCGATCTGCATGACGCCGCTCATCATGTTGAACACCGAACGCCCCAGCAGGTAGCCGTCCTTGGACAGGATCTCGTTCAGCAGACCCCAGCGGACTCCCCCGCCCAGGGAGGCGACCAGCCCCTGCGCGAGGACCACGGCGAAGAGCGCCCACAGCGCCAGACCGGGCAGCGCCAGCAGTGCCGTGCCCGCCGCGAAGGACAGGCAGACGCCCACCAGCGCACGCCGCGGCGGCAGCCGGTCCGCACCGGACAGGAACAGGGTGGCGCCGAGCACCTGGGCCAGCGCGGGGCCGAACATGCTCACGGCGGCGAGCAGCGGCGAGTCCGTCGCCCGGTACACCAGGGTGCCGAGCGCGAGCCCGCTCGCCGTCTGGGCCACCGTCTGCGCACAGGACGCGAGGAAGAGCGGGGTGAACTCCGGGGTGCGGAAGAGCTGCTGGTAGCTGCGCATGCGCCGGAGTCTCGAACGGGTCGGGGGACGGTGGTTATTGTTTCGTGCGGGCGCGAAAGGTCCCGGGGAGGACGCATGGGCTGGTGGCAGGTCAACGCCGACACACTCGCCGGGAGCCGGTTCCTGCTCTCACCGCTCGCCGAGACCTTCGCGAGCCTGAAGCTGCTGCACGCGGGCGCCGGCGGGCATCCCGGCGAGCAGGCGTGGCTACGCGCACACCTGCCCGCCTACCGGCGGCTCCTCGCGGACGACCCGGTCACCGCGCTCCTCGTCCGCGCCGGACTCGGCCGGGACTGGATCGCCGACTTCCTCACCCCCACGCCACACGACGAGGAGTCCTTCGAGGAGGGCGTCGAGCGGGTGCGCGCCGCCGGTCCTGCCGAGGCCCGCGCGCACCTGCGGACCTCGCTCGCCGGGCCGCTGCCGGCCGCCCTGGAGCGGGACGATCTGCCCGAGCGCGCGGCCCGGCTCCTGGAGTGGGTGTGGGCGGACGCCGTACGGCCCACCTGGGACCGGCGGCGGCGCGTCCTCGAAGCCGATGTCGGGGCACGGACCGCCCAGGTCAGCCGGGGCGGCTGGGCCGCGGTCCTGGACACCCTGCGGCCGGGCACGCGCTGGCTCGGCGAGAACCGGTTCCAGGTCAATCTGCACGAGTACCCGCCGCGCGAGATCTCCGGCGCCCAGCTCGTCTTCGTCCCGGTCACCCCGAAAGCCGGCTGGGTGGCGTGGGACGAGGCGCGGCGCCGGTACGCCGTCGTCTACCCGTGCGCCGGCGCCCTCGCCGACACCGACGCGCGACGCGCCTCCGTGCCCACGGGCCTCGGCGCGCTGCTGGGCCGGACCCGCGCCCGGGTGCTGATCCTGCTCGCCTCGCCGCTCAGCACCACCCAGCTGACCGCCCTGACCGGGCAGACGCTGGGCTCCGTGGGCCGCCATCTGCGCGTGCTGCTGGACGCCGGGCTGGTGGAGCGCCGGCGGGCCGGACGTTCGGTGCTGTACTCGCGGACCGGGGCGGGGCAGATCCTCGTGGCGGCGGCAGCCTCCATCACAGGCCCAGGGACGGACCCGGGGACAGACCCTCCGGCGCCCGCTCATGCGCACGGCCGGCCGGGGACTAGCATCCGCTCATGACCACTTCAGACAGCAACGCCGCGACCGCCCCGGACTCCCCCCTGGCCGTGCAGATCGGCGCCCTCCAGGGCGGGCCGGCCGACCTCGGGCAGTACGCGGGGCGGGTCGTGCTCATGGTGAACGTGGCGTCCAAGTGCGGGCTCACCCCGCAGTACGCCGGGCTCGAACAGCTCCACGAGCGGTACGCCGGGCAGGGCTTCACCGTGCTCGGGGTGCCGTGCAACCAGTTCATGGGGCAGGAACCGGGCAACGCCGAGGAGATCGCCGAGTTCTGCTCCGCCACGTACGGCGTCACCTTCCCGATGACCGAGAAGGTCGAGGTGAACGGGGAAGGACGGCACGCGCTCTACGAGCGTCTGACCGGCTTCGCCGACGCCGACGGGTACAGCGGCGACATCCGCTGGAACTTCGAGAAGTTCCTGGTCGGGCGGGACGGCAAGGTCGTCGCCCGGTTCTCCCCTCAGACGGCTCCGGAGGCCGCCGAGCTGGTCGCGGCCGTCGAGGAGCAGCTCACCTGAGGTCCCCCGCGTCCGCCCCACGGGTGTTGACCTTGCCCCTGGGGCAGGGCGGAGCTTCCCTCATGCCGGGCGGAACAGGCCGCCCGGCGACGGAGGACGAGGACGAGGACGAGGGCGTGGACGAGCACGTGGACGAGGAGCTGCTCACCATCGGCGCGTTCGCCACGCGGGCCCGCCTGTCGGCCAAGGCCCTGCGGCTGTACGACCGTCTCGGCCTGCTGGTCCCGGCGCACGTCGACGCGTTCAGCGGCTACCGCTACTACCGCGAGTCCCAGATCGAGCAGGCCCGGCTCGTGGCGCTGCTGCGCGAGCTGGACATGCCGCTCGCCAAGGTCGCCGAGGTGGTCGACGCCGTCGAAGTGGACGGCGCGGTGGCGGCCGACCGGCTCGCCGCCTACTGGGCGGACGTCGAGACACGGGTGGCCGGTCAGCGGACCCTCGCCGAGTACCTCCGTGGACGACTTTCGGGGAGGAGCTCCGAGATGTACGGCAAGTTCGAGGTGCAAACGACCGACGTGCCCGAGCAGGTGGTGATCACCGAGACCCGGCACACCCTGGCGGACGAGCTGCCCACGTGGATCGGGGCGTCGCTGACCCGGTTGCTGGCGGCGGCCGGCGAGTGCGGGGGCGTCACGGCGTCGCCGTTCGTCGTCTACCACGCCGAGGTGTCCATGGAGAGCGACGGGCCCGCCGAGGTCTGTGTGCCCGTCGCCGACGAGGCGGCCGCCCGGGCGTGGGCCGAGGAGCGGGGGCGGCCCTGGGAGACGAAGGTGCGGGTGGAGCCGGCACGGCGGCTGGCCTTCACCCGGATCACCAAGGCGCAGGTGGCCCATCCGCAGATCCTGGCCGCGTTCGGGGCGGTGGAGCAGTGGATCACCGAGCAGGGGCTCGAGCAGGCGGCCTCCTGCCGGGAGGTGTACTTCGCGGACTGGGAGGCCTCGGGACCGCAGGACCCGGTGTGCGATGTGGCCTTTCCCGTGAGGTGAGGTGAGCGGACCGACCGGCCCGTCCGGCGTCTGAGGACAAGGCCGTTCAGACCGAAGCGGGGGGGGGGGGGGGGGCCTCTCCCCCCCCCCCCCCCCCCCCCCCCCCCCCTCTGCTTCCCCCCTCCCGCCCCCAAAAGCTCC
>NZ_JBQRUW010000027.1:0-35637 GCF_052663305.1 Streptomyces cyslabdanicus
GTCCTTTCTGGTGTTGGGGGAAAGGCCTTTCAAGACGGAGGTGGGGGGCCGGGGACTGCCGTCCCCGGCCCCCCGCACCCGACCCGGCAGCGGTCAGTTCAACTCGTCCGGGCACGGAGTGCCCCGCGGCAGCTGGTACGGCGACGCCAGCCGGTACGTGCCCGCCTTCGGCGCGAGCAGCGCGGTCCACTTGTCGCCCTGGGCGTCCTGCTCCGTCTCCATGAGGCAGCCGTTGACGTTGTCGTACGTCTTCGGCTCGCCCTCGGCGCGGTGCTTGGAGGCGGCGGTCTCCTGGGGCGGCTTGAGGCTCTTGCCCTCGTCGTCGACGAGGCTCAGCCAGGGCGAGTACGGGATGCGGATGAGGATGCGGCCCGCCTTGCGCACCTGGATGGTCATCTCGCCCTGCTCGGCGCGTTCGACGACCGCGTCCGGCTCGGCGAGCGGCGCCGGGTCGGTGACCTTGAACAGCTGCCAGTTGGCGTCGCCCCAGACCTGCTTGAGGTACGGCATGCCCTCCTGCACCAGGGCGCGTTCGCGCTCGCCGCCGTCGCCGTCGACGTCGCCCTTGGGCAGCACCACGTAGTGCACCGCCCACCGCTGCAGCCAGTCGTGGTAGTTCGCCGAGTTGAGCGTGTCGTCGTAGAAGAGCGGGTTGCGCTGCATGTCGGCCTGGCGGTTCCAGCCGCGGGCCAGGTTGACGTAGGGCGCCAGCGCGGAGGCCTCGCGGTGGGAGCGGGCGGGGACCACCTCGACCCGGCCCCTCTCCGCGCCGACCTGCTGCAACTGGTTGACCAGGGGGGCCAGCTCGCGCGCCCAGGAGGCGGCGGGGGTGGTGTTGACGATGTCGTCGACCGACTTGAACCCTATCCAGCCGACGAACACGGCGACGGCCAGGACGGTCGTGAACCAGGTGCGCGAGCGCGGGACCGTGAACGGCAGCGCCGCCACCATCACCACCCCGGCGAACAGCATGGCCAGCCGGGTGACGTTGGAGCCGATCTGGGAGCTGATCAGCCACACCAGGACGACCGCGAGGCCGTACACCACGGACGTGATCCGGACCGTCTTCCACTCCCGGGGGACGAGGACGACGGCGAGGACGGAGTAGAGCAGGGGCAGGATCACCGAGGCGAACGCCATCGGCTGGGTGCCGGAGAAGGGGAACAGCCAGGCCGACACGGCCACCACCGCGGCCGGGGCCAGGCCCAGCGCCCAGGCGCCCGGGCGGCGCTTCTGCAGGAACAGCGCGACGGCGATCAGGCCCACGAACAGGCCCGCCACGGGCGAGGACATGGTGGCGAGCGCGGCCAGCGGCGCCGCGACCAGCGCCTTCGCCCAGCGTTTGAAGCGCCAGCGGTGCGGCCAGCAGAACACGGCCGCGACCGCGCCCAGCGCGAACATCGTGCCCAGCCCGAAGGTCACCCGGCCCGACACCGCGTTGCACACCAGCCCGAAGACGCCCGTCAGCGCCGCCCACAGCGGGTTCCTGACCGAGCGGCTGCGGATGAGGACCAGCGTCAGCAGGGCCGCCGAAACCGTGCCCGCGATCATCATCGTGGTGCGGACGCCCAGGAGCGACATCAGGTACGGCGACACCACGCTGTACGACACCGGGTGCATGCCGCCGTACCAGGCGAGGTTGTACGCCGAGTCGGGGTGCCGGCCGACGAACTCGGCCCAGGCGTCCTGCGCCGCGAGGTCGCCGCCGCTGTTGGCGAACGTGAAGAACCAGACGATGTGCAGCAGACCGGCCAGGACGGTGACGGACAGGACGGGGTGCCGCAGCATCCGCTCCCGGACCGCCATGACCGCGGACCGGACCCGGGACCCTTCGCCGCCCCGGTCACCCCCCTGGTCGTCCGCGGGGCCGCCCGGCCGCCCGTGGTCACCGACCGCGCCAGGCGTGGACGCGCCTATTCGGGCACCGTTCCCCGGGCCCGGATCGGCGTCGTCAGCGCGTGTGGGATCCGCTGTGGCCACCTGAAGGCACTCCCCGTGTCCTGTTCTCTGTCCGCGGCCGCGTCCCGCGACCGGCGACGTGCCCGATTCGTGACGCTAGCACGCACCCCGCCGGATCAGCTCCCGGGTGGGGCTGCCCGACGGGGTGGGTGGGGGCGGCGTCGGCCGCCGGTTGACGCGCAGGTCAGCCGATGCGGGTCAGCTTGGCCGGGAAGCCCGGCTCGGCGAGGTCCTCCTGAAGGGCGACGGGCACCTGTACGGCGCCGTCCGCGCCGTCACCGACGGTGAGCATGCCCACGTCCGTGCCGGCCTTCGCGGTGTGCGGCAGGACGTCCTTGGTGGTGAGGGACAGCTTCAGCCGCAGCCCGGCCCAGCCGACCGCGGTGACGTCCTTGGTGACGACGACCGGCGTGTGGCCGCCGAGCTGGTCGTCGACGTACCCGACGACATCGCCCTTCTTCAGGATCTTCGCCGAGGTCGGCACGTCCTTGGCGGCGAGCAGCGCGGTCTTGCTGACCGCGTTGACCGTGTCGAGGATCGACTGGCCCTGGTGCTGGCCGAGGATCGCGCCGACGATCGTCACCGTCCGGCCGCCGACCTGCTTGTGGGCGGCGAAGAGCAGATTGCCGCCGGCCGCGGTGGTGGAGCCGGTCTTGATGCCGATCGCGCCGATGGCGTAGGGCAGCTCGTTGTAGTTGTTCCAGTACTTCCCGGTCGGGTCCGTCCAGCTGGCCGCGCTGGTGATGGCCACCATGGCCGGGATCGTCATGGCCGCGTTACCGAGCTTCACCTGGTCCTCGGCGGTGGAGACGGTGGTCTCCTTCAGACCCGAGGGGTCGGTGTACGTCGTGTTCGCCATGCCGAGTTCCTTGGCGGTGGCGTTCATCTTCTTGACGAACTCCGCCTCGGAGCCGGCGTCCCAGCGGGCCAGCAGGCGCGCGATGTTGTTCGCGGAGGGGATCATGACCGCGGACAGGGCCTGCTTCTCGGTGAGGAACTCGCCGGCCTTCATGGTGTTGAGCGTGGACTCGCCGGCCTTGTCGAAGCCGCCCTCCTTCTCCGCCGTCGGGTCGATCTCGATCTTCGGGCCTTCCTCGCCGACCTTCAGCGGGTGGTCGCGCAGGATGATGTACGCGGTCATGGTCTTGGCGACCGAGCCGATGGCGACCGGCTTCTGCTCGCCGAAGTGGTCCATCGTGCCGACGCCGTCGACGTCCATCCAGCCCTGGCCCTCGCTCGGCCAGGGCAGCTTCACCGGGTTGCCCTCGAAGGTGTAGGTGTCCTCGGCGGTCAGCGCGAAGGTGGGCTCCGGCAGCGGGCGCACGGCCTGCACGACCGCAAAGACGATCAGCAGGAGGACGACGAGCGGGGTCCAGATCTTGACGCGGCGCACCGTGGTGCGCAGCGGGGTCTCCGGGGGCGGCGGAGTGTTCGTGAGCTCGGCCAGCAGGTCCAGCGGCGGCCTGGGCGGCAGCGGCTGCTGGGTGGTGCGCTCGGGGCCGGCCTGCGGGGTGGCGGCGGTGCCGTCCGCGGGCACGGGCTTGGGCGCGGGCGTGGCCGGCTGCGCGGGCTGCGGCTTGCGGGTCTGCACCGCGTCGGGCCGCTTGAGCGCGACGAACTTGCTGGTCCGCTCGGCGTCGGACTCGGGGGCCCGCTTCTTGTCGCCGCCCAGCTTGAGCATGGTGGTGGGCTGGTCGACCTGGGGCTTCTTGGCGGCACCGCCGAGCTTGAGCATCGTGGTGGGCTGATCCACGGGGGGCTTCTCACCCGTGCCCGAGCCCGAGCCCTCCGAGCCACCGTCACCGGCCTCGGGGGCGTCCTCGGCGGCTTCGTCGGCCTCGTCGGAGTCCTCGCCGGCCTCGCCGGCCCCGACGGGCTTGCCGTCGCCGCCACGCTTGCCGTCGCCGTCATCGCCGGCGCTCTCGGCGTCCTCGGTGGGCTCGTCGGCCTCGCCACGCTTGCCGTCGCCGTCATCGTCGGCGTCCTCGGCGTCAGCTTTGGGCTCAGTCCCGTCCTTCGAACGCGTGGCGTCCTCGGACGCGGTCCCGGCCTTGGCGCCCTCGGCGTCGGCGTCGGCGTCGGTGGCGTCGACGTCCTCCGCGTCGGAAGCGTCCTGCGCGGTCTCGTCGGCGGCCCGGGACCTGTCCCCGTCCTTCCCACGCTCGGCGTCGTCATGCCCCTCCGCGTCGGCCTCCGGCGCGACCCCGGTCCTCCCTCGCTGGGCGTCGTCGGCGCCCTCGGCGTCCTGCGCGGTCTCGTCCGCGGCCCGGGACTCGGACCCGTCCTTCCCACGCGCGGCAGCCTCCCCGTCGGAGGCGTCCTCCGCGCCGTCGGCCTCGGGGGAGCCGGAGGCACCGGGCTTCGCGCCCGCGGCCTCGCCCTCGCCCTCGCCCTCGCCCTCGCCGGAGGCACCCTCGGTCTCCGCCTCCGGGCGCTTCCCGTCGCTCCCGGAGTTCACCCACGCGGCCACCGCCGCACGCAGGCGCCCGTCACCCGTCGCGTCGGCCTCGTCACCGTCGTCGGCGGCCCCGCCCTCGTCGGTCACCTTCTCCGGCTCCGACTCCCGCTTCGTCCCCGGCTTCGCCTCCGGCTTCACATCCCGTACCGAAAGCACCCGAGTGGCCGTGTCGACCCCGCCGCGTTGCTCGGAGCCGTCGGACGCGCCCGGCTCCCCGGACTCCCCCGTCAACGCGAGGCGGGGGTCGCCGGCCTCGTTCCTGGACTCGGGAACCGAACCCGCGCTCCCCGACGTCCCATCTGCCGACGACTCGCGCTGCTTCGACCTGTCGGGGGACTCGCCCGCCACCGATACCTCCTCATGCGCCGCACGCCCAACGTGCCGCTACCGAACCGTGAATCACGACCTGACCCGCCACCCGGACGACGCAGCCGAACCCTTGGCCGTACCGCTGTCCGAACCATGTACCAGTGTCCTGTGTACGGGCCAAACCGATGCGATAGACGAGAACGACATACCTACCGGTTCCCTTACGAACCGGTCACGCACCCTCGACAGACCAATGTGAGAGGGGTCACCCTGTCATTCATCCACGCGGGGAGGCATGGATGGGCAGGAGCCGCAGAACACTTCCGGAAGAGCTTCTGCTGCTGGCACTGGACCCGACCACGGGTACCACTGCGCAGCCGCAGTCGCTCGACCTAGGTCTGGCCGGAGCACAGCTAGTGGAGCTGGCGCTGGCCGGACGGATAGCCCCAGACGGGGATCGTATCGCCGTGGTGGCACCACGGCCGACAGGAGATCCAACTCTGGACTGCGCGTTGGAGTTGCTGCGAAGGCGCGGCGCTCCGGTACGGGCCGTCCACTGGATCGGCGGGCCGCGTCTCGGGCTCCGCCAGACCTACCTCTCGCATCTGGAGCGGTGCGGCATGGTGCACGCCGTGGCCGGCCAGATGTGCGGGGTGCTGCCGACGACTCGCTACCAGGCGACGGACACCGCCATCAGCCGGGAGATCAGGGCCCGGCTGGACTCGGCGATCCGCACCGGCGTACCGCCGGACCCGCGGACCGCGGCGCTCGCCGCGCTGGCGCACGCGGTCGGCCTCGGCAAGCACCTGTACCCCGGCAACGAGGGACGGTCGTCACGGTCCCGGCTCAGGGACCTGATCCGGCACGACCCCATGGGCGGCCTCGTGGCGCACGCCGTGATGGACGTCCAGAACGGCGTGGCGGCCCAGCCACGCCGCAACGCGGCCTCGGCAGGCCGCCAGAGCGGGGCGGGCGCCAGGCCCGCGGCGGAACCCGCTCGGGGCGTGCCGATGCAGCCACGCCGCGGCTCCATGGCCCGCGCCGTGGCCCACTGAGCCGCACCGCACACGGCAACGCCACACCGCACAGCACACGCCGCATCGCAGTCCCCAGCCCCGGAGCGATAGTTCGGGAGCCGCAGGATCGACAAGGGCGGCGGGATCGTACACCTCGTACGCGTCCCGCCGCCCGCTCTGCCACGTCCGAGTGCTGAACGCGTGCCCGAACTGACGTGTACTCGCTGCATATCCGGCGTTTCCCAGCGGTATGAAGCACCTTGGTGGCAGTCTGCTCAGCAGCAGATACGCAAAGTAGAGGCATGCGGCCGGAGGTGCACGTCCCGTGGCGTCCAATGTCAATCCCACAGTCAGGCGGCGCCGACTGGGCCAGGAACTGCGCAGGCTGCGCGAACTCAAGGGCATGACGGCCGAGGAGGTGGCCGAGCGACTGCTGGTGTCGCAGTCGAAGATCAGCCGCCTGGAGAACGGCCGGCGCAGCATCAGCCAGCGTGACGTCCGCGATCTGTGCGGGGTCTACGAGGTGGACGACCACCGGGTCGTCGACTCTCTGATGCAGATGGCCAAGGACTCTCGCCAGCAGGGCTGGTGGCATTCGTTCGGCGACATCCCCTACAGCGTCTACATCGGCCTGGAGACGGACGCGGCGAGCCTGCGCATCTACGACCCGCAGGTCGTGCCCGGGCTGCTGCAGACCCGCCAGTACGCGGAGGCGCTGATCGCCGGCGCCCTGCCGGAGACGGCACACGCGGACATCGAGAAGCGGGTGCAGGTCAGAATGCGCAGGCAGGAACGAATCTCCGCCTCCGAGAACCCGTTGCGGCTGTGGACGGTCCTGGACGAGGCCGCGCTGCGCCGGGTCGTCGGCAGCCCCTCCCTGATGCGGGAGCAGTTGGAGCACCTGGTCGAGCAGACCCGGCTGCCGCACGTGACCGTGCAGGTCATCCCCTTCGAGATGGGCGCGCACCCGGGCCTCAACGGGCAGTACGCGATCCTGGAGTTCCCGGACGCGGCGGACTCCAGCGTCGTCTACATCGAGGGCGTCACCAGCGACCTGTACCTGGAGAAGGCGAACGACGTCCAGAAGTACAGCGTGATGTACGAACACCTGCGGGCGCAGGCCCTGAACGTCGAGCAGTCACGGCAGTTCATCGCGAACATGGTCAAGGAGCACGCGCGATGAGTGCTGCGGATTGAAGGCGCCGCACCGTACACCGTCACCAGGCAAAGCCGGAAGACTCCTTTGGAATATGCCATCCGTAAGGATGAACGGTCGCTTCCGACATGGAGTGCGACGGGTAGCGTCGATCACGCCATCAAGTACAACGGTGGCGCAATCCACTCCACTCGCATTCCGGAGCAGAAATGGCAATTCGTCAGGGCGTCACGGAGACGTGGACCAAGTCCTCGTACTCCACGGGCAACGGCGCGTGCGTCGAAGTCAAGTCACCGATGGTCGCGGCCATGGCGGTCCGGGACTCCAAGGTCCCCACGGGCCCGGTGGTCGGCTTCCGCGCCGACACCTGGAACACGTTCGTGACGTCGCTCAAGGCTTGAGAAGACGACGTCACGACAACTGCGACAAGCACCAATTGATGAGCCCTCTCGACGAGTTCGCCGTCCTTGCCGAGGGGGCTCCGCTTGTGCCGGGACCCCGGCCTCCGGGCCGGGGTCCCGGACGGACTACCGGACCCCGCGCGGATAGCGCGCCAGCCATCCCGGAGAGGACCCGGTGGGCCCGTGCAGTGCGGGTCCCTGGGTCATCTCCATCGCGAAGTCGTCCGCCAGGAGCAGCAGAGTGGGACGGCCCTCCAGCTCGGCCAGCCAGGCCGGCGGGAGGACCGTCTCCCCGTGCAGGGCGCCGAGCAGTCCGCCGGTGAGGGCACCGGCGGCGCCGGAGGACCCGCTGTGGTTCACCGCCAGGCACAGCCCGTGGCGTACGTCCTCGCTCACCAGCGCGCAGTACACGGACACGGCGAGCAGCCCCGCCGCCGTCCCCTCCCCCGCCAGGTCCTCCACCCGGTCCGGGGTCGGCATGCCCTGGCGTACCGCGCCCAGCGCGTGCTGGAGGGCGTCCGACACCGGCTGGTGGCCGGGGCGCGCGGCGAGCAGCGCCAGCGCCTTCTGCACGGCGCCGTCGAGACTGTCGCCGCGGGCGAGGGCGTGCACGATGACGGCGTAGGCGCCGGCGGCGAGACAGGCGGTGGGGTGCCCGTGGGTCTGCGCCGCGCACTCGACGGCGAGTTGCGTGACGAGCTGCGGCTCCCAGCCGACGAGAAGCCCGAACGGCGCCGATCGGGCGACCGCCTCCGGACCGGTCTCGGCGGGGTTCTTGGGCGCCTCCAGGGTGCCCATGGTGTCGTCCCCGAACCCCATCAGCAGCGGCCGGCTCGGGCCCCGCCGGGCGTACAGCCACTCCTCGCGGGCCAGCCAGCCGTCGTCCTCGCGCCGCTCGTCGGGCCCCCAGTCCCGCTGGGTGGCGGCCCACCGCAGGTAGGCGCAGTGCAGATCGGTGGGCGGATGCCAGGCGCCGGTGTCGCGGCGGACCTGCGCCCGGATGAGCCCGTCGACGGTGAACAGGGTGAGCTGCGTGACGTGCGTGACGGCGCCGCGGCGCCCGTGGGCGGGCACGAGATCGCGGATCCCCTCGGGTCCGTGGGCCTCCCGGATCGCGCCGAGGTCCAGCGAGTCCACCGGCGCGCCGAGGGCGTCCCCCACGGCCACCCCGAGCAACGTCCCCCGCACCCGACTCCGGAAGTCCTGCTGCTCCCCCCGCCCCCAGACGCCCCCGGACGTCGCACCCACGCTGAGACCTCCCCGGCCGTTATCCGTTACCCGTCCGTACGCCCAACAATTCAGCACTGTAATGGAACGGGAACGGTCTGTTCAGGGGATGGACTGGTGAGGGAGGTGTGGTGAAAGTGATCCGAAAGCATCAGCGCAAGAACCGCGCCATAACTCGGTCGATCACCTGAGGATCACGCGCCCTCAAGAGCCGCCATGACCTCGGGCGAGTTCCTGATCAAGACCCGGCGGCCAAGCGCACTGCGTAGGTCGTCCACAGCGCGGATATCAGGGAGGGGCATCGCTCCCCAGCCGCATCGTCACAGCCCGGCCTCCGTCTCGGCCAACTTCCAGATGGCGCGGATCTCGGCGATGGCCGACGCCGGGTCCGGCCTTCCCGTATCCACGATCCGTTCCAGCTCTCGCAGTCGAGCGACGCGCTCCGGGTGACGTTCGATCGCCACGAACACCGCCCAGGAATGCACGAAGGCCCTCAGCGGCGCGAGGCTTCGCGTCCGCTGAGCGTTCGTCGCTGCCTCGAAGAGGTGTTGAGTGAGAGCAGGAACACGGCTCGGGGCGATGTGCGCGACCGCCGCTCGCAGTGTTTCCGGCGTGAGCTCGGGCACGGGTGTCAGGCTGCTTGTCATCCGGCTCATCTCCGTGTCTTCCTACGCAGCCGCAGCAGACGGACGGCAGTCCCTGCACCGGCCTGGTTCTGGGGACCTGAACGCTCTCTCGCAGCCGTCGCAGGTCTGGAGCGGGGCCGGGCGGAGGGCCGTCGCGGGGGCCGGTGGGGCGGCGGGCAGGGGCGGCGGCAGGAGGGAGGCCAGGCGGTGGGCCAGGAACGCCGCCGGGTGCTTGATCGGGTCCTCGGGCAGGCCCGCCGTGAGCGTTCGCGTCACGGCCGTGGGCGGTACGCCCCGCTCCAGCCACTCCGAGACCGCCGGTGCCAGCCGGTGCACGTCCCGTTCGGTGAGGAGCAGGCGTGCGTCATGGGCGCGGAGGCCGGCGAGCAGGTCATTCGCCGTGCGGTGCGCGGGCGGGGCCGAGGCGGCCGTGGGCCCGGGCGGGGTGGCCGGGCGGTCGGGCTCGGCGGTCCGGGCGGATTCGGTGCGGCGCGGCTTGTTGTAGGAGGTCGTCCGGGTCGTCACTCGGCCCGATTGAAGACGCTCCTTGGTGCGTGAGAGATAGCCGTGTTCCTCGAGCTCCCGCAGGGCCGCGGCGATCCGGATCTCCCCCTCGGGGAACTTCCCGGCCAGCGTCTTGATCCCGATCGGGGTGCCCTTCGGCAGCGACTGGATGTGCACCGCCAGACCGATCGCCGTCAGGGACAACTCGGCGTGCTGGGCCAGATGGTTGCCGACCACCGTGAAGTTCTCGTGATGGGGTTCGTTCATGTGGATGACGCCGCCGGAATGGCCGGACTTGGCGCGTGCGGGCGCGTTAGGGTGCTGATCAGTCATCGGAAAGCGGCTGCTTCCTTCCAGTCATCGGGGAAGCTGCTCTTCCCGATGATCAGGCCCTCGCAGTGGGATGGCAGTCCCGGCGAGGGCCGATGCATGTGTGCGGTTGGTGGAACAGACGCTGCACCACGATCACCTCGCCACGCCAGCCGAGCGGGGCATATTCACTCCGCCGGGTGATCGACGGGGGCGGTGGGGGCGGGTTCGGTTCTTTCCCCGGTTCTTTGGTCTTTGGCGTCGGGCGCCGCCGGGTCACCGATCTCCGCGACGCGGTGCGAGTTCGGCCCAGACCGTCTTGCCGTGGGCGGGTGCCTCGGTGAAGCCCCAGCGGTCGGCGAGCGCGGCCACGAGCAGCAGGCCCCGCCCCGACTCCGCGTCCGCCGCCACCGGGTCCACGATCCTCGGGAGCCGGTCACCGCGCGCGTCGGTCACCTCGATACGCAGGTCGCCGTCCGCGTGCAGCCTCATCGCCAGCCGGAAGTCCCGTCCCCTGACCCGCCCGTGGAGCGCCGCGTTCGCCGCCAGCTCCGCCACGATCCGCACCGCGTCCGCCCAGTCCACTCCCCAGTCGTCCAGTTGGCGCTCGGCCAGCAGGCGGGCCAGTCGCGCACCTCTGCGCGTCGCGGAGAGCTGCACGGCGAAGTGGGCCGGCGCAGCAGCGATCGGAAGGGGGAATTTCCTACTCATGTCACCCAGAGTCGTCATCCATCCCTAGGCTGAACAGCCATCACCACGGTACGCAGCGTGACTGTACGAACGCACGACGGAGTCGTCCGGCTCGTACGGCGGGAGGGGATCGTATGGAGGACGAAGAGGCCGAGGCCGTACTCCGGACCGTCGGTCGGCAGATCAAGATGTGGCGGGAGGCCGCCGGGCTCAAGCAGGGAGAACTCGGCGCCGCCATCGGGTACGGCGACGAGATGGTCTCCTCGGTCGAACGCGGACGGCGCATCCCCAAGCCCGACTTCCTCGACAAGGCCGACGAGGTGCTCGGCGCGGGCGGGAAGCTGTCCGTGATGAAGGCGGATGTGGAGCGGGCCCGGTACCCGAAGAAGGTACGGGACTTGGCGAAGTTGGAGGGCGAGGCCGTCGAGCTCGGCGCCTACGACAACCAGCAGATCCATGGCCTGTTGCAGACTCCGGCGTACGCGCAGGCGCTGTACGCGATGCGTCGTCCCGCGTACACGGAGGACGAGATCGAGCGTCATGTCGCCGCGCGTATGGCCCGCAAGTCCGTGTTCGAGCGAGTACCCCGGCCGCTCATCAGCTTTGTCCAAGAGGAGGTGACGCTGCGGCGGCCGATCGGCGGCAGAATGGTTCTGCGAGAGCAGCTTGAACGCCTGCTGGAACTCGGCCAGTTGCGGCACGTCTCGGTCCAGGTGATGCCCACGGACCGCGAGGACCACGCGGGCATGGCAGGACCGCTGCGGCTCCTGAGGCTCCGGGACGGCAAGACGCTGGGGCACTGGGAGGCCCAGCTGCACAGCCGGGTGATCAGCGACCCGAGAGAGGCCCAGATCCTGGACATGCGCTATGGAATGATCCGTGCGCAGGCCCTCTCACCTCGGGAGTCGCTGTCCTTCATCGAGAAGATTCTGGGAGAAGAGACATGACCACCACGCTCAACTGGTTCAAGAGCAGCTACAGCAGCAACGACGGCCCTGATTGTGTCGAGGTGGCCATAGCCACCCCCGTCCCCTCCCCCACCACCGTCCACGTCCGTGACTCCAAGGACCGGGACGGTGCACGGCTCGCGTTCGAGGGCGCGTCCTGGCGCGCGTTCCTCACGTTCGCCGGTCATTCCGCGTAACGCGCCTGGACGGCGTCACGGGCGGCGCCGACGGTCGCCAGGCGGGGGGCGAGGCGGGAGCGGTCCGCGCCTGGGCTGTGGAGCAGTTCGGTGAGGAAGTGAGCGAGGTCCGCGAGATCCTCCCAGTCCGGATCGGCGGCCAGGACTTCGGCCAGTGCTCGATCGGCCTCGGCCCAGTCGCCGAGGCCCCAGCCCACGATGCACCGTCCTACCGCACGTCCCGCCGCGTCCAGTTCGAGTTCGGACAGTGACCGTGCCAGCTCCCGCCACAGCGGCCTCGCAGCCCGCACCCCCTCGAAGCGCGTCACCACCACGGACAGCTGGAAGGTTCCTGGAAGGGGATCCGAAACGCGCAACCGCTCAGCGAGCGAACGAGCCTCTGCCGGTCGGCCCTCATGCCGGTACGCGGCTGTCCACAGGTCATCCATGCTGTCCTCGTCGCTGGTCACTTCGGTCTGCGCGTCGGCCAGCCGGTCCAGTGCCTCGTCCCACCGGTCGCACCACATCAGAAGTTCGATCACGGTTCGCCGTGCCCAGTCCGTCTCCGACCGCAGGGCGACACACCGGTCCAGGTCGGCCACGGCCTGTTCGACCCACCCGGTCGCGACACAGACACGCGCACGCTGTCCGTACGCCCAGCCGTAGTCCGGGTCGACTGCCAGCGCTCGGTCGAGGAACCGGCGGGCTTCGGTGTACTCGGATCGGGCGCGGTGGACGGCACCGAGACCGGCGAGCGCGTACGGATACTCCGGATCCCGTCCCAACAGCCGTTGGTACAGGACGACGGCCTCGTCGTAGCGGCTCGCGATCCGGTACTGCTCTGCCAGTTCGAGCCCGACCCAGTTGGCGTCCGGGGCGGCGTCGACTGCCCGGCGGAGGTCCTCGAACATGCCGTCGCGGTCGTTCAGTCGACGCCTCACCCTGGAGCGCATCACCAGCGCCCAGGAATACCCGGGGTCGAGTTCCACCGCACGGGTGAGGTCGGCCAGGGCCTCCTCGGTCCTGCCCAGCTCGAAATGGGCCACGCCCCGGCTCGCCAGGGCCGACTCGTGGTTGGACTCGAGCGTCAGAACTCGTCCAAGCTCGGTGACGGCCTCTTCGAACCGGCCGGCGAGCCGGTAGGTGTCACCGCGCTCCGACGCGATCCACGCGGAGTCGGGTGCCAAGCCGACCGCCCGGTCCAGGTCTGCGAACGCTTCGTCCCATCGCTCCCTGGTGCGGTGCAGCCGAGCCCTCCTCACCAGCGCCCACAGGTAGTCCTCATCGAGGCTCAGCGCCCGGTCGAAGTCGGCAAGAGCGGCGTCGTACTGCCCGAGCGCATGCCTGCACGCCGCCCTGGAGGCGAGCGGGAAGGCATCGGTCGGGTCCAGGCGGAAAGCCCGGTCGCACGCGTCGAGGGCCTCTTCGTACCGTCCCAGGACCCGCATTGTCTCCCCGCGCTCCGCGATGATCCATGCGGTGTCGGGTGCCAGTTCGTCGGCACGGTCGTACTCGGCCAACGCCGCGGAGGAATCACCCGACAGGGCGAGCGTGTAGCCCCGCCCGTAATGGGCCGAGGACAGCTCCGGATCGAGTTCGACCGCCCGGTCGTACTCGGCCAGCGCCCGCTGGTACTCGCCGGCGTTCCGCAGTTCCCTGCCCCGCACCGTGTGCGCCACAGCCCGCCCGCGAACGTCCAGACCGGTCCTGGCCAGGAGCCGGTCCATCGCCTCGCGCACCCCGGACTGCTCGTCGGACAGGGCCTCGCCCACACTCCTTCCCCACTCCCGCAGAACAGGGATGTCCGTGGCTTCCCCCGCGTCCTCCAGCATCCGCGCCCACCGGCGGCCGAGTACCCGCTCCTCACGGCAGGCCAGAACCAGGTCCAGCAACGCTCCACCGAGAACCACGAGCCCCTGGGAGCACAGCAGGTGGTACTTCTCCTCGAGGCGCAGCTCCCGCCACGTCTCGTGCTCCCACTCCTCGTCGGGCCGCAGGCCCCTCGCCGCATGCGCGCGCCAGCCGCCGAAGACCCCCGCAAGGCGCTCGTGCCGCTGCGCCCAGCCACGCGGGGAACGCCGTCGCTGCAACCGCAGCATCGGCGCCCGTACGACGTCGTGGTACCGGAGTCCGTCTCCCCGCTCGCTGACGAACGGCATGCCGCGCAACCACGCGAAGAGCGGTTCGACGTCCTCCTCCGGGCAGTCCACCGCCGCCTGGAACACGTCCACGTCCAGCCGCCGGGGCAGGGCACCGGCCAGCGCCGCCGCCCGCCGTATCGGATCCTGCTCCCACTTCAGGAAGCGTTCCACGGCCGTCGCGCTCGGATCGCCCACGTCCTCGCGATCGTCGGGCCGGGCTTCGGCGAGGGTGGAAACCAGCACGGGCAGCCCACCGGTGAGCCGCATCACCTCCTCGACGACGGGCTCGGCCAGGACACCCTTGACGGCCAGGAGCCCCCGTGCCTCCTCCTCCGTGAACGGGCCGAGGGGAACGTCCTGGACGAAGTCGGAGAAGCCGCTCCAGCGTGCGGGGTCCAGGCGCCGCTGACCGGCGGTGACCACGACGACGTTGGCGGGCAGCGATCCGGCGTACCGATCCGTCGCCATGATGTCGTGCAGCCACCCGTCGAGGAACGGGGCCGTCGCCTCGTACGTGTCGAGGAAGAGGACGATCCACGGCACCTGGTCGGCGATGTCCGTCAGCTCGCCGAGCAGCACCGGCGTGAGGCTCCGCTCCGGCGACAGCACGAGCTGCACGTCGTCCTGACTGCGGAAGCGGGCGCTGAGGCTCGCCCGTAACCGGTCCGCCCCCTGGGCGAGCTGGGCGGCGTCGACGGCACCGACGAAGGGCCCGGCCCCGGGTATCAGCCCGATCCCCGCCAGGCCCAGCCGTACCGCCGTCGTGCTCACCGGGGACGGGCCTTCGGGGTGCGGTTCCATCGCGGCCACCGCCGCCTCGGCCTCGTGCCGGCGGTCCCGGTGCGCGGCCAGCAACCGGTCCAGCTCCTTGCACCGGAATCCGTGCTCGGCGAACTGGCGACTGATCGCGGCCATTGCCTCCGGCACGCTGCCGACACCCTCGTCCACGTACGCCGTCAGGGCTCCGCGTTCCCGGGCGGTGTGCTCCATCTCCCTGACCAGGAAGGTCTTTCCGACCCCGGCATCGCCGTGCACATGGAACAGGAAACGGTGGCGCTCGTCCTCGGGCGCATGGCCGAAGTTCTCCCGGAACGCCGCCCGTTCGGCCCGCCGTCCGACGAACCCGGCCCGCCTGCGCTGCCGGACCAGGTCCTGCATCGACCGCCGCGCCTGCGCCATGCGTTCGTCCCCTCCGTCGCCTCGCCCCTGTGGCAATTCTGGCCCGCGCGGGTCGCGATGTCCGGAAGTGGCTCGAATCCCGCGCCCGTGCCTGGGCCGTTCCGGTTGCGGATGTGGGTCGTCGACGGCACTCGAGAGCGGGTGTTCACGGCGCTGACGGCCCAGGCCGAGGCCAACCGTCGGTCAATGGGGCAACGCGCCAGGCGCCCAGGCCTGTTGAGTACGCGTACTCATGTCACCTCCCTTCTCGCGCACCCATGATCGGCCTCCAGGTCGGGCTTGCGGAGGGGGCGACAGAGAAGATGGCATCGGTACGCGCTGGAGGGGATCGGGGACCCACTCGGTGGCGCTCGTTCCTGGGAACCCGTGTGGCCAGGTCGTCGGCGGTCGGAGCCGGGCTCGGGACCGCTTTGATCGTGCTTGCCGCCGGGCTGTCCGCTTGGCCCTTGGATGAACTCCTCCCGTGCGGTCAGCAAGAGTGGGGCTGCCTGGCGTTGGCCCTTCTGCTGTTCAGAGTGGCAGCGGTGGTTGGCTTCCTGACGAGCTGGCTGCTGCTGCGCTTGGCGGGTGTCCGGCCGGCCTGGCGGGTTGCCGTGCTCGCCAGCCTGCTCTTCTGGTTCGGGGCGGGGCTGAACGATCGGGCGCTCGTCGGGAGCCTTCCGACAGCGGTTCTCCCGCTGACCTCGGCCGCCCTGTTCGCACTGGCCACTGTCCTGACCGCGCCCCGTCCCGTCTTCTGGTGGCCCCGGATCGTGCTGCTTATTGCTCTTGCTCTGTTGTGGCCGCTTTCGGGGCTCGTGGGTGACCACCGCACTGAAACGAGCAAGCGCAGTGAGCTCGTGGATGCCGGCGTCTCCCTGCTCGCGCCCGACGTGACCGGTTACCGCCTCGACCGCCCATGGGCCAGTCGGCACGATCACGAGCTCTTCTACCGCTTGTGGCCCGAGCGGGCCGGCGTCGACGTCAATGATCCGAACGGTTGGGCCGTCCATGTGACCGTGGCACCGGTGGAGTCCGGCTTCCACCCACCGGTCTGCGAGGCGCAAGGCTCCAGTGGCCCCTTGTACCAGATGCCGTGCGAACAGGTGGCCCCGAACACCTGGCGCACGGTCAGGCAGCACGCGGTCTTCTATTTCGTGCGTCGGAATGGTGCCGTGACCGTGCTCGCTTCGTACGGAACGCATATCACTGACGGCGAACTGCGCGACCTGGCATCCACGGTGGCCGTAAGAGAGCCGGGCTTCTTCCTCCGATGAGTCGCTGACGGGGACGCCTTGTACATGACGTGCCGGACGTCGAGGGGTGCACCCTGTACCGTGCGACCGCGGGCGTGACAGCAGTTGTACCCGACCGGTCAGCCGTAGTGGATGTCCCAGACGACGTGGGGCAGCGAGTTCCCCGTGTCCTCGATGCGTGGGACGCTGCGCGCACCGCTGGCCGTGGCGATCGGGGTGCCATGGACCAGGGCGTCCAGGACCGAGTCGAAGAGGTGGGACAGGCTGTCCCAGCGCTTCACTCCATTGACGTCGATGGACGGGTCCAGTTCCAGGACCGCGCCGAAACCTGGGCCCTCCCGGTGGTCGACCACGAGCTGTCCACCCGTGTGGTTCATCGCCACCGGCAGCCAGCGCACGTCCGCCGTCACACCGACGACGTACTCGGCCTCGTCCTCCTCCAGGGCCCGGGCGACCTCCTCCTCCATGTCCCGCAGCCCGACACACATGCCGGCGGCCCCCAGGAGCGGGAAGTCGGTGGGCACGAAGGCGCCTGCGGCGGGCGTGGGGTCGAGGGCCGAGCCGTCGTGCAGGGCGAGCCAGGACCGGACGTCTGGATGCGGCTCGAACCGGTTCTCCGCCACAGCCGTGACGAGTGCGGGCTCGGCGGGCGGGGCGAGTTGCCGGAAGTCGCCCGGGGCGTGCTCCTTCAGCCACTGGTCGAGCCGGGCCACGGTCTGGGCGAGTTCCATGGAAAGACCCTAGGGGACGACCTCGACCCTCGTGCCCTGGGTGGCGAAGGTCCACAGGGCCGTGCCGTCGGGCTTGCCCATGCGGATGCCGCCCGTCTTGGCGTCGGCGGCGGCCGGCGGGGGTGAGGCGCCGTCCACGGCGTTGCTGAAGGCGATGAAGACGCCGGACTTGCCCGCGAAGTACGTGATGTGCTCGATCTGCACGCCGTCCGAGCCGGTCGTCGCGGCCACGCGCTGGGAGATCGCGTAGGCGCCCGGGTCGGGGCTCACCGTGCCCGGCCACACCGGGAAGGTGCGCGTGGGTTTGTCGCTCTCGTCGACCAGCCACACCCGCTTCTGGGCGAGGGCGTAGACGACGCGGCGGCCCACGCCCGAGTCGGCCGGGACGGCCGGCGGAGCCGGGGGCGTGGGTTTGGCCGAGGGGCTGGCGCTTGCCGAGGGGGTGGGTCGCGGGTGGGCCGTCGCGGCCGTGGGGTGGGGACCCTGGTCGGCCTTCACCGCCAGTACGGCCACTGCCGCGACCGCGCCCACGGTCAGGCCGCTGACCCAGGCCCACGAAGGTATTCGGGCCGCCATGGGCACGCATCTCCTCGGTGCTACTCGACCCCTCCACCGGGGGTCGGATCATCGTACTGCGAGCTGCGTCTGCCTCGGTTCAGTCGAGGACCGGCAGCAGGTCCGGCAGGTGGCCGTCCGACGCGGCCGCCGCCCGCCGCCGTTCCTCCGGGACCTCGCCGTAGAGCGTGGTCCTCGGCTTCGCCGGGCGTCCGGCCGCCGCCGCCACCGCGACCAGGTCCTCGACGGACTTGTACGAGCCGTAGGAGGAACCCGCCATGCGGGAGATCGTCTCCTCCATCAGCGTGCCGCCGAGGTCGTTCGCGCCGGAGCGGAGCATTTCGGCGGCGCCCGCCTCGCCCAGCTTCACCCAGCTCGTCTGGATGTTGGGGATCCAGGGGTGCAGGAGGAGGCGTGCCATCGCCGTGACCGCCCGGTTGTCCCGTACGGAGGGGCCGGGCCTCGCGATGCCCGCCAGGTACACCGGGGCGTTGGTGTGGATGAAGGGGAGCGTCACGAACTCGGTGAAGCCACCGGTCTGCTGCTGGATACGGGCCAGGGTGCGCAGGTGGCCCAGCCAGTGGCGGGGTTGGTCCACGTGGCCGTACATCATGGTCGACGAGGAGCGGATGCCCAGTTCGTGGGCCGTCGTCACGACCTCGATCCAGGTGGCCGTGGGCAGCTTGCCCTTGGTCAGGATCCAGCGGACCTCGTCGTCGAGGATCTCCGCCGCCGTCCCGGGGATGCTGTCCAGGCCCGCCGCCCTGGCCTCGGCGAGCCACTCGCGGATGGACAGGCCGGTGCGGCTGGCGCCGTTGACGACCTCCATCGGGGAGAAGGCGTGCACGTGCATGCCGGGGACGCGTTCCTTCACCGCGCGCGCGATGTCGAAGTAGGCCGTGCCCGGCAGGTCGGGGTGGATGCCGCCCTGCATGCAGACCTCCACCGCGCCGACGTCCCAGGCCTGCTGGGCCCGGTCGGCGACCTGGTCCAGGGACAGGGTGTAGGCGTCCGCGTCGGTGCGGCGCTGGGCGAACGCGCAGAAGCGGCAGCCGGTGTAGCAGACGTTGGTGAAGTTGATGTTCCGCGTCACGATGTACGTGACGTCCTCGCCCACCACGGACCTGCGGACGTCGTCCGCGATGCCGCACAGCGCGTCCAGGGCCGGGCCGTCCGCGTGCAGCAGCGCCAGCGCCTCGTCGTCGGTGAGCTTCGTCGGGTCGTCGGCGGCCGTGCGCAGGGCCTGCCGTACGTCCGTGTCGACGCGCTCCGGGGCCATGCCGGGGGCGGCCGCCTCGCGCAGGGCGCCCCAGTCGCCGTACACCTCGTCGAAGTCGCCGCGGCGGTCGGCGGTGCGGCCGTCGGTGTCGATGGTGCGGTGCAGGTCGGTGCGGCCGGTGGCGGTGAAGGCCTCGTCGGGCTCCTGCCAGGGGCGGCCCTCGGCCACCGTGTCCGGGCGGGCCAGGCCCGTCGCGGGGTCGGCCAGGGCGCGGACGTGCGGCAGCAGCCTCGGGTCGAGCCAGGGCTCGCCGCGGGTGACGAACTCCGGGTAGACGCAGAGCCGTTCGCGCAGTTCGAAGCCGGCCGCGGCCGACTTCTCGGCGAGCTGCTCGATCCGGGGCCAGGGGCGCTCGGGGTTGACGTGGTCGATGGTGAGCGGGGAGACACCGCCCCAGTCGTCGATACCGGCGCCGATGAGCCGTTCGTGCTCCGCGTCCACCAGGTTGGGCGGGGCCTGGAGGCAGGCGGACGGGCCCATGATGTGCCGGGCGACGGCCACCGTGGCGACCAGCTCGTCGAGTTCGGCGTCGGGCATGCCGCGCATGGCCGTGTCCGGCTTGGCGCGGAAGTTCTGGATGATCAGTTCCTGGATGCCGTGGTGGGCACGGGCGATCCTGCGCAGCGCGAACAGGGACTGGGCGCGCTCCTCGTACGTCTCGCCGATGCCGATCAGGATGCCGGAGGTGAAGGGGACGGAGGAGCGGCCGGCGTCCTCAAGCACCCGCAGTCGTACGGCCGGTTCCTTGTCCGGGGAGCCGTGGTGCGGGCCGCCGGGCTCGGACCAGAGCCGCTCGGCGGTCGTCTCCAGCATCATGCCCATCGACGGGGCGACGGGCTTGAGGCGCTGGAAGTCCGTCCACGTCATGACGCCCGGGTTGAGATGGGGCAGCAGTCCCGTCTCCTCCAGGATGCGGACGGAGACCGCGCGTACGTAGGCGATGGTGTCGTCGTAACCGTGCGCGTCCAGCCATTCACGCGCTTCCGGCCAGCGGTCCTCCGGCTTGTCGCCGAGGGTGATCAGGGCTTCCTTGCAGCCGAGTTCGGCGCCTCGGCGGGCGATGTCCAGGACCTCGTCGGGGGACATGAACATCCCGTGCCCGGCGCGGCGCAGCTTGCCGGGCACGGTGACGAACGTGCAGTAGTGGCACTTGTCCCGGCACAGCCGGGTGAGCGGGATGAAGACGCTCTTGGAGTAGGTGATGACGCCGGGGCGGCCTGCGGCCTCCAGACCGGCGTCCCGCACCCGGGCGGCGGAGGCGGCGAGGTCCTGGAGGTGCTCGCCCCGGGCCTGGAGCAGCACCGCCGCCTCGGCGACGTCGAGCGCGACCCCGTCCCGGGCACGTTTGAGGGCGCGACGCAGGGAGTTCTCGGTGGGACCGGTTCCGGAGGTCGCGGAAGTCGTCATCCTTCGAGCATAGGCTCGTGCTGATCAACGGGCTCAGACGCGGCTACGACTACTCGGTGTCCTTCGGGTGGCTGGGGGACGCGTAGACCAGAAGCACAGTGCGGCGAGCCTCGTCCACGAGATACCGCACACGCCCTCCCGCCGTCACCTCGTATTCCCACTGGGGATATCCGCGGCCACCCAGGTTGCCCGTTGCAAGGCGCCCGCGCAGGCGGTGCTGCCTGTCGGGGTCAGCGCGCGACGTGGGATCGCGGCGCAGCGCTGCGTAGCAGCGCCGCGTGTTTCCCGGTGCCTCGGCTCCCAGCTCGCCCCAGCCTTTGGCCGCGTCGTTCGTCGCGAACCGCAGGCGCCATTCCTGGTCCACCGGGGGCGGCGCGACATCGTCGCCGCGCTTGGGGCTCATGGCGCGACCACCTCACCGTGGTCCTCATCGGGCAAGCGGCGCGTCAGCTGTGCGGTCAGGTCGGGGTCGGCGAGGATGCGGGCCGTCGCCCGCCACTCGACGACCACCCGGTGGAGGTTGGCGTGGACGTCCAGTTGCGCGGCGTCGTAGGTGGCGTCGACGAGTTCGTCCACGAACTGCCGCAGTTCGTCGGCCGACAGGTGACGGGCCCATGGGAAGACCGTGGGCAGCGCCCGCACTATGGCCCGTGCACCACCGTCAGTGCCGATGAGAGCGCCGAGAAGCCTGGCCGTGATGTCGGCCGTCTCCTCACGCTGCTGATCACGTCGCGCCGTCGTGAGGTACAGGTCCTCTCCGTCCCTACGTGTGATGTGCACACGCTGGGCCCGGTCGAGTGTGTCGGCGACGCGCTTCGAGTTCTTCGAGAGCTCCGAGAACGAGACCGTGGGTGTGGACATGACCCCACGGTACTTCGGAATGTGTTCCGAAGTCCACTGCTGCGCTCGGAGGGCCAGCCGCGGGGGCACTCCCGTCGTGACGACCGCCGCCGCTGCGCCTACGTTGGGAGGCGTGACCTTCGCTAGTGGTGCCGGGGGCGCGGACGGCGGGCGGGTGACCCGGACGATCCGGGGCACGATGGCGCCGGGCGCCCCCGACTACGTGTACGTTCCCGTCGACGTCCCGGACGGGGTGCGGGAGATCGGGGTCTCGTACACCTACGACAGGCCGGCCGTGCCCGCCGGAACCCCCGGCAACGCGCTGGACATCGGGATCTTCGACCAGCGCGGCACAGAGCTGGGCGGCCGGGGGTTTCGAGGGTGGTCGGGCGGGGCGCGGTCGGAGTTCTTCCTCCGCGCGGACGACGCGACGCCGGGCTACATCGCCGGGCCGGTCGACGCCGGTGTCTGGCACATCGCGCTCGGGCCCTACACGGTCGCCCCGCAGGGCCTGTCGTACGAGCTGACGGTCCGCCTGACCCACGGCGCGCCCGGCGCCGCCGTACCCCCGTCGTACCCGCCGCAGTGGGCCAGGGGGCGAGGGCGGGCCTGGTACCGGGGGGACTGCCACATCCACTCCCGGTACTCCGACGGCAGCCGCACCCCGGCTGAGATCGCGGCGCAGGCCAGGGCGGCCGACCTGGACTTCATCAACAGCTCCGAGCACAACACCCACGCCGCCCACGCGCACTGGGCGGACCTGGCCGGCGACGACCTGCTGATCATGCTGGGCGAGGAGGTGACGACGAGGAACGGCCACGTCCTGGCCCTCGGCACCGACCCCGGCACCTTCGTCGACTGGCGCTACCGGGCACGGGAGGACCGCTTCGGCCGCTTCGCCCGCGAGATCCGCCGCGCGGGCGGCCTGGTCGTGCCCGCCCATCCGCACGCCGGCTGCGTCGGCTGCGCCTGGAAGTTCGGCTTCGGCGAGGCGGACGCGGTGGAGGTGTGGAACGGCCCCTTCACCCCTGACGACGAGACGGCTGTGGCCGCGTGGGACGCCACGCTGGTGGCGGCGGCACGGGAGGAGCGACGCTGGCTGCCCGCGATGGGCAGCAGCGACGCCCACCGGCCACCGGACTCCGTGGGCCTGCCCCAGACGGTCGTCCTGGCCGACGACCTCACCCGGGAGGCGGTCCAGGACGGCATCCGCGCGGGCCGCTCGTACGTCGCCGAGTCCGCGAACGTGTCACTCGCCTTCACCGCGACGGGGGCCGGGGGCGAGCGGGCGGACATCGGGGAGCGGCTCCGGGTGGCCTCGGACTCCCCGGTGACGGTCCGCCTGGAGGCCTCCGGCGTGCCGCGCTGCTCGGTCCGGCTCGTGACCGACCAGGGGGCGCTCCTCACCAGCGAGCCGTTCCCGGTGTCGGGCTCGGGGGTCGTCGAGTGGATCACGACCCCGGCGTACGCGGCCTACGTGCGCGCGGAGGTGCGTCACGAGACGGCGGTGGGCCCGCTGCCCGGCGTGATGGCGGCGCTCACGAACCCGGTCTTCCTGGGGACGGGCGCGCACGGCTGAGTGGCGGGTGCGCGCGCGGACGACCGCCGGATGTCCGTACGGACGACCGCCGGATGCCCGCATGGACGGCCGTCGGATTGCGCGTGCGGACGACCGCGCGGATGCCGTCGGATGCCCGTGCGCGCCCCGCCGCGGCGGCAGAGAGCGTGCGAAGAGGATGTGTGGGGCTTGTGTCGTGGGAAACGCGGCGCTGTGATCGCGGTCTCGGGAGCTGACGCATCTGCCGTGAACAAGGCAAACTGGCTCCGATTGTTGACGGTGCGACAGGGGGCCAGGGGGAAGCAATGGAAGGTGTACCGCGGGTGCCTGAGCAGCGGCGTGCCGAGCAGTCGGCGACACTGCGCTTCAGCGTGCTCGGCCCGGTGCGCGCCTGGCGCGGTGAGCAGCCCGTCCCCACCGGCTCCCCGCAGCAACGCGCCCTGCTGGCCGCGCTGCTGCTGCGCGAGGGACGCACCGCGACCGCGGCCGAGCTGATCGACGCGCTGTGGGGCGAGGAGCCGCCGTCGCAGGCGCTGGCGGCGGTGCGGACGTACGCCTCCCGGCTGCGCAAGGCGCTGGATCCCGGGGTGCTGGTCAGCGAGTCCGGCGGATATGCCGTGCGCGGGCCGGGCGAGGGCGCGCTGGACCTGGCCGAGGCGCAGGAGCTCGCGGCCCGCGCCGAGAAGGCCCGGTCGGCCGGGGACCTGTGCCAGGCACGCGAACTGCTGCGGCGGGCGCTCGCCCTGTGGGACGGGGAGCCGCTGGCCGGCGTGCCCGGTCCGTACGCGGAGGCGCAGCGCGTGCGCCTGGAGGAATGGCGCCTGCAACTCCTCGAGTCCTGCCTGGACATGGACCTCGAACAGGGCTGCCACGCGGAGGCCGTCTCGGAGCTGACGGCGCTGACGGCGGCACACCCGCTGCGGGAACGGCTGCGCGAGCTGCTGATGCTGGCGCTGTACCGCAGCGGCCGGCAGGCGGAGGCGCTGGCGGTGTACGCCGACACCAGGCGCCTGCTGGCGGACGAGCTGGGCGTGGACCCCCGCCCCGAACTGCGCGAACTGCAACAGCGCATCCTCCAGGCCGACCCGGCCCTCGCCGAGCCGTCCTCCCCGGCGGCCGAACCGGCGGTGGTCGCGGTGCGCCCGGCACAACTCCCGGCGACCGTTCCGGACTTCACGGGCCGCAGCTCGTTCGTGGCCGAGCTGAGCGAGGTACTGGCCTCGGCCGAGGGACGGGTGATGGCCGTGTCGGCGCTGGCCGGGATCGGCGGCGTGGGCAAGACGACGCTGGCCGTCCACGTGGCCCACCAGGCGCGGGCCGCCTTCCCGGACGGCCAGCTGTACGTGGACCTCCAGGGGGCCGGCTCGAGGGCGGCCGAACCGGAGACGGTACTCGGCTCCTTCCTGCGCGCCCTCGGCACGGCGGACACGGCGATCCCCGAATCCCTGGAGGAGCGGGCGGCCCTGTACCGCTCGGTCCTCGACGGCCGCCGGGTGCTGGTCCTGCTGGACAACGCGCGGGACGCTGCCCAGGTGAGGCCGTTGCTGCCGGGCACCGACGGCTGCGCGGCCCTGGTGACGTCCCGCGTACGGATGGTGGACCTGGCGGGCGCGCACCTGGTGGACCTGGACGTGATGAGCCCGGACGAGGCGCTGTCCCTGTTCACGAGGATCGTGGGCGAGGAGCGGGTGGCGAGCGAGCGCGAGGCGGCCCTGGACGTGGTGGCGGCGTGCGGTTTCCTGCCGCTCGCCATCCGGATCGCGGCCTCCCGCCTCGCGGCCCGCCGCACCTGGACGGTCTCGGTCCTGGCGGCGAAACTCGCGGACGAACGCCGCCGCCTGGACGAACTCCAGGCGGGCGACCTGGCGGTGAAGGCCACGTTCGAGCTGGGCTACGGCCAGTTGGAGCCTGCGCAGGCCAGGGCGTTCCGCCTGCTGGGCCTGGCCGACGGCCCGGACATGTCCCTGGAGGCGGCGGCGGCCGTCCTGGACCTCCCGGTGGACGACACGGAGGACCTCCTGGAGTCCCTGGTCGACACGTCCCTCCTGGAGTCGGCGGCCCCCGGCCGCTACCGCTTCCACGACCTGGTCCGCCTCTACGCCCGCGCCTGCGCGGAACGCGACGAACACCCGCCGGGCGAGCGGGAGTCCGCGATGTCGCGGCTGCTGGACTTCTACCTGGCCACGGCAGCCGGCGTCTACGCGATCGAACGGCCGGGGGACCGACTGGTGGATCACCTGGAACCAACGGCGTTCCCGGGCTTGCGGTTCAGCGATCGCCGTGCGGCACGCGACTGGCTGTACGCGGAGGCCGACTGCCTGTTGGCCTGTGTGCGTCAGTCGGTCGGCAACAGCGGGCTGCGCCGAGCCGTCGATCTCCTCTGGGCCGCGAAGGACCTGGCCGAGTCCGGCGCGAACGGCCTCGGCTACGGAGCAGCCGCGACAGCGGCCCGCGAAGCCGCGCAGACCCGCGATGACGCCCGTGCCGAGGCCAGGGCGCGCATCACGCTGACCGAGGCACATCTGGTGGCCGGTCGCTTCGCGCAGGCCGACGAAGAGGCCAAGCATGCGGCATCGTTGATCGCCGACTTCGGCGACGCGGCCCTGAACTGCTGGGTCCCGAATCACTGCGGCGTGATCGCGGTCTATCGGAACCGCCACGACGAAGGCGCCGCCTTCTTGCAGCAGGCCATCACCAACTTCCGCCTGGACGGCAACCTGGCGGGCGAGGCAAGCGCCCTGTGCAACCTCTCCCGGTCACACCTCGCCCTGGGAGACACCGCCAGCGCCATCGACCTCGCACAGCAGGGCGTCGACATCTACGACCGTCTGGGTCACACGCTGCGCGGTGCGAACGGGCGCTACGCTCTCGGGCTCGCACTGGCGCAGGCCGAGGAACTCGACGAGGCGGCGGAGCAGTTCACCCAAGCGCTCGGCGGCTTCCGCGAAAGCCGACAGCGACTCTGGGAGGGCATGACGATCTTCCGCCTCGCCGAGGTGGGTCTCGCCACGAACAAGCCGGCGCCGGCCGCGGCCCTCGCAGAGCAGTCCCTCGCCCTACTGCGGGGGATCGGCGGCGACTGGCGTCTCGGCAACGTGCTGACCCTGCTGGGAAAGGCACTCCATCAGGTCGACCAGGTCGACCGCGCCAAAGCCTGTTGGCACGACGCGCTGTCGCTCTACGAGGCACTGGGGGCTGCCGAGGCGGACGAAGTCCAGGAACTGCTTCTTCCCACGCGCACTGCCCAAAGCGTCCGTTGAGGCGTTCATCGTTTGTTTATGCCCTTACGGCACTCTCGTCCTGTCAAGCCGTCGCGTCGGGGGGCAGACGGCTCGCATCGGGCCCGCCACTAGGGTGAGCGGTCCCTACCAGTCCGTCCGGCGGCCCTCGGGGGAGTCGCCGGGCGGGCCTCACGACCACAGAGCCACAGGAGTTGAACAACGATGGCGGAAGCGAAGAAGTCCGACGGCACCGTCAAGCCGCTCGACACCCACATCACCGACGCCCCGCTGAAGGACGGCACCGTCAAGCCGCTCGACACCCACATCACGGACGCCCCGCTGAAGGACGGCACCGTCAAGCCGCTCGACACCCACATCACCGACGAAAAGGCCTGATGGCCTCAACCAACGGGGGATCGGCCGCGGTGGCACCGAGGGGGAGCCGCCGCGGCCGAAGTGTGTTCGGGGGCGGTCAGTTCCTGGGGGCGGCCGTGGGGTCCGTCTCGCAGCGGTCGACCGAAAGCAGGTAGCTCTCGCCGAGCTTGATCTCGGTGGTCGCCCTGCCGTTCGCGGGGACCGGGACCGTGGGGGACGAGTTCTTCAGGAGCAGGGTTCCGTCGGCGTCGTAGAAGGTGATCCAGGCCTGGAACTCGGCCTTGGTGTCGTTGAGGTTGGCGATCTCGACGGTCGCGTACGGACGCTTCCGCGACGCGCAGCTGATCAGCCTCACCGTGGCGTCCCGCAGGTCGCGGCCCTTGCCCGTGCCGCTGGTGGTGGGCGTGGAGCGGTAGCCGGGACGGCGGTTGTAGGTCCCGCCGGTGCCACCCGTGTCGCTGGTGCCGCTGGTGCCGCTGGTGCCGTCGTCGGCCGAGTCGCCGGACGAGCCGCCGTAAGAACCACCGTACGAGCTATCGGACGAACCACCGGACGAGCTACTCGACGTCGAACTGTCGTGGTCCTGGCTCGAGTTGCTGCAGCCGCCTCCGCCACCGCCGCCGTGCCGGCCGTGGCCGTGACCGTGGCTTCGGGAGAAGCCCGTCAGGGCGAGCACCACTACCACCGACACCGCCGTGAACCTGATCCTGCGCCCCCGCGTCTGCATGCGATCACCCTAACGGCGCAACGCCGGCCCGCCGGGACTCACCTGGCGACGGGCCCGTACGCGGAGTAGCGTCCTGTGCGTGGGCGGTGACCGAGCACCGCTGACCTGGACCGGCGGCCGTCGTCCGAGACCCCTTCCGTGTATCCCGTACGACGGCCGTCACCCCACCGCCCCGGCGCGGGGTCAGGTGGTGCGGGCGGTGCCCGTCCCCTTCTCCGCGTCCAGGGCGTACACGCAGCGGTCCTTGCTGCACGCGTACACGACCCCGTCCCTGACCACCGGGGAGCCGGTGATCTCGCCGCCAGTGGCCAGCTTCCAGCGCAGCCGGCCGTCGTCGGCCTTGAGCGTGTACAGCAGGTGGTCGGTGGAACCGAAGTGGATGCGGCCCTCGGCGACGGCCGGGGAGCCGACGATCTCGCCGCCCGCCTGGAAGCGCCACTTGGGCGTTCCGGTGACCGCGTCCAGGGTGTACAAGCCCCTGCCGCTGCCGACGTGGACGTGCCCGCCGGCGACCAGGACCGGCGCGACGGAGGCCCGGGACTCGGTGGCGATGCGCCAGCGGTCGCGGCCGTCGGTGGCGTCGAGGGCGTAGACGGTGCCGAGGTAGTCGGCGAGGTAGACGCCGCCGCCGCTCACCGTCGGGCCCGGCGCGAAGGCCGGCGGGCAGAGGAAGACCGCGGGGGCCTCGAAGTGCCAGCGGACGTGGCCGCTCGCCACGTCCACGGCGAGCACACGGGTGCCGGCGCAGACGTAGACGTAGCCGTCGGGGGCCGGGGTGACCCGCACCGGCACGCCGCCGCAGGAGGCCGCGTCGCCGATCGGGTAGGACCAGCGCTCCTCGCCCGTGCGGGCCTCCAGGGCGCGCAGGCGGGCGTCCTGCCAGACGTACACCGTGCCGTCGTGGACGACGGGGCCGGCCTCGGGTGACTCGAAGTCCGTCTGGCAGCCGTTGGTCTCCCACAGCTTCTGGCCGCCGGTGGCCTCCCAGGCCTGGACTCCCCCGCCGCGGGTGCCGGTGACGACCGTGCCGCGGTCGGCCTTGAGGGAGTACACCCAGGAGTCGGTCTGCACCCGCCACAGATCGGCGCCCCCGCGGGCGTCCAGGGCGAACAGGGTGGGCCCGTCGGAGGCGTGGACCCGGCCGTCGGCGACCGCCATGGACCAGGCCACGTCGCGGGTCTTGAAGCGGCGGCGGCCGGTGGCCACGTCCAGGGCGTGCACCTCGAAGGAGGTCACGTAGACGAGGTCGTCGGCGACGGACGGGGTGCCCCAGACGTCGTTGGACATGCGGAAGCGCCACGGCCGCCACCCGGCCGGGGTCTCCGGCGGCACCGGCGCCGGCGGCACGACCGGCACGACGGGGTCGGCGCCGTTGACGCCGGGGTGCGGTCTGGACCAGGTGGCGGCCAGGCCCGCCTCGGGCGGGGGCGCCTTGACGGCGGCGGCGCGGGCGTCGGCGACGCGCGGCCCGGGTCCGATCGGCACCTGGGCGCCGGCCAGCCGCACGGGACCGGAGTCGGGGACGCCCACCGGCGCGGGCGCGGACGGCGCCGGGACGGCGGGGCTGTGCGAGGGCGGGGGCGGTACGGGGACCGAACCACCACCGCGCGGACCGGGCGCGGCGGGCTGCACGGCCAGGCGGCCGCCGCGGCGGGACTCGATCAGGCCGACCGCCGGCTCGGGCAGCCAGGCCGAGGCCGTACCGCTGTCGTCGGAGCCGGAGCCGAACAGATGGGGGGCGAGCTGGGCCTGGAGGTCGGCCGGCTTGGGCCGGGCGGTGGCCTCCATCTCCATGCAGGAATCGATCAGCGGACGCAGCTCGTCCGGGAGCCCTTCCAGGTCGGGGTCCTCGCGCAGCAGCATGAAGACCGTCTCGACGGGGTTGGCGCCGTGGAAGGGCGGGTGCCCGGTGGCGGCGAAGACCAGCATCGAGCCGAGCGAGAAGACGTCGCTGGCGCCGGTGACGCTACGGGAGTCCTTGGCCTGCTCGGGGGACATGTACGCGGGGGTGCCGACAGCGACGTTCGTCATGGTCAGCCGGGTGTTCGAGACACCGGAGGCGATGCCGAAGTCGATCACGCGCGGCCCGTCCTCGACGACGAGGACGTTGGACGGCTTCAGGTCACGGTGGACGAGCCCGGCGCCGTGGATGGACTGGAGCGCCTCGGCGACGCCCGCCGCCAGCCAGCGCACCGCCTGGGCCGGGAGGGGACCGCACTCGGTCACTATCTCCTCGAGGGAGGGCGCGGGGACGTAGGCGGTGGCCAGCCACGGCACGGCGGCGCGCGGGTCGGCGTCGACGACCGCGGCCGTGTAGAAGCCGGAGACCGCCCGCGCGGCCTCCACCTCACGTGTGAAGCGGACCCGGAACAACTGGTCCTCGGCCAGCTCGGTCCGGACCGTCTTGATCGCCACGCGCCGCCCGGACGCCGAGCGCGCGAGATAGACCAGCCCCATGCCGCCGGCACCCAGCCGTCCCAGCACCTCGAACGGCCCGATCCGCCGAGGGTCGTGCTGCGTCAGCTGATCCACCACTTGCCTGCCACCTCCCCGTACGAGCCGCGCCACCCACATATGTACGCGACCGACGTGCAGCGTCTCACCACCGCACCGCCTTGGCGGCACGCACCCTGATTCTTCCTGTCCGGCGCACAGGTTGCGAACCCGGCGACACATCGGGATGTCATGCCGCAAAACCCCCTCTTCCCGGCCGGGGAGCGGATTTCACCTCTCCAGCAGGGCGAAGGACGCCCCCTGATTGTCGGCGACGACGGCGACGGTTCCGTACGACGTCCCGAAAGGCGGCACCTGCACCCGCCCGCCGAGCCGGGCGACCGTGCCGAGGGCGGCCTCCATCCCGGCGACCCGGAAGTGAACGAGGAAGTGCGGCGGCATCTCGGGTGGAAAGACCTCAAAGACGGCGGACCGGCCGAATTCGGGCTCGGCGCCCGGCCCGAACAGGGCGTCGCGGAACAGTCCGCCGTAGAAGACGTTCGCGGCCTCGATATCGCGGGCGTACAACTGGGCCCACACGAAGGTGCCCGGCTCGCGGCGCCTGCCGAAGCCCTGGTGGCTGTCCGGCTGCCACAGCCCGAAGACCGCACCCTCGGGATCGGCGGCGAGGGCGGCCGTGCCGAGGCACTCGACCCGGGTGGGCGGGGTCACGACCTGCCCGCCGGCGGCCCGGATCCGCTCGGCCAGCGCCCGGACGTCCGGGGTGGCGAAGTACACGGTCCAGACGGTGGGCATCCGGCCGTCCGTCTTCGGTGAGAGCGCGGCGACGGGCTCCCCCTCCAGCCGGGCCGGTACGGATCCGCCGTACGTCTCCTCCGCGAAGCTCCACCCGAAGAGCGCACCGTAGAACCGCTTGCCCGCCTCGACGTCGGGAAGCTGCGCGTCCACCCAGCAGGGGACGCCCTCCGTGCTCGCGGATGCCCTGTTTTCGGCCATGTCGCCAAACTAGCCGGGTCACGCGCGACCCGCAGACCAGGCACACCAGCCCCTTTGAGCGCATGCACCCCATTTGCAGTCGGCCGAATCGCGCTCCGATCACTGCTCGGTAAGCTGACGACATGACAGGACAAGTGCGTACCGTCGACGGCCGCGTGGCCGGTCGACGTGGGCAGGCGACCCGGCAGAAGCTGCTCGACTGCCTCAGCGAGATGCTCAGCTCCTCCCCCTACCGGGACGTCAAGGTCATCGATGTCGCCAGGAAGGCGGGCACTTCGCCCGCGACCTTCTATCAGTATTTCCCTGACGTCGAAGGCGCCGTTCTGGAGATCGCGGAGCAAATGGCCGCCGAGGGCGCCGGTTTGGCCGGACTGCTCGAGGGCCGGTCGTGGACCGGAAAGGCCGGCTGGCAGACGGCGCAGGAACTCGTGGACGGGTTTCTGGAGTTCTGGCGCCACAACGACGCCATCCTGCGCGTGATCGATCTCGGTGCCGCCGAGGGCGACAAGCGCTTTTACAAGATCCGTATGAAGATCCTCAACTCAGTGAACAGCACCCTGACGGACACGGTCACCGAACTCCAGTCCAAGGGCCGGGTCGACAAGGACGTGAATCCGGCGGCGATCGCCGGTTCGCTCGTCGCGATGCTCGCGGCGGTGGCCTCGCACCAGAAGGGCTTCGTCTCGGGGGTGAAGCAGGCCGATCTGAAACCGAACCTTGCGCTGCTGGTCCACCTGGGCGTCACCGGCAAGAAGCCGACACGATAGCCCGCGCCCCGGCCTCGGAGTCCCTCCAGGCCCCAAGTCCTGTCAGGCAGGCGGCGGTCCACCCGAGTGGACCGCCGCCTGTTGCGCTGTGGGGAATGATTGCCCAGCGGGGCCCAGGGCGTCCTAGTGCCGGTCGAGCCAGATCACGATGCCCGTCAGGTCGTGGAGCACGGCCGCGACGCCCGCGCTGACGGCGGCCGCGCAGCGCGCGGCGGTGAACGACTTCGGGTCGTACGTCGAGGACATGCCGAGCCCCTCGCCGCGGAACGACGCACCCGACCAGTCGACGGCCGTGACGTTGTGGGTGGGTTCGGCCAGTTCCGCGCCGACGACCAGGAACTGCTGCGACAGATGGCTCGCGGTGACCACGGCGAGCGGGTCGACGAGATCGTTGCCCGCGCTGATGACGAGGTCGGGGCCCATGTCGATGGCCCTGGTGATGGCGGGGACGAGGTCGTGGGGGCCGCCGGCGGCCACCGTCCTGAGGTCGACGTGCTCGCTCGCGGCCCAGTCCTCGACCGCTGCCGCCAGGGCCCTGGTCGGACGGTCGTCGCCCGCGGTGAGCAGCACCACGCGGTAGCCCTTCGGCGGGTGGACCTGCTGCCAGGAACCGGGCCGCGGCGTGACCGTGGCCTCCGGGGTGGGTGGGGCGGAGGGGTCGGTGAAGCCCGCGCCGAGCATGCCGACGGCGGTGGGCTTGGGGTGCGGCCGTGACCAGTCGTCGCCGGAGCCGCATCCGGCGACCAGCGCGGCGGCCGCGGCCAGCGTGGCAACGGCGCGAAGCGGGGAGCGCAAGGCGATCGTCCTCCGAGTGATGAGGGGTGCGCCGTCATCCTCCCCTCCCGATCGCCGCGGATCGCCTCCGCGCGGGCGGTTGCGGGGCTTGTTTCTCAACGGTTCGCCGACGGGCCCGAGTTTGTTCACCGATGACATGCACCGTGCACGGGATACCTCAAGGAGCCACCATGTCATCACGGGTCCGCCGCGCACTCGTCGGAATCACCGCGGCGGTGATCGCTTTCCTCGGCGTCGGGCAACCTGCCTCCGCGCACGGGTTCTCGTCGGTCGTGTACGTCCACGTCACCGGCGGCGACGGCGGTCGCATACGCACGGTGCTGGAGTTGGAGTACGACCTCTTCGTCGTGTCCGCCGCCGACTTCGAGCACGACGATCCGCTCTTCCAGGTGGGCACCGCCGCCTTCGAGGCCGAGGACGCCAAGGCACAGGCCGCGGCGCTCGAGTCCCACACCGAGTCGGCCTTCGCGTACGTCACCAAGCGCTTCTCGGTCGGCTCCGGCGGCACGGCCTGCACACCGTCCCGGGCCGGTGACTTCACGATCGGCCGGCAGGAGGGCGTGCCGTACGCCGTCATGCCGCTCGAGTGGTCGTGCGCCAAGCAGGGCGACCCCGAGGTGCGCAGCGCGCTCTTCCCCGACTCCGAGGGCTACGTGCGCGGCACCCGGACGATCGCCACCTACGACCTGGCGGGCCTGTCGGGCAGTGCGGCGCTGGACGCCGGCCACCCTTCCTTCTCGATCGGTCAGTCGGGGTACGAGCGGTTCTGGGAGTTCTTCCGCCTGGGCGCCGAGCACCTGCTGACCGGTGTCGACCACATCCTGTTCCTGCTGGCGCTCATCGCCGGGTCCCGCCGGCTGCGGGAGATCGTGCTCGCGGCCACGAGTTTCACCCTGGCCCACTCGGTGACGTTCCTGCTCGCCGCCCTCGGCCTGGTGCACGTGCCGGAGCGGATCGTGGAGCCCGTCATCGCGCTGTCGATCGCCGTCGTCGCCGGCTGGCACCTGTGGCGGCTGCCGCGGCGCGGCGACGACCGGGCCGCCCTCCACGACACCGCCGGGGACGGGCCGTTGGGCCTGGACCGGGCCGGATGGCTGCGCCTCGGGGTCGTGTTCTGCTTCGGGCTCGTGCACGGTCTGGGTTTCGCGGGGGCCCTGGGGATCGACGAGCCGTGGTCGTGGACCCTGCTGTGGTCCCTGCTGGTGTTCAACGTCGGCATCGAAGCCGTGCAGTTGGGGATCATCGTGCTCGTCTTCCCGCTTCTCGCGCTGCTGCGCCGCCGGGCGCCGAGGGCGGGCGCGTGGGCGACGGGCACGCTGTGCGCGGGGGTGGCCGCCATGGGTCTGGTGTGGTGCGTGCAGCGGGTGCTCGAGGGCTGAGAACAGCCCAGGTCTAGCGGGAAGTTCAGCTGATCCCTAGATCGCATTTGCGATTGATTTACCAAATCCAGAGACCTTGTTGGCCTCCATTCCCTGCACCTTCGTGCACCTAAGGAACGAGTCTGATGATTTCGAGACCCTCCTCGCAGTCCTCCGGGTCTGCGCGGCGCCGGGTGGCCACGGGTGCCGCCGCGGCATTCCTGGGCCTGACCGTGGCCCTCGGCAGCGGCCTGGCCTCCCCCGTCCAGGCAGCCGAGACCGGCACGTTCACCGGCATCATCCTCGGCGTCGGCGCCAACGAGTCCCAGCGCACCGTGACCTGGTACTCCTCGGCCGACACCACGCAGAAGGTCCAGCTCGCCCCGACGGCGCAGCTCGACAACGGAGAGTTCCCGGCCTCCGCCACCACCTTCGACGCCCTCGGCGGCGAGAACATCTCCACCAGCGGCGGCTACAACCGCCACGCCACCCTCACCGGCCTCCAGGAGCACATGGCGTACTCCTACCGGGTCGGCTCCGAGGGCGACTGGTCCCCGACGTACTCCTTCAAGACGCAGGACTACAAGGGCGACTACGACTTCCTGTTCTTCGGCGACCCGCAGATCGGCTCGTCCGGCAACACCGCGAAGGACCAGGCCGGCTGGCAGAACACCCTGGACGTCGCGCTCGGGGCCAACCCGGACGCCGAGCTGCTGGTGTCGGGCGGTGACCACGTCGAGACCGCCAACACCGAGTCGCAGTGGGACGCCTTCCTCGCCCCCGACCAGCTGCGCCAGTACCCGTGGGCCGCCACCATCGGCAACCACGACGTCGGCGGCAAGGCGTACGAGCAGCACCTGTACACGCCGAACACGGACCGCTCGGCGCCGCTGTACTCCAACGGCCAGCCGAGCTCCAACACGTCCGGTGGCAACTACTGGTACATCTACAAGGATGTGCTGTTCATCGACATCAACAGCAACAGCTACGCCACCAGCCAGGGCGGCGGCGGCGACGCGGCGCACATCGACTACGTCACGGACGTCATCAACAAGCACGGCTCCGAGGCCAAGTGGAAGGTGCTCGTCTTCCACCACGCGATGTACTCGCCGGCCTCCCACGCCAAGGACGCCGACGCCAAGGTGCGCCGCAACGACCTCCCGGCGGCCTTCTCCAAGCTCGGCGTCGACCTGGTGCTGGCCGGCCACGACCACGCCTACTCGCGCAGCTACCTGCTGAAGAACAGCGCGAAGCAGAACAAGGACGAGAAGCCCGGCGCGGCCGACGTGTACCCCGGTCCCGGCGGTGTGCTGTACGTGACGGCCAACTCGGCCTCCGGCTCGAAGTACTACGGCATCACCAAGCCGGACAACAGCGGCACCACCGGCGACGGCAACGGCGCGGACCCGCTGAACCCGGACAACTACTGGTACAACTCGGTCCAGAACCAGGAGAACGTCCGCACCTACGTCAAGGTCAAGGTGCGCAACGACAAGCTGGTCGTCGAGAACGTCCGCAGCGGCACCTGCGAGGCGCCGAACGCGTCGGTGGAGCTGGGCCAGGTCTCCTGCACCAACACGCCCTCCGGTCAGCCGGTCGGCTCGCTCGTCGACAACGTCACCGTGCACCCGTACCACGGCAGCGGCCAGGACATCCAGGTGAACGTCCCGAACGCCGCCCCGGGCGAGTTCGGCTGGACGATCGACGGCTACAACGGCCTGGTGGACCTCGGCACCGCCAAGGACCACGACGGCGACTACTTCCAGGCCGACGGCAAGATCAACCCGATCCTCGTGTCGGACAGCCGCCGCTCGCTCGCCCCGTGGTCGATCTCGGCCAGCGTGGGTGACTTCAAGGACGCCGACAAGGTGTTCTCCGGTGGCTACCTCGGCTGGACGCCGAACGTGCTCCAGGAGGGCGCCGGCGCCAAGGCCAGCGGGGAGGTGGCCTCCGGCTACGACGGCGGCGCCGGTCTGTCCGTCTCGCGCGGGCTCGGCTGGGCCGACCAGGGCCACCCCAAGGGCAAGGCCAAGCTGGGCGCGGACCTGGATCTGAAGATCCCGGGCAGCGTCGACAAGGGCGCCTACCGCGCCACCCTCACGATCACTGCGCTGAGCAGCTGACCGTAACCGCTTGACCTGGGGGGTGGGGGGGGCCCCGTTTCCCCCCCCCCCCCCCCCCCCCCCCCCCCCCCCCCACCCCCCCCCACCCCCCCCCACCCCCCCCCCCCCCCCCCCCCCC
>NZ_JBQRUW010000028.1:0-258500 GCF_052663305.1 Streptomyces cyslabdanicus
CGGTCACTGCGCGGAGAGGCTGACCGGAACTGCTGGACTTGGGGGGGGGGCACTTTCTGTTCCCCACCCCCCCTCCGCTCGCCCCAGACCCGCACCAGACCGCACCAGACCGCCCGAGGACCCCGAGATGCCCCTGCCCGCAACGAGCCGGAAGACCACGGTCACCGCCCTCGCCCGCACCGCCGCCCTGGCCCTGCTGATGGCCTTCGCCCTCACCGGGTTGCGGGCCACTCCGGCCGCGGCGGAGGGCGGCGACGTCACCTGGACGGTCAGGACGGCGCCGAACAGCTACGGTGCCGACCGGTCCAGCTTCAGCTACACCGTGAACCCCGGTGGCCGCGTCGAGGACGCCATGGTCGTCGCCAACCGCGGCAAGGCCCCGCTCACCCTGGCCGTCTACGCCGCCGACGGATTCACGACCGACACCGGCCAACTCGACCTGCTCACCAAGGACAAGAAGTCCGTCGGCGTCGGCGCCTGGGTCCACGCCGACCGCAAGAGCGTCGTACTCCGGCCCGGCAAGTCCGTCCAGGTCCCCTTCACGGTCACCGTGCCCGACAACGCCACGCCCGGCGACTACGTGGGCGGCGTCCTGACCTCGCTGCGGCAGTCCGACGAGGCCGAGGGCATCAACGTGGACCGGCGCCTGGGCATCCGGGTCAAGCTGCGGGTCGGCGGCGACCTCAGGCCGACCCTGGCGGTCGAGAACCTGCACGTGGACTACTCCGGCTCGGCCAACCCGTTCGCCGCGGGCGACGCCACCGTCACGTACACGATCCACAACACCGGCAACGCCGTGCTCTCGGCCCGGCAGTCGGTGGCGGTCGCGGGACCGTTCGGATGGCTGCGGACCGATGCGGGCCGGATCCCCGCGCCGCCGGAGCTGCTCCCGAGCGAGAGCTGGAAGGTCACCGTGCCCGTGCGCGGCGTGAAGCCCGGCGTCGTCCTGACCGCGACCGCCACCCTCACCCCCGTGCTCACCGACGCCTCGGGCTCCACCACCGCGCTCGATCCGACGCGGGCCACCGCGCACGGCTGGGCCGTCCCGTGGACGCTGCTGCTGATCCTCGTCCTGCTGATCGCCCTCACCGCGGGCGCGGTCGTCCGCACCCGTCGCGGCCGGGCCCGGCGCAAGCTGCGCGAGGACGCCCGCGTGCGGGACGCGGTCGCCCAGGCCCTTCGTGAGAAGGGGACGACCGAGGAGGCGGCGAAGACGCCGGAGCCGGAGAAGACGCCGGAGACACCGAAGACGCCAGAGGCGACCGAGACGCCGGAAACGCCCGAGGCGGCAAAGACGCCCGAGGCGCAGAAGGCGCCGGAGACGCCGGAGCCGGAAAAGACGCCGGAGCCGGAAAACGCGCCGAAGAGCTGACGGTCCCCCTGCGGCGTCGAGTCGGCGGCCGACTCACCGCGCTCGGCGCCGGGGCTCACTGGATCGTGTCGGACGAGCCCGCGGAGGTCTGCGTCTCGGCGACGGACAGCGGACCGTTGACCGTGACGATCGAGGTGAGCGGGTAGAGAGGGCCGCTGGTTCCGCCGAGCGCCAGCAGCGGCACGCCGTCGTCCTGGCGTTGGCCGAGGTAGCGCCACAGCTGGCCGTGGCGGTCGAGCTGGCCGCGGGCGAGGTCGTAGACGCGCCCTCCCAGACGGAAGGGTTCCCCGGCGGCCTCCGCGGCCTGGTCGAGGAGGCGGGGCACCTCGTCCGCGGTGAGCTGCACCTCGACACCGTCAACCTGTCCGTGCACGATCTGGGCCCATCCGGTGCGGTGGGACGGAGCGTCGAGCGGAGCGCCGATCGCGGTCAGCCAGTAGTCCCAGTCGCCGAGTGACAGCGCGTGGATGTGGACGGTGACCCGCTCGTGGTTCGAGGTGATGTGCCTGATCTCGAGCCGGCCCGCGTTCTCGGCCCGCAGCCTGGCCACCACCGCGGCCGTCCTGGCCTGCGCCGGATCCCAGTGGACCGGGCTCTGCTCCTCGGTGCCCGGGGTCCGGGCGGCGGCGGGCCTGACCGTGGGGATCTGCTCGGCGACGGGCACGACGGCCGGCAGCGGCACATGTGCCGCTGCATCGGGCACGACGAGCGCGCCAAGACCGTTGCCCGGCAGGGAGATCGCGTCGCGGGGCGCCACGATGCGCGGTGTCGAGCCGACGACCGCCTCCGCATCGGCTTCGGCGGTGACGACGGCCCGGTCCGCCTCGGCCAGGCCTCGCTGGGCCTCGCCCTGCTCCCGCAACCGTTGGAGGGCCTCGGCGCCGCCGGTTTCCACCAGGCGCCCCTGCGTCTGGAGGTCGGCGATGAACCTCCGGGCCAGCTGTGCCAGTTGCTCGATCAGTTCCCGCTCGACCTCGGCGTCGTCCCGGCTTTCGGGGGTGCTCGTCATGCTTCCGCCTTCACATAGACCCTGCGGAGCGAGTCGAGCGCACGCCACTGGAGGGTCTTGACGGCGGCGTCGGTGGTGCCCATGGTGCGGGCCGTCTCGCTGACGGACAGTTCACTCAGGAACCGCAGCCTGATGACGGCCTGTTGGCGCGGGGTGATGCCGGAGAGCGCATCGTGCAGGTCCGCGGCGGCAAGGGTGGACAGGACCGTGTCCTCGGCGGTGCTCACCGGGGTCGCCCACACGTCCCCCACGTTGGTGATCTGGTCGACAAAGGTCAGGCGCCGTGTCGCGGCGACCTTGAAGTGGTCGGCGACCACGTTGCGCGCGATCGTGCACAGCCAGGCACGGATCGACGTACCGGTCCACCGGAAGGTGCCGATCTTCGCCCACGCCTTCGTGAAGACGTCGGCGGTGAGGTCCTCGACCAGGGGCGGGTTCGATCTGGCACGGATGCTGATGAACGCGGCGACGGCGTCGTGGTACATCCGGTACAGCTCGCCGAACGCCTCGGGATCGCCCTGCTGGGCGCGGGTGATGAGGGCCGGTTCCCTCGCCGAGTGGCCGCCGTACAGGGCCGGAGCATGAGAAATCACGTCCTGCTTCCAATCGTGAAGTGAGCGACGGTGGTGGGTTGGTGACGAGGAGGGACCGCTCGGGGCCCGGCCTCGGGCCGAAGCTCCGCGGACGTCAGCCGGATCCGCGCCGGCGCCCGACCGGATCGGGCGCCGGACGCCTGCGTGGAACGGCGGCGCCCCGCGTGGTCTCCGGGTCGTCGTAGACGAGGGTGTCCAGACCGACCCCGTAGGCGTCGCGCAGTGTCCAGAGCGTGGCGAGGCTCGGTTCCTTCGAACCGGCCGCGAGCCGGTGCAGCGTCGACCTGCTGATACCGGTGCGCTGCGCCACGTCGGCAACGCTCTCGTCACCAAGCTCCTTGGCCTTCGTCAGGAGCTCGGCCATCTGGAGACGGAGCATGGTCGCAGGACCTCCTCAAGAACTTGCATCCGTGCGCCTAACCCACACGCACGGACGTATGGAAGTTGCCAGGACGAAGTGACGCAAGGTTATTTATATTCGTATATAGGTACGACATTGAGGAGTTGGCCTGCGAGAATGCCGATCTAGGACCTGACCTGCGAAGGTGCACGCGTGCAACTAACGTGAAAGTACATGTATGCGCGCTACCCTCCGAAACATGCGGAGTACGGAAGATGCCCACCAAGGCGATCGGGCCATGCGGCAGGCGCAGGCACGACGTGTCGGCGCCTATCTCACCGCGGCCGCGACCGCGGCCGGGTACGACGTCCGCCGGCGCAAGGGCGGTCGCGCGCAACTCGCAAGCCTGACCGGGCTGAGCCTGACCACCATCAGCCGGACGCTGGACGGCAGAACCCTGCCGCTTCCCTCACAACTGGCGAAGTGGGCGACGGTCCTCAATCTCGACCACCGAACGATGGTGGTGGAAAGCGGCCTCATCCCCGAAGAACGACGCCCCGCGCCCGCGCGTCAGGAGGCGGTTTCGGCAGCGCTCTCCCCGGACGAGGCCATGAACGCGTGGGGGATCACCGATCCCATCATTCGCAGGACGCTCAACGGGAGCATCGTCCACGCGATCACGCTCCAGGAGGAAATCGACGCGACCTACGCCTGGGAGGCCGTTGCACGAGGGTGACCGTATACCCTCCTGCCGTGCCAGGATCGGCGGGCTGGAAATGGCGCGCCGGCGAGAGGGGTAGTAGGTGCTCGTCGTACGAGGAACTTCAATGACCGCTGTCGTCCGCGGCAGCACTGGTGAGCCGGTGATTTTACTCGCCGGTGACACGCGCCAGGAAGTGCCCGAGACAACGCTGACCGATCTGATCAAGGCCGCCACCGCGGTTCTCAGCGTGGCCGAACTCCAGGCCGTCAGCAGAGTCGTCCCCACACTGGGAACACTCCGGGTGGATTCCCGCGTCCCGCTCGACGGAAAGATCCTGACGGTCTACAGACTGGCCGTCGACTGAGCACCGGCCCCACAGCGAAATCCCTGCACCGTACAGGTTCCGGGTCGTGATCAAACGGCGCCGCCCGCCGTCGGAAGGTTCGACGGCGGGCGGCGCGGCCTTTCACCGCAGCGGCACTAACGGCGCCAGGAGGGGTAGCAGTCCCAGTAGTGCGACGAGGTGTGCCGGTCCCAAGCACAGTCGTCCCAGTCGCGGCCGCAGTTCCCGTACCGGTAGTTGCCATGGCCCCAGTAGCCACGGCCGTCGCCACGGTATCGCCACAGGTCAGCGTCGTGACGGTACCCGTGGGGGCCGTGGTGCCCGCCGTGGGCCGCCAAGGTCACGGAGGCCGGCACGTGGAGCGGTGCCGCGATCGCCTCTGCCGAGGCGGGCACCACGACGGCCCCGGCGGTCAGAAGTGCGACCGCCACCGATCTAACAATGGTCTTCACTGACTCTCCTTTCGAACAGCAGGAATTCCCTGTTTCCCTGCCGCTGCGACGACGCTACATCGAATTACCTGGCCCCTCACGGAAGTCGATGCGCGGCCGAACACACTCGGGGACAGCCGTCCGGGAATCAAACCCACAGCTCAGCGGCCTTTCCGAGCGCACGGAACCAGCAGTGTCCCGCTTATTCGAAGCACCCGTCCAGACGAATTGACGGGCGTGGCGAAATCAGCCACCCGACCGGCTCACGGAACAGCGCGAATTATCCCTTCCGGGCGAATTCCAACCCTTGAATGACCCGTGTTTCAAGGAGTTGCGAAACAGGGCGACACCCTCGCCATCTGTTATTTCGCGTTCCATGGCGCCGGATATCCGTCATTGATCTGCCCCGGCTTTTCCGGAGATCGTTCGGACCTCGGCCGGAGGGCCGGGCCGGCGCGACCCGCCCCGGCCCGGCGGCAGGGCGGAAGTGAACGATCGTGCGCTTTTGAACGCATGTCGCATATACGCGGTTTGCACTCCTCCTTCCGCTTCGGCTACTGTCCAGGCCCTCCGGACGACCTGTCCGGAGAGTCCGGACGGCGCCGATGGCGTGTGGCCGCTGGTTCCACCAGCGGTCCCGCCGCGCCCGGCTCCGCACCAGGGTCTTCCGCATGGCCCGGCCACGGAGAGCGGGGTTGCCGTCCGGATCCCCTCAACACCCCTTCAATGAATGAAAGGTGTCCTCATGAACATGGACCAGCTCGAGGCCGAGACCGCTGAACTGCTGCCCGGCCGGGAGGCGCTGGGGAAGTTCTCGTTCAACTTCACCAAGATGTCGAACATCACGAAGAAGGTCGCGCACGTGGACGCGCACAACGAGTCGTACGCGCTGAACCAGTGCTCGCCGTACGCCGTCGCCCAGTCCGAGGCCGCGCAGACCATCAGCATTCAGCAGTAACTCGCGCGGGCGCCGTGCAGGGCCAGGTCGGCGGACTTGGCCCTGCACGTTCTCCCCACCACGCATCCCCTACGGCACGCCTGCGGACCAGCGCTGTGACCGTACGCCACCACGCCGGACGCGCCTTGGAGAAGAGGAAGATGGCGGCCGAAGAACACGGCGGCTCCAGAACGCTGGACAGTCAGGTTCCGCACTACTGGGAGGCATGTCCCCCGCAGGAGGCGGCCGGCCTCCCCCTGACGTGGAGCGCCGCGCCGGTGCCCCGGCTGAGCAACGGCCTGCAGATCCTCGGGGAGTACCAGGGGTCGGGCTTCACCGACTCCAAGTACATCGTCCGCCGGGCCGACGGCCAGGTGATCCAGCTGTCGCGCCTGCTGTACCTCGTCGTGAGGTCGGTCGACGGCGTACGCGACGCCGAAACGATCTCCCACCGGGTGAGCGGGCGCTACGGGGCCGAGGTCAGCACGGAGAACGTCGTCTACCTGGTGGAGCGCAAGCTCACGCCCCTCGGTGTCACCGTTCCCTTCGGAGAGCAGCCGGAGGAGCTCCCCACCCCGCGCTCCGACCTGCTCCTCGCCCTCCGGGGCCACAAGGTGATCTTCCGTGAGGCCCAGGTGGCCCGCATCGCCGCCGCCCTGTCCTGGCTGCACCGGCCTCTGGTCGTGGTGTTGACACTCGCGGGCACCGCCGCCATGGACATCTGGCTCTTCGGTGTCCACGGAGCCATCACGCCCGTGCTGCAAGTACTCGAGCAGCCGGTGTGGATGCTCCTCCTCTTCGTGCTGACCGTCGCCTCCCTCGTCTTCCACGAGTTCGGACACGCGTCGGCCTGCCGGTACAGCGGCGGCGTACCCGGAAAGATCGGCTGCGGCATCTTCCTGATCTGGCCGTCCATGTACACGGACGTCACCGACGTGTACCGGATCGGGAGAGCCGGCCGGCTGCGCACCGGGCTGGGAGGCGTGTACTTCAACGTCATCTTCATGCTGGCCCTCACCGGGGGCTACCTGCTCACCGGCCAGACCTTCTTCCTGGCCGCCGTGTACCTCGCGCACTTCGAGGTCCTCGAGCAGCTGATGCCGGTGGTGCGGCTCGACGGCTACTACATCCTCGGCGACCTGGCCGGCGTTCCCGACCTGTACGGCAAGGTCAAACCCATCCTGTTGAGCATGGTGCCGGGACGCAGACGGGCCCTCCCGGACGTGGTCGGCCTCAAGCGCACCGCCCGGGTCGTCGTGACGGTGTGGGTCCTGACCGTGATCCCCCTGCTCGTGGCAGAGGCCGCGTACGCCCTGTGGAACCTTCCGCGCCTCCTGACCACCGCGGTGCGCAGCCTTTCGGCCCAATGCCTCGGCACCTACCTGGCGTTCGCCTCGGGGCACCTGGCGTCCGGGCTGGTCGGCGTCATCGGCACCCTCATGCTGCTGTGCCCGATGGCGGGAGGCGCCTATCTCTCGGGCCGGCTGGCGGTCCGCCTGGCCCGGGCCGCCACCAAGGCGACAGCGGGAAAGCCTGCCATGCGTCTCGCCCTGGCGGCCGCGGTCGTCGCCGGCTGCGCCGTCCTCACCACCGCCTGGGTGGAGGGACTCGCACCCAAGCCGCTTCCCGAGGCGGCCCCGGTCACCCCGGTCCTGCAACCCGGCGTGCCCACCGTTCGGGCCCCGCACCCCACTCCCTCGGCCTCCCGGACGGACCGCCCCACCGGCACCGCACCCGAGGAGAGGCGATCCACGCGGCACAGCGGCACCCCGTCCCCGGACGTCACGCGATCCGCCTCCGCGGCGACCCCGCCCGCCACCTCGGCGACCGCTTCGACGCCTCCCGCCGGCACCCCGGCCGCCCGCACGGCGGAGCCCGTACCCACCTCGTCTGCTCCGACGGGCAGCACCCCCACCACGCCGTCCGCGCGCCCGTCCGAGAGCCGGACGGCCTCCGCGTCCCCCACTCCCCCACCCTCGGAGTCCGTCACCGACTTCCCCTCACCCTCTGTCACCGCCCCGCCATGGGCCGGCTTTTCCTGACCCCGCACACCGCCTCATCCGCAGGAGAGAACCGTGAACCACCGCAAGCCGCGCACCAAGAAGTCCAGCAAGGCGGCGATCGGCTTCGGCATCGCCGCGACCGCCGGACTGGCCATGACGGCGAGCACCACCCCGGCGGGCGCCACCCCCGGCACGTCCCGCTTCCCCGCCGTCGCCATCGCCGTCGACATGGCACGCAGTCACGCAGACAGGGCCCACGTGAACCAGTTCGACGAATCCTTCAAGATCCACGAGTACGGTCCGTCCGTCGCCGTGGCGGCGAACAACCGGGCCACCGCTCAGTCGGTCGGCTGCTCCCTCGACGCCCCCTGCCGTTCGATCGCCCTCTCCTACCAGATCGTCACGACGGCCGGCCGGAACGCGCGCCTCGTCAACGCCTCCAACATCAGCAGCGCCGTCAACGAACACTGCCCGGCGTGCGAGACGTTCTCCGGGGCCTACCAGTTCATCGTGGCCACGCCCCGGGGGTTCGGCCTCAGCCGCGAAGCCCGTGCGGAACTCGCCTCGATCAACCGCCAGGTCGACGCCCTCAAGGCGTCTCGTCTGCCGATCTCCCGGATCACCCAGCAGGCCGACGAGTTCGCCCAGCGGGTGAAGGCGGTCCTCGACCGTGAGGCGGCCCGCGCGCCGAGGGGCAACGGCGGCGACCCCCTGGCCGACTTCGCCCCGACCGTGACCATGCACCGCCACGTCCGGTAGGCCGGACCCCCAGAACGCTCAGGGCTGTGGACTCCCCCCGCAGCCCTGAGTGCTGGAATTCCAGCCGGAGAGTGAGGTCCAGTGAGCAGCGCTCATCACGCGTCGCAGTCCGGGCTGAAGCGAGCGCAGGCCCGCATCGAGAAGCTGGAGGGCGAGCTCGCGGCATGCCGGCGCGTCATCGACCTCATGAGGGAAGTGGTACCCCCAAAAGAAGGTACGAAGTGATTTCCAGGATGGCGGAGGAGGGCTTCCCCGCGCGCGGAGTCATCGAGCTGCTCGGCGTCTCGGAGTCCGGTTACTACGCGTGGCGTGAACGGACTCCGTCGGCCCGTTCACTGCGGCACGCCTGGCTGACCCGGATCATTCTCGACATCCACCGCTCGTCCGGTTCGGCCTTCGGCTACCGCCGCGTCCAACAGGAACTCGGCCGCCGCTACGGCATCAGTGTCAGCCATGGCACGGTGGAACTCCTCATGACTCAGGCCGGCCTCCGGGGCAGGTCCGGAAGGGCGCCCGAGGACGCGCCGCCCGCCGTGTCCGAGGTGTCCACCCGGCGCTGGATCGTCGACGTGTTCACCCACGAGACGCCGACGGGCGCTCTGTCCGTCTCCGTCGTCCTCGACTCGGTCTCGCACCACCTGGTGGGCTGGAGTGTGGGCCCCGAGGAAAGCGCCCTGCTCATCGATCGCGCGCTCGCCGACGCGGTCGCTCACGCGGCCGCCGCGGAACCGCCCGCCGGCACCACGAAAGGGAGTCCTGCCGGGTGCCGCTTCACCAGGCGCGCGCTGGCCCTGAGGCGCGGGCGGAACTCCGGGACCGTCGGCGACTGGTGCGATCACGCGGTGGCCGAGGCGTTCTGGGCAGGGGTGCGCGGCGAACTCAGGGACCACCACGACGGGAAAGACCCGGGACGGCTCGAGGAAAAACTGGAGACATGGACGTCACACCACCCCTGCCCATCGCCGAAGAACTGAGGGTCGGGATGGATGCGGGAAGGCCTCTCTCGGCGACGCAGGCCCATCAGGTGCTGCTGTACTGCGCCCTGGACGCGGCATGCGTGCCGATGGGTTCCAGCGACCTGCGGGCCATCATCAGGATGGCGGAACTCGACTACGGGACAGTGCAGACACTGATCAACTGGATCAGAACGGCGGGCAGGGAGGGGTTCCGATGCACCGGATCCTGACTCACCCCGCCTGGGACTCCCCTGCCTGCAACAGGGACTCGACGAGCGCGGCCACATGCCGACGGTCCGTGGGGCTGAGCTTCTGCACGCTGGCGATGAGGATGTCCACCTCGGGATCCGTGTTCTTCGGCGCGTTCTCGAAATAGACCTGGATACCGGCGGCCTCGGCCGCGGCCCGCAGAACAGGCGCCGCGGGCACACCCAGACCTCTGGCCAAACCTTCGAGGGTGGTCTGCTGAGGCATCTGGGCCAGCTGCGCCGACGTCGCCAGATGGTGGACAGTCGAGCGAGAGATGCCGCCGCGGCGCGCTACATCGCTGTAGGACCAGCCTTTTTGATCCAGTTTTTTCTTGATCATTTCCTGCAGTGTGTTGGGCACCGCTGGTACTTCCTGTGTGGAGGGGGGTCGGTCGGCCGCTTGCCAATGAGTCTAACGGCGGTACCCTCCGGTCGTTCTGCACGTCTTCTCCGGCCACGGCCTTCGATGGCGGCGGCGACGGCCGGAAGACGGTCCACCGGTCGGCGGAGAGTGCCGCGCGGTGATACTCGGGGCATGGAACCGGATCTTCACGAGCTGCTGGCGTCCCTTCGCGTCTGGGACCCGGAGTGCACCGAGCTGCCCGCCCTCGATCCCGCGACGGCACCCGCCGCCCCGCTGCCCCTCTTCGCGCGGTGGCTGGCCCAGGCGGCGGCGGCCGGGCAGACGGAGCCGCACACGATGTCGCTGGCGACGACCGACGAGGAGGGCCGGCCGGACGTCCGTGTCGTGATGCTGCACGGCGCGGACGCCGCGGGCTGGTCCTTCGCCACCCACGCCGGCAGCCGCAAGGGCCGCCACCTGGCCGCGAGTCCGTACGCGGCCCTCGCCTTCTACTGGCCGGTCCTGGGCCGCCAGGTCCGGGTCCGGGGCCCGGTCGCGGTCGCCCCGCCCGAGGAGGCGCACGCGGACCTGCACGCCCGCTCGACGGGTGCCCTGGCCGCCGCGCTCACCGGCCACCAGAGCGAGGTCCTGGGCTCCCTGGACGAGCTGGCCCGGGCCTCGGAGTCGGCCTGGGAGCGGGCCGCCGGCGCCCCGGACACCGAGGTCCCCTCCTGGACCCTCTACCGCCTCCAGCCCACCGAGGCCGAGTTCTTCCAGGGCGACGCCCGGCGCCGCCACGTACGGCTCCGCTACCGCCGTACGCGGGACGGCTGGGCCCGCGAGCTGCTGTGGCCCTGACCCGGCGCCGTGCCGCGGCTCACCCGAAGTCGTACTTCGCGAAGTCGGACACCGGCCGGTAGCCGATGCGCTGGTACAGCCCGTTGCTGGTGGGATTGGCGAGGTCGGTGAAGAGCAGCACCTCCTCCGCACCCGAGGCGAGCGCGGCCCGGGTGACCTCGACCGTGACGGCTCCCGCGTATCCACGCCCCCTGAGGTGCGCCGGCGTGTAGACCCCGACCACCCGCACCTGTCCGGCGACCTTCACGGTCGCCCCGGCCATGGCGACGGCCGTCCCGTCCGGGTCCTGCCAGAACATGACGTCACCGCGCTCGACGCGCTCGTCCGCCCACTCCTGCGCGTCCCGCAGGAGCGGCTCACCCGCGTCCCGACAGAACTCCTCGAACCACTGGGCCAGTTGCTTCCGGTCGGCCTCGCCGGCCACTCGCGCACGCCCGGGCGGGACCGGCTGCGGGACGGTCAGCTCGTCCAGCCGGTACAGCCGCATCCGCTCCCGCAGGACCGCCTCGGCACCCGTGTGGCGCTGCCAGGCCGCGGCGAAGGCGGCGGCGGTGTCGCGGTCCGCAAAGACGCCGGGCAGCTCACGCCTTTGGCCCGCCAGCAGCGCCGCCAGCGCGTCGGCCTCGTCCTCGGTCAGGGGGGTGGGGTTGAGGGTGTGCGGCGGCGTACGGAAGAAGGCCGCCCGCACGCCGGTGTCAGCTGTCTCCCCCTCCCGTGCCCCTCCCTTTTCGGGCAGCACGCCGAACTCGGGGTCGGCGTCCCCGTAGATGTGGCTGCCGCTCGAGCGCAGGTTCTCCGTCACCGTCAGGTGCACGGTGTGGGGTGCGGGCCGAGAGCGCAGGAACTCCCCCGCACGCGCCAGGAATTCATCAACGTCGTCGATCAGGTACCAGTCGTCGGAAGGCATGCCCCATGGTCCTGCCAACGGCCGCCCGGCGTCTTCGGATTTACGGGGCGTCCGGCTCCGGATCCGTCGCCAGACGCGCGTGCAGGTGCGCGTCCCTGAAGGCGTCCCTGCGCTCCGCCTCGAAGATCGCCCCGCGCAGGGTCCCCTCGTGCCGGAATCCGCAGCGCTCGGCGACGCGGCAGGACGCCCCGTGCCCGACGGCGTGGTCCAGTTCCAGCCGGTGCAGGCGCAGTTCGCCGAACGCCCAGCCCGCCACCAGCGTCAGCGCCCGGGTGGCGACCCCGCGTCCGCGGGCCTCGGGCAGGACCCAGTAGCCGATCCTCGCGGCCCCGAGCGGCGGGCGGATGTCGTTGACGCCGATGTGCCCGAGCGTCGTGGCGCTCTCGGCGTCCGCGATCCGGAAGGACGCGACCGAGCCCTCCGCCGCGCGCACGGCCCGGGCCCGCAGCGAGTCACGGGCGCCGCTGAGGTCCGTGATGGGCACGAGCGGTGTGTTCCAGCGGCGGAACTCCGGGTCGGTGAAGCCGCGCAGCCACGCCCGTACGTCGGCGTCGGACTCCGGGTCCCACGGGCCCAGCAGCAGCCCGTGCCCCGAGGCCCGTACCGTCGCGAGGTTCCCTGGGTCACGGAGTTCGGCGGTCACCGGCCCATTAGACACCGCCGCGCACCCGGACCGCACACTCGTGCGGTTGTGATCAATCCGCAACCGGTTACGGCGTTGACGGCGGCCCATCACACCAGGCGGGCGATCTACTCTCGCGCTCATGACCGACTCGACCACCGCCTCCGCAGCGCGGCACGCCGACCGTCCCGTCTACGTCATCGGCGGCGGTCCGGGCGGGCTGGCCGCCGCCCAGGCACTGCGCGCGCGGGGCATACGCGCGGTCGTCCTGGAGAAGTCCGACCGGGTCGGGGCGTCCTGGCGGCGGCACTACGACCGGCTGCGCCTGCACACGACCCGGCGCCTGTCCGCGCTGCCCGGGCTGCCGATGCCGCGCCGGTTCGGCAGATGGGTCGCGCGCGCGAACGTGGTGCGGTACCTGGAGAAGTACGCCGAGCACCACCGGCTGGAGATCGTGACCGGCGTCGAGGTCTCCCGCGTCGAGCCCGCGCCGGACGGCACCGGCTGGCTGCTGCGCGCCTCCGGCGGACGGGAGCTGACCGGCGGCGCGGTGGTCGTCGCCACCGGCCACAACCACACGCCCCGTGTGCCGGACTGGACCGGCCGGGAGACGTACCAGGGCGGGCCGGGTGAGCTCGTGCACGCCTGCGAGTACCGCGACGCCGGGCCGTACGCCGGGCGTGACGTGCTGGTCGTCGGCGCCGGCAACACCGGCGCGGAGATAGCCGTGGACCTGGCGGAGGGCGGGGCCGCACGCGTACGGCTGTCGGTGCGCACCACCCCGCACATCGTGCGCCGCTCGACCGCCGGGTGGGCCGCCCAGTACACGGGGGTGCTGGTGCGGCGGCTGCCGGTCCGGCTCGTCGACCTGCTGGCCAGACCGGTGGCGGCACTGTGCGTGCCGGACCTGTCGGCGCACGGCCTGCCCCGTCCCCGCGCCGGCCTGTACTCGCGGGTCGGGCAGGGCGCGATCCCGGTCCAGGACGTCGGTCTCGTCGACGCGGTCCGCAAGGGCAAAGTCGAGGTGGTGGCCGCCGTGGAGGGCTTCGAGAGCGGCAAGGTCCTCCTCGCCGACGGCACCCGTATCCAGCCGGACGCCGTCATCGCCGCCACCGGCTACGTCCGCGCCCTGGAAGGCCTGGTCGGCCATCTGGACGTGCTCGACTCCCGGGGCAGGCCGGTCGTCCGCGGCCGCCGCACGCCCAGGAACGCGCCCGGCCTGTACTTCACCGGCTTCACCAACCCCATCAGCGGCATGCTCCGCGAACTGGCGCTCGACGCCGAGCGGATCGCCAAGGCCGTCGCGAAGGAGAACGCCCGCAAGGGCGGCCGCCGGGTCTCCCGGTTGCCGGCCTGACCGGCACGCCGTCACCGACGCCCGCCCGCTTCGGCGGCCGCCGGAGGCCTCACGCGACCGCGGGGATCGGGACCGCCGGCCGCCTCCGGATCACCAGCGCCATCAGCGCCGCCGCGGCGCACAGCGCGCCCGAGGCGTACCAGACCACGTCGTAGGAGCCGAAGACGTCCCGCGCGAGGCCGCCGAGGTAGGCGACCAGGGCCGCGCCGACCTGGTGGGAGGCGAGCACCCAGCCGAAGACGATCGCGCTGTCCTCGCCGTAGTGCTCCCGGCACAGGGCGAGGGTGGGCGGCACGGTGGCGACCCAGTCGAGACCGTAGAAGACGATGAAGAAGACCATCGGCGGGTGCACGCTCGGCGCCAGCAGCATCGGCAGGAACAGCAGCGAGACACCGCGCAGCGCGTAGTACACGGCGAGCAGGCGGCGCGGTTCGAAGCGGTCGGTGAACCAGCCGGAGGCGATCGTGCCCGCCACGTCGAACACGCCGATGACCGCGAGCAGCGAGGCGGCCGCCGTGATGGGCATGCCGTGGTCGTGGGCGGCGGGCACGAAGTGGGTCTGGATCAGGCCGTTGGTGGAGGCGCCGCAGATGGCGAAGGTGCCCGCCAGCAGCCAGAAGGGGCCGGTGCGCACCGCCGAGGACAGGACGGCCAGGGTGCGGCGGGCGGCCCCGGGCGTGGGCTCCGGCTTCGGTACGAACGCGTCGGCGCCGTACGGCTTCACGCCCACGTCCGCCGGGTGGTCGCGCAGCAGCAGCCAGACGAAGGGGACGACGGCGAGGGCCGCCAGCGACACCGTCACGGCGGCCGGGCGCCAGCCGTGGGCCTGGACGGTCCAGGACAGGACCGGCAGGAAGATCAGCTGGCCGGAGGCGGAGGCGGCGGTGAGGATGCCGGTGACCAGGCCGCGCCGCGCGGTGAACCAGCGGTTGGTGACCGTCGCCGCGAAGGCCAGCGCCATCGAGCCGCTGCCGAGGCCGACCAGCAGGCCCCAGCACAGCCACAGTTGCCAGGCGGCGGTCATCCACACGGTCAGTCCGGAGCCAGCGGCGATCACCACGAGCGCGGCGGCGACCACCCGGCGGATGCCGAAGCGGTCCATGAGCGCGGCGGCGAAGGGCGCGGTGAGCCCGTACAGCGCGAGGTTGATCGAGACCGCGGCGCCGATGGTGCCCCGCGACCAGCCGAACTCCTGGTGCAGGGGATCGATGAGCAGTCCGGGCAGTGAGCGGAAGGCCGCGGCTCCGGTGATCGTGACGAAGGTGACGGCGGCGACGAACCACGCCCGGTGGACGCGGGCCGCGCGACGGGCGGACGGCGTTCGAGCCTCGGTGGCGGACGCGGCTTCGGGTGTCTGGGTCACGCCATAGAGCTTCCGGTATCCGGCCCGGCCGACTCCACTGGCCCGAAGGACAGCATTCGCTAGGATCGGGCCATGGACAGGACCACGGACAGGACCATGGACAGGACCACGGACTTCCGCCCGCACCGCGTCGCCGTCCTCGCCCTCGACGGGCTGCTGCCCTTCGAGCTGGGCATCCCGCACCGGATCTTCGGACGGCCCGTGGACACCGCCGGACGGCCGCTGTACGAGGTCGTCACCTGCTCCGTCCGGCCGCCCGGACCGGTGGAGACGGACTCCGACTTCTCGATCCACGTGCGGCACGGGCCGGAGCTCTTGGCCACCGCCGACACCGTGATCGTCCCGGCCTCGTACGAACTCGGCCCGGTCTACGAGCAGGGGGTGCTGACCGGGGAACTGGCCGCCGCCCTGGCGCACATCCGGCCCGGCACCCGCCTCGCCTCCATCTGCACGGGCGTGTACGTGCTGGCAGCGGCGGGCCGCCTGGACGGGCGGCGCGCCACGACGCACTGGGCCGACGCCGACCACTTCCAACGGGTCTTCCCGCAGGTCGAGGTGGACGCGGACGTGCTGTTCATCGACGACGGCGACGTGCTGACCTCGGCGGGCGTCGCGGCCGGGATCGACCTGTGCCTGCACATGGTGCGCCGCGACCACGGCACGGCGGTCGCCAACGAGGTGGCCCGGCGCACCGTCGTACCGCCGCACCGCGACGGCGGCCAGGCACAGTACATCCACCGGCCGGTGCCCGACCCGCAGTTGGCCACCACGACCACCGCGCGGGCGTGGGCGCTGGGCCGCCTGCACGAGCCCATCCGGTTGCAGGACATGGCCGCGCGGGAGGCGATGTCGGTACGGACCTTCACCCGGCGCTTCCGTGAGGAGGCCGGGGTCAGTCCGGGGCAGTGGCTCACCCAGCAGCGCGTCGAACGGGCCCGGCACCTGCTGGAGTCCACGGACCTGTCCATGGACCAGGCGGCCCGGGACGCCGGCTTCGGCACGGCCCAGTCGATGCGGCAGCACCTCCAGACGGCGCTCGGGGTGACACCGACGGCCTACCGGCGGACCTTCCGGGTGAACGGCTCCCCCCGAACCGGAGCGGAGGTCCGAAGCCCGGCAGATTGTCCACAGCCTGTGGACAAGCGCCCGATGTTCGGGCATCCCTGAGACGGGGCAGGCCCGGCCGGCGACGCGCCCCTGCCCGCCCCGAACACGGCAGCGCGCCGCCACCCGATCCCGGCGCACCGGCCCCACCCCCTCGGACCCCGAAGGGACCGGTCGGCGCCGGCATCACGACCCACACTCGCCGAGGACTTCCGGTGCCCCGGCCCTCGGCGTCCCCTCACGGCGAATCGCTGACCACCAGCGTGATCAGACGAACACGGGGCGTCAACACCACCCTGCCGGTTTACCCGTTATGCCCCATCGCAACGGGGCGCGCACAGAAGCATCTCCCGGCGCACGACCTCGCCGCGGGTACGGCAGGACACCGGAGCACCGGTACCGCGGGCCCGGACCTACACCGCCCCGTACGCCACGCCCCCGAAAGCCCCGTAGGCCCCCTGGGCCAGACCCTCGTACGCCGGGGCCGAACGCCCGCAGCCCGTCGACGCCACCGTCTCCGCCGTTTCCACGGCCGTGGCGCAGCGGTCGAGTTCGCACCAGATGCGCTTGCCCACGCCCTCCGGGCACCAGCCCCACCGGTCGGCGAGGCCGTCGACGAGGGCGAGGCCGCGGCCGCTGGTCGACTCGTCGCCCGAGCAGCGGGGCACGGGGGCCCGGGTGCTGACGTCGGCCACCTCCAGGCGCACGGTGGTGGCCGCCCCGGCCGGTCCCCCGGACAGGAGCAGCCGCAGCACGGCCGGACAGCCGGTGTGCACCACGGCGTTGGTGACCAGTTCGGAGACGAGCAGGACCAGGGTCTCGGCGAGCGGCTCGTCCGCCGCTATCCCCGACCCGGCGAGCCGGGACCGGGCCCACCGCCGGGCTCGACCCACCTCCGCGGGGTCGGGCCGGATCTCCAGCTGCACTTGAAGCACCTGCACCGCTCACACCATCCGAACCGGCGGACACACAGCCTCGCGCCTCACGAGGCCACGATCGTAGCCATTTTCTGCATGGCCAGAACAACAGCCAGAGCAAGGGTCACGGAACGTGACTCCCTTGGGAGACAGCATGGTTGACGTACCGTCACCGCAACAAGCGCTTCGGGCATATTCCCGCGCGAAGGAGTACCCGTGCGCCATACTGTGCGACGCTCGTCATGGGACGGCTCAGGCTCGGAAGCACTCGCATCCCACACAAGGTACCCGAGCACGACGGCGGCTCCGGGACGTGACGAGTCGCGCCCGGGACACCACCCGACATCAACGCTCCGTGACGCCCCAGCGCCACGATCGGCGACATTCTCGTCCGGCGACCCGCGTCGCGGCATCCCGCGCGGCCCGGAAGGTACCCGCGGGCGCTCCGAACTGCTCGTGCGCCCGGGCGTGTTGCGTGGCTCGGCACCCGCCCGCACGCACGGCGGCCACCTCCGTGGGGCGAGACGCCACGGAGGGAGCTCAAGTACGTACTGGGCGAAGGGGGTTCGGCGGCCGGCCGGTCAGGCGGACAGCGGCTCGTCGTCCACCGCCGCCGCCAGGTCCGGGTAGACGTCGAAGAGGCGCCGGACGCCGAGCGCGCCGAGGACGCGGTTCACGTGGGATCCGTCGACCGCGCCGCGGGCCGGGAGGATCAGGCGCAGCCGACCCCGGCAGGAGCGGATCAGCCGGCGCGCCGCGATGAGGACGCCGACGCCGCTGGAGTCGCAGAAGAAGACCTCGGAGAGGTCCAGGACGAGGTCGTGGCGCCCCTCGGCCACCACCTCGTGCACTCTCTGGCGCAGCGTCGGCGAGGTCATCAGGTCCAGTTCGCCGGCGACCCGGAGCACGCTCCACTCGCCCTGTTCGTCGTCGGTCACCTTGAACGCCACGGCCCGCCCTCCGTCAGCCGGAACTTCCCCGGAACCGCTCGGAAACGGAACCAGTTCCTACGCTTCTCTCCGCGCGGCTGCCCAGCGGCCGTTCCCCCAAACGCAGGACAGCAAACCGGGACCGCTCCGCCAGCGGCTTGTTTCGGTCAGCTTCGGTCGGCTTCAGTCACGTTCGAAAGGGCAGAACACCCTTGCTCCCTCGCCACCAGCGGTTCTCAGGGGGGCGCACATTGTCATAAAGGGGCGTGTGCTGTCGGACATGCCGACTACATTCGAGAAGACCACGTCGGACACGCTGGACACGCACGCCGGACACACACGCCGGACGAGGAACGGGCCGGGACGCAGGGCGCGGCACGGCCGGGCGCGGAGGGGGCCGCATGGCGAAGACGGACGCACCGCCCCACTGGGACCGCAGAATGCGGCAGCGGCTGGTACGCGGAGAGGCGGCCGCCCTCGGTGAGCTCTACGACCGTTTCGCCTCGCTCGTGCACGGCCTGGCCCACCGGGTCCTCGGCGACGAGCAGGCCGCCGACCACATCACCCGCGAGGTGTTCGCACAGGTCTGGGAGCACCCCGACGCCTACGACCCCCGGCAGGGCCCGCTGCGCGCCTGGGTGGCCGGGCTGGCCCACCGCCTCGCCGTGCGGCGGCTGCGCACCACCGAGAGCGCCGCGCTGGCCGGCGGCGGACCGGGCTCCGCCGAGGAACTGGAGCACAGGGTGTGCCGTGCCTCCGCCGCCGCCCGCGCCGACTACATCGTCCACTCCATGCCGGCCCCGCTGCGCGCTGCCCTGGAACTCGCCCATTTCCAGCGCCGCGACTACCGGCAGACCGCCGCCGACCTCGGCGTCACCGAGGACGAGGCCCGCCGCCGCCTGCGCCTGGGCCTCCAGCTCCTCTCCACCGCCCATACCGTGGACGCCCCCGACACGCCCTCCGGACACGGAGGCGCCGCATGACCCCGGACGCCGCCCCGGAGCCGGCGAAGACCGAGGAAACCCCGGAGACCGTAGAGACCGCGGAGATCACAGAGGCCGCAAAGACCCCGGAGGCGATGGATCAGAGCGGGCCCGCGCACTCTCTGCTGAAGTCGCTGCTCGGGGCCTGGGCGCTGGCCGCATGCTCGCCGGAGGAGACGGCTGCCGTTCAGGAGCATCTCGGCGGGTGCGGCGACTGCGCGCAGGAGGCGCTGGCGCTGCGGGAGGCGGTCGGTCTGCTGCACCGGCCCGACACCCTCGACCCGGCCCCGGGGCTGCGCACACAGGTCCTGGAGGGCTGTCTCGAGCGGCGGCCGCCGCGGATCCCGGTGCCCGACTGGGCCGCGCCCTACGACGCCGAGACGGCGCGCCTGGACGCGCTGCTCCAGGACATGGACGACCGCGAGTGGCACGCCCCGGTGCGGCTGCGGTGGTTCGAGGGCGAGGACGCCACCAGCCGGCGCACCACCGCCGCCGGGGTCATCGCGCATCTGATGAGCGTCGACGGACTGGTCGCGGTGGCCCTCGGCCTGGACGACCCGCTGGGCGACGCGACCGGCGCCGCCGACGGGCCCACCCCCGCGGCACGCACCGAGGCCTGCTGGCGGGCCGCGCACCGCCCGCCGACCCGTTCGGTGCGGGCGCCGTGGCGGGAGCAGACGCACGCCCTGGTGCGGACGGTCTCCTTCGCCGCGAACGGTGTGCGCAGGCCGCCGGTGCCGTACGGCGCCTTCGAACTGCCGCTGCCCGACGCGATGCTCGACCGCGCCTTCGAGTGCTGGGTGCACGCCGAGGACATCGCGGAGGCCGTGGACTACCCGTACGAGCCGCCGGCCCCGCGCCACCTGCACCGGATGATCGACCTCGCCGCCCGGATGCTGCCGGGTGTGCTGGCCGGACGGCGGCGGGCCGGACTGGCCTCACCCGCCCGCGCCCGGCGCCTGGTGACCGCGGGCGCCCCCGGGCGCAGTCTGCGGCTGGAGATCGAGGGACTGGGCGGCGGCCAGTGGCTGATCCCGCTCGACTCGCCCGCGGCGGTGGGCTCCGCGGACCACGAGGTGGCCCATGTGGCGCTGGACGGCGTGGAGTTCTGCCGGCTGGCGGCCGGACACGTGGCCCCTCGGGAGGCGGCGGCCGGCCATGTCGGCGACCGTGAGGCGATCCGGGACGTGCTGTGCGCGGCGGCGTCCCTCAGCCGCATGTGAGCCCGCCGACGGCGGCGACCGAGGACGGCCGCCCCCAGGGCCCGCGCGCTACGCGAAGACCACCGTCCGGCGCCCGTTCAGCAGGATCCGGCGCTCCGCGTGCCACTTGACCGCGCGCGCCAGCGCCTGGCACTCCACGTCCCGGCCGATCGCGACCAGCTGGTCCGGGGTGACGTCGTGGCCCACCCGCTCGACCTCCTGCTCGATGATCGGGCCCTCGTCGAGGTCGGCGGTCACATAGTGCGCCGTCGCGCCGATCAGCTTCACGCCCCGGGCGTGCGCCTGGTGGTACGGCTTGGCGCCCTTGAAGCTCGGCAGGAAGGAGTGGTGGATGTTGATGATCCGGCCGCTGAGCTGCTTGCACAGGTCGTCGGAGAGGACCTGCATGTAACGGGCGAGGACGACCAGTTCGACCTTCTCCTCGCGCACGATCTCGAGCAGCCGCTCCTCGGCCTCGGACTTGGTGTCCTTGGTCACCGGGATGTGACGGAAGGGGATGCCGTACGACCCCACCAGCTCGGCGAAGTCGGTGTGGTTGGACACCACCGCCGCGATCTCCACCGGCAGCGCGCCGATCCGGGCGCGGAAGAGCAGGTCGTTCAGGCAGTGCCCGAACCTGCTGACCATGAGCACGACGCGCATCTTCTCGTCGGCCCGGTGGATCTGCCAGTCCATCCCGAAGGAGTCGCCGATCGCCGCGAAACTGGCGCGCAGCTTGTCCACCGTCACCGGCGCCTCGGCCGAGAAGTGGACCCGCATGAAGAACAGTCCCGTGTCGTGGTCGCCGAACTGCTGGCTGTCCTCGATGTTGCAGCCCGTCATGAACAGGTAGCTGGACACCGCGTGCACGATGCCCTGCTTGTCCGGGCACGACAGGATGAGGATGTACTGGTCGGCCTGCGCCGCGGCGGCTCGGGAGGACTGCTCGCTCATGCGGGACAGCGTCTCACGTCCGGCCCCGCGCGTGGTTGCTCGTCCGCTACGCGGAACGGGTCAGGATCCTCAGCACCTCGAGGCTGCGGGGCGGCGCGTCCGGGTCCTCGCCGTCGCTCGCCGCCAGGCGCACGTGCGCGTCACGGGCCGCCCGCACCGCCTCCGGCCAGCCGTGGTGGTCGAGGTAGGCGGACACCGGCGCGTCGGGGCCGACCTGGTGCATGATGCGCAACACCCGTAGGACCGCGGTGTCGACGAGCGCCGCCTCCTGGGAGTCCCGGAAGATCGTGCCGACGTACTTCTCGGCGGACCAGTTGTCCAGCCAGGTGTCCTCGACCAGGCGGTAGACGGCGTCGGTCACGTCGCCGTACCCTTCGACGCCTGCGAGCCAGACGTCCCGCTGGAACACCGGGTCGGAGAGCATGTGCAGCGCGGAACGCACATTGCTGCGCCAGCGCCACCACGGCATGTCGTTGAGTGGCATGCCGCCCATGGTGGAGGAGCGACGGCCGCGACGGGAAGAGTTCTCCGAACCTTGCACGGTCATCGATCGTACGTTCCCCGCCCCAGGGGTCCCACCTGCCCCCGCAATTCACGTATACGTCACCACTCGTTGACCGAGAGTCATCAACAGGTTGGCGATGTGGCGGAATCGTGCGTGAGCATGACCGGCAGGCGAAGCTCCCGTGGCACATTCCTCTTCCCCCTCACTCGCCTCACCCGGTCCGCGAGAAGAGCCCTGCTGCCGGCGGGGGCTCTGCTGGCGTGTGCCTCGCTCGCCGCCGGCTGCGGAATCGTCCCCGGTGCCACGGGGGGCTCCGGGGGCGGTTCCGTGACCGTGATGACGTGGGCGCCTCAGAACACGCGGGCGACCAACAAGCCCGGCATGCCCGCGATGGCCCTCGCCTACGCCCGCTGGGTCAACTCCCACGGCGGCATCGCCGGCCGCAGGCTCAACGTGCTGACCTGCAACGAGGGCAACGAGAGCGTGGCCGCGGCGAAGTGCGCGCGGCGCGCCGTCAAGGAGAACGCGGTCGCCGTCGTGGGCTCCTACAGCCAGTACAGCGACTCCTTCTTCCCGCCCCTCGAGGGGGCCGGAATCCCGTTCATCGGCGGCTACGGCGTCACCACCACCGAGTTCACCCGCGCCCTGTCCTACCCCGTCAACGGCGGCCAGCCCGCCCTGCTGGCCGGTCTGGGCAAGGAGCTCGCCGAGCAGTGCGGCCCGGTCACCCTGATCCGGCCCGACACCATCGCGGGCGACGAGCTGCCCGGGCTGCTCGACGCGGGGCTGCGGGCCGGCGGACACGAACCGGCCGACGACCAGCGGGCCGCCGAGGACGCCACCGAATACTCCGACCAGGCCGATCTGGCGCTGCGGCAGGCGAGCGCCGACCCGGGCCGGCCGGGCTGCGTGATCCCCGCCCTCGGGGAGCGCACGAACATCTTCATGGACTCCTTCCGCCGCGCGCGCGACTCCTATCCCGAGGTGCGCACCGCCGCCGTGCTCGGCAGCGTCGACCAGACCGTGATCGACGCCAGTGGCGGGCGGTCCGGCCCGTACGAGGGGGCGCACCTCACCGGCTGGTACCCGGTGGCGAGCGACGCGCGCTGGGACGGGATGAAGAAGGTGATCAACGAGGCGGCCTTCGGCGACAACCGCATCGACCCCGAGGACGCCGGGGTGCAGACCACGTGGATCGCCTACACCGTGCTCCGGGCCGTCATCGAGCAGATCGGCGACGGGGAGGTGAGCGCCTCCACCGTGCGGCGCGCCCTCGACGGCGGGCTCGAGGTCCGCACCGGCGGGCTGACCCCGCCGCTGCGGTGGCGCCTGTCCGACCTGCTCGCCTCCACCGGCTTGGCCCGCCTCACCAACGCCGACGTGTCCCTTCAGACGGTGCGCCGGGGCCGGCTGGTGCCGGCCGCGAAGGGCTTCGTCAACGTGGCGAAGACGCTGGAGGAGGCCGACTGAGCCGGCCGGCTCCGGCGAGGGAGCCTGGTGCGGTGACCGGGCCTCACAGCTGGGTCGGCTGGCGCTGGGTGAGGCCGTACGTCTTCGCGATCGAGTTCCACAGCTGGGCGGCCCTGGCCTTCTGGCCGCTGGCGACGTTGCTCTCGCGGTCGCCCGCATGCCTCTCGCCGGTGGGACGGGCCTGGCCCCTCTTGCAGCCCTTCTTGCCGTGGGCCTGGTCGGCCCAGGCCGCGTAGTGCAGGTCCGCCGACTCCGAGGCCTTCCAGGCCTTGTCGAGGGCCGCCGTCAGCTCGGCGTGGGCGGGGAGCTGGTCGACGGACAGCTGTCCCAGGCGGTTGACCAAGCCCTTGCGCTGCTCGGCCGCGGCGCGCAGGTCGGAGGCCGCCTGGTCGAGGTTGGAGCAGTTCGTGACGTCGGCCACCGCCTTGATCACGGAGGCGCGGCTGCTGCCGCTGTCGGCCAGCAGCTTGTCCAGCTCGACCGCCTGCTCCCGGGCCGGGTCGGCGGCGGGCGAGGCGGAGGCGCCGTCGGTGGCGGGCGCGGTGGCCGCGACGTTGGTGTTCTTGTCGCCGCTGTCGCTGTCGCCGTCGCCGCCGCTGAGCAGTGCCCCGGCGCCGATGCCGAGGACGGCGATCCCGACGCCCACGGCCGCGATCACCGGCACCCGCGAGCCGGTGCGCCGGCCTCCGCGGCCGCCGCCGCCGTCGTACCCGGCGGGCGGGGTGGGCTCGGTCCTGGCGTGGAACTGGTCGGCCTGGCCCTGCGGGAGGTGGGGCAGCTGCTGGGTCGCCGGGCCCGCGCCGCCGGAGTCGTGGCGGAAGAGGTTGTCGAACTCGGCCGGCGTCTGCCGCCCGTCCGCCTGGGCGTCCACGGGCGCGATGAACTGCGTCGCCTCGGCGTCGGGGTGACCGGGTGCGGCGCCCTGGGGCATCCCGCCCGGGAACGGGGCCGGACCGCCGCCCGCCGCCGGCGGCATGGCTCCCGGCCCCACCGGCGGAATGTACTGCGTCGCCCCCTCGTCCATCGCCGCGCCTCCCATGGGCGGCAGGAACTGGGTGGCCCCTTCGTCCGCGGGCCCACCGGGGACCGGCGGGATGTACTGCGTCGCTCCCTCGTCGGCGCCCGGCATCACCTGCGCGGGGGCGCCGTGCCCGGCCGCGTACGGGTCCGCCCCGGGGGACGGCAGCCCGTGCGCGCCCGGCGGTATGGAGTGGCCGGGGGCACCGTAGGGGTCGGCACCGGCGGGCGGCAGCCCGTGCGCGGGGGCGCCGTAGGGGTCGGCGCCCGGCTGCTGGTACGGCGGGGCGCCGTGGGACGGGGCGTTCTCCGGGGGCAGGGGGCCCGCGCCAGGATGCCGGGGCGCCTGGCCCTGCGCGTCCCACTGGCCCTGCTGGTACGGCTCCGGAGAGCCCCACGCCTGCTGCCAGCCCTGATCCTGCTGCGGCTGCTGCTGCTGCAGGTCGGGGCCCCACGGCTGGCCCCAGGCCTGTCCGCCGGCCGGGGTCGCCCCCGGGGCCCGACCGGCCGGCTGCCCGGCACCCGGGTGGCCACCCGGTCCGCCGGGCATGCCCGGCAGCAGGGGCTCACCACCGTCGGAGGGCAGCACGATGCCTTCGTGCGCGGGCCGCGCCGAGGGCTCCTCGCCCTGTCCACTCTGCGTCACCGGGACTCCTACGAATGGGGGACCTTCGGAATCGTCGGCTCACGCTACCGGGTCCCCGGAGCCCCGTGCCACGCAGCACAGGGCCAGACCTCCTTCCCTGTGACGGCAGTAACAAAACCCACGCCCTGCACGCTGCTTTATGTCCCGGGTCTCACAACGGACATGAGCGGCCCGAGGAACCCGGAAACACGCTCACGCCGCCACCCGCGTCTGAAGCCGTGCCCCGAACTCCCGCACCACCGGCTCGTCCCGGAACGGCTCCAGGCGCTGCTGGAAGTCCTCCAGGTACTCCGCGCCCCGGTCGGAGCGCAGCGTGCGCAGCAGCTCGACCGCTTTCAGCGCGGTGCTGCAGGCCTGTTCGACCTCGCGCTGCTGCACCTGCGCGGTGGCGAGCAGCAGATGGCCGATGGCCCGCCGCCGCGCCCGCGACGCGGGGTGCCCGGCCAGCGACTCCCGGGCCGCCCGCGCCGCCGCCTCCGCCTGCCCCAGGTCCCGGTGGCAGTGCGCCAACTCGTCGGCGAGATAGGCCTCGTCGAAGTGCGCGATCCACGCCGGATCGTCCCCGGTGTGCGGCTGAGCGGCCTCCAGCGCGCTCACCGCCCGCCCGGCGGAGAGCTGGGCCGCCCGCGCGTCGCCCATGAGGGCGTGCCCGCGCGCCTCGGCCGCGTGGAACATCGCCTCCACGCGCGGTGTCACACGGCCGCGCGCGCCCTCCTGCGCCGCGCGCGCCAACTGCGCGATCTCCCGCGGGTTTCCGAGCTGTGCGGCGAGGTGGCTCATGGAGGCGGCCAGCACATAGCCGCCGTAGCCGCGGTCGCCGGCCGCCTGGGCGAGCCGGAGCGCCTGGATGTAGTACCGCTGGGCCAGGCCCGGTTGGCCGGTGTCGACGGCCATGTACCCGGCGAGTTCGGTGAGTCGGGCGACCTCGGCGAACAGGTCGCGGCCCACCGCCTCCCGGTAGGAGCCGGCGAGCAGCCCGGAGACGACGCTGTTGAGGTAGTGCACGACCACCGGGCGCACATGCCCGCTGCCGTGGCTGTGGTCCAGGTCGACCAGCGCCTGCGTCATGGCCCGTACGGCGGCGACGTCGGACTGACCCACCCGCGACCCGGCCGCCCGCGCCACCTGCGGATCCGGCGCGGAGATCAGCCAGTCACGGCTCGGCTCGACCAGCGCGGAGGCGGCGACGGCGGAGCCGGACAGGAAGTCCCGGCGGCCCACGTCGCTGCGCCACAGCTCGCAGACCTGCTCGATGGCCCCGAGCACCGTCGGCGAGAACTGAAGGCCCACGCCGGAGGCGAGGTTCTTGCCGTTGGCCATGCCGATCTCGTCGATCGTGACCGTACGGCCGAGCTTGCGGCCGATCGCCTCGGCGATGATCGCCGGGGCCCGGCCGCGCGGCTGCTGTCCACGCAGCCAGCGCGCCACGGACGTCTTGTCGTAGCGCAGGTCGAGGCCGTGCTCGGCGCCGCACATGTTGACCCGGCGGGCCAGCCCGGCGTTCGAGCAGCCCGCTTCCTGGATGAGCGCCTGCAACCGTTCGTTCGGCTGCCGCGCGACGAGAGGCCTGGCGGCCATGGCGTTAACCCCCTGAGGCTGCGGTGCCTGCCCACGCACCGGGTTGACGGCTCTTGCGCGGCCGGACGCGATCCGCGCCCCGGCGGAAACTCCGGCCGTGGAGATCGATGCCCCGTGGGCATACCGACAATGCGGGACATGTGAGGATTGCCGGGGTGAAGGTGGGTGCCGCCCCCCACGGATCTACCCGGTGTCCGGCGGCGATCCTCCCGCGCGCCCCCGCCCGTGCACCCGTGCGCCCCGGGCACCGAGGGGGTGCTCCACCCCGGCGCGTCCACCCACGCGACCCGCCCGTAACTCCAGGTGGGCGCGGCAGTTGAGTGGGGCGTGAAAGAGACGATCGCGGGCGCGCAGGCCGCACAGAGCGCCGACCGGGTGGCCGGTCACGTTCCCCAGCAGCGCGGGGAGTCGCTGCTGGACACAGCCGTTCGCTACACCGAGGAACGCCACTGGGACGTGTTCCCCGGCACCTGGCTGGTGGCGGTCGGCGGGATGCAGCGCTGCTCCTGCGCGGACCCCGGGTGCGCCGCGCCCGGCGCGCACCCGGCGCGCGGGGACTGGGCGTCCCTGGCGACCGGCAGCGCGAGCACGGTGCGCCGGATGTGGCAGCACCGGCCGACGGCGTCGATCCTGCTGCCCACGGGCCGTACGTTCGACGCGGTCTCCGTGCCGGAGACGGCCGGGTTCCTCGCGCTGGCCCGGCTGGAGCGGATGCGGTCGGCACTGGGGCCGGTGATCCTGACCCCCGGGCGGCGGATGCAGTTCTTCGTGCTGCCGGGCACGTCCGTGAAACTGCCGTACCTGGTACGGAAGCTGGGCTGGTCGCCGGCCTCCCTCGACCTGGTCGCCCTCGGCGAGGGGGCGTACGTGGCGGCGCCGCCCACACGGTGCGGGTCCCGGGCCGTGCAGTGGGCCTGCCGGCCGACGCCGGCCAACCGGTGGCTGCCGGACGTCGAGGAGCTGGTCCCGCCGCTGGCGTACGCGTGCGGAAGGGACCGGTAGGCCACCCGCGCAGGGCGGAACCCCGGATCAGCTCGGTCCCGCGCCCCTCGGGCGGGGAGCCCCGTAGGGTTCATGCCGACGGAGGGAGCAGTCGTAGTGGGTACAAACGCCGTACGCGTGCAAGGGCTCTGGAAGCGGTTCGGGGAGCAGGTCGCCGTCGCGGGGATCGATCTCGAGCTGCCCGCGGGGAAGTTCATCGGTCTGGTCGGGCCGAACGGGGCCGGGAAGACCACCACGCTCTCCATGGTGACCGGGCTGCTGCGGCCCGACCAGGGCACCGTGGAGGTCGTCGGGCACGACGTGTGGCGGGACCCGGTGGCGGTGAAGGCGCGGATCGGCGTGCTGCCCGAGGGGCTGCGGCTCTTCGAGCGGCTGTCGGGCCGGGAACTGCTGTCGTACTCCGGGCGGTTGCGCGGGCTGCCCGGTGACGAGGTGGACCGGCGGGCCACGCAGCTGTTGGACGTGCTGGACCTCGCCGGCGCCCAGCACAAGCTCGTCGTCGACTACTCGACCGGCATGCGCAAGAAGATAGGACTCGCCTCCGCGCTCCTGCACAACCCGGAGGTCCTCTTCCTCGACGAGCCCTTCGAAGGCGTCGACCCGGTGTCCGCGCAGACCATCCGGGGTGTCCTGGAGCGGTACACCGCCTCCGGCGCCACCGTCGTCTTCTCCTCGCACGTCATGGAACTGGTCGAGTCCCTGTGCGACTGGGTGGCCGTGATGGCCGCCGGCCGCATCCGCGCCCAGGGCACGCTCGCCGAGGTGCGCGGCGAGGCTCCCACCCTTCAGCAGGCGTTCCTCGAACTCGTCGGCGCGCAGGGCCGGGACGCCGGATCCCACCTTGACTGGCTGGGCGGCGGTTCCCGATGAGCACCGGCACCGGGGCCCCTTCGGTCACGCCCGTCGTCGTACGGCTGAAGCTCTCGCTGCTGCGCAACGGGCTCAGGCAGTCCGGCGGGCGGCGTGCCGCGTTCATCGCGTCGGCCGTCGTCGCGCTGCTGTTCGCCGCGCTCCAGATGACCGCGCTGATCGCGCTGCGCGGCCACGCGCACATCGACGCCGTGGCCGTGCTGGGCGTGGCCGTGCTGGCGCTGGGCTGGGCCGTGATGCCGCTGTTCTTCCCCAGCGGCGACGAGACCCTCGACCCGACCCGGCTGGTGATGCTGCCGCTGCGGCCGCGACCGCTGGTCGGCGCCCTGCTGGCGGCGTCCCTGGTGGGCATCGGACCGCTGTTCACGGTGCTGCTGCTGGTGGGCTGTGTGATCTCGGTGGCGCAGGGGGCGGCGGCGTCCGTCGTCGCGGTCCTCGCCCTCGCGCTCACGCTGCTGGTGTGCGTGGCCCTCGCGCGGGCCGTGGCCGCCGCCAACGTCCGGCTGCTGACCAGCCGCAAGGGACGGGACCTGGCGGTGCTCAGCGGGCTGGTCATCGCGATCGGGGCGCAGGTCGTCAACTTCGGCATGCAGCGCCTGGGGACGGCGGGCCTGGGCCAGCTCGACCCGGTCGCGGACGTGCTGCGGTGGCTGCCGCCCGCGTCGGCGGTGGGCGCGGTGGACTCGGTGAGCAGGGGCTCCTACGGCGTGGCGACGGCCCAGCTCGCGCTGACCGCGGCCGCCCTGGCCGCCCTGCTGGTGGTGTGGTCGCGCAGCCTGACCCGGCTGATGACCTCGCCCGACTCCTCGACGCTCCAGTCCGCCGACGCTCCCGCGCGCGAGCGGGCCCGCGAGGGCGGCGGCCTGGCGCGGTGGCTGCCGGCCGGCCGCACCGGCACCGTCATGGAGCGCAGCCTGCGCTACGTCTGGCGCGACCCGAAGACCAAGGCGGCCTGGGTGACCTCGCTCGCCATCGGACTGATCGTCCCGGTGTTCAACGCGGTCCGGGACAACGGGACGCCGTACTTCGCCTGCTTCGCCGCGGGCATGCTCGGCATCCAGATGTACAATCAGTTCGGCCAGGACACCTCGGCGTTCTGGCTGGTCGCGCTGACGATCTCGGCCCCGCGGGACGCCTACGTCGAGCTGCGCGCGCGGGCGCTGGCCCTGCTGCTGATCACCCTGCCGTACGCCACCCTGGTCACGGTGCTGACGGCGGGCCTGCTCGGCGAGTGGCGCCGGCTGCCGGAGGTGCTCGGCCTGTCCTTCGCCCTGCTCGGCGCGTTGCTGGGGACCGGGGCGTGGACGTCGGCCCGCTTCCCGTACTCCATCCCGCAGGAGGGCCACAAGAACGTGGCCGCCGGTCAGGCCGGTCTCGCCTTCGCCTCCATCTTCGGCGGCATGGTCGCGGCGGCCCTGCTGTGCTCGCCGTTCATCGCCCTCCTCATCTGGTCGAACGTCAGCGCCTCCGGCGGCAGCTGGAGCTGGCTGCTGCTGCCGGTGGGCGCGACGTACGGGGCGGCGCTCATCCTGCTGGGCCTGCGTCTGGCGGCGCCACGCACGGCGGCCCGGCTGCCGGAGATCCTGACGGCGGTGAGCAAGGGCTGAGGCGGGGGCCCGGTCAGCGCAGGCGCGTGGTGACCACGTGGACGCCGAAGCCACACGGAACCCGCCCGTCCGGCGAGCGCCCGGCGCGGAAGGCGTCCGCGGTGACCGCCGGGCGCTCGGCGTGGAAGGCCTTCAGGAATGCCTCCTGGACGGCCGTCGGCACGGTGGGGGACGTGGCGGTGGGGCTCATCCGGTGAGCACCGCCTCCAGGAAGGGTTCGATGGCCATCCGCCAGGCCTCCGGCTGGTCGTAGTGGACGAGGTGACCGGCGTCGGCCACCTCCGCGTACTCTCCGCGCGGCAGGACGCGGACCATCTCCTGGGCCTCGGCCCGGCCGAGTTCGCCGTCCAGGCCGCGGAGCACGAGGGCCGGGCAGCGGACCTGGGCCAGCTCCTCCCAGTGGGCGTCGTACACCCAGGCCTCGCGGGAGGCCAGCATCTGCCGCGGATCGAAGACGGGACGCCAGCCGTCCGCGCTCTCGTGCATGACCTCGGCGTAGAACTCGCCGCGTGCCGGGTTGGGGCGCTCCACCCAGGGGTCGTCCTCGCCGAACCACTTCCGTACGTCGGCGAGGGCGGCGAAGGGAACCGGCCAGGCCCGGAACCAGTCCTCCCACTCCCGCTGGGAGGCGGCGCCGAGCGCGGAGGCCCGCATGTCGCAGATGACGACGGCGCGCACCAGGTCGGGGCGGCGGGCGGCCAGCTGCCAGGCGGTCAGCGCGCCCATCGCGTGCCCGATGACGACGGCCGGGCCGAGGCCGAGCTGTTCGAGGGCGGCCTCGGCGTCCTCCACGTAGGCCTCACGGGTGTAGACGGCCTGCGGCGACTTCTCGCTCTGGCCGTGCCCGCGCTGGTCGAGGGCGACGGCGCGGTGCCGCCCGGAGAGCCAGCGGGCGGTGGTGGCCCAGTGCGAGGCACGGCCCATGAGTCCGTGCAGTAACAGCACGCCGTCGGTCCGCCCGGGTCCCGCGTCGGACCGCTCCGGCGTCCGCTCCCTCACCTGCCCCGGCACGGCCTTCGGGGGCTCGGCGAACTCCCAGGCGGCGAGCCGTACACCGCCCGACCCGGTCACGTCGATGCGCCGCACCATTGGTCCTGGCACCCCCCTGGAACCGTGTTCCGCTTCTGTAGGCCGTCGTGCACATTCCTGTAGCGCGGGCCGCGGGCCCTCCCACGCGGGCACTCAGATTATCGAATACCTATTCGAAAATTCGGGCACCGCCGCCAACACCCCTCGTTCGAGTGACGCCTGGCCAGGATTGATCGCCGCCCCCCTGGGGAGATCTTCAACGGGAGGCGGACCACTCGGGGAAAAGGGGTCCGCGGGGGACGACCCTGAGAGCTCGGGGCTCCGGGTCGCTGAAGGGGAGGCAGGGCCCCGGCGCCGCACGGCGCCGGGGCCTTCCCCACATCTGCGGCACATCTCCCCCACCCCTCCTTCACACCCCACGCCTTTCGCGACAGCCTCGCACGCCCGGCGGCCGCGCGCTGCGCTTCGACGCGCTGAGCCACGGACGGGGGATCACGGCGAGCCGGACCGGCGGCCCGGCGGCGGCCCGCTCAGCGCTTGGCGACGAAGACGTGAGAGGCGATCTCCGTGTCCAGCTCCGCCGCCTCGCCGCCGCTGCCGACCAGCACCCCGCCCGCCGACTCCGTCACGCTGACCACCGAGCCGGGCTGCACGCCCGCGCGGCGCAGCGTGTACATCAGCTGCGCGTCCGTCTGGATCGGCTCGCCGATCCGGCGGACGACCACCGTCTTGCCGTCGGCCCCCGGGTCGAGGTCGGACAGCGACACCATCCCCTCGTCCAGGAAGGGGTCGGCGCCGTCCTTCTCGCCCAGCTCCTCCAGGCCCGGGATCGGGTTGCCGTAGGGCGACTCGGTCGGGTGCCGCAGCAGTTCCAGCACCCTGCGCTCCACGGCCTCGCTCATCACGTGCTCCCAGCGGCAGGCCTCGGCGTGCACCTGCTCCCACTCCAGGCCGATCACGTCGACCAGCAGGCACTCGGCGAGCCGGTGCTTGCGCATCACGCGCGTGGCCAGCCGGCGGCCCTCGTCCGTGAGCTCCAGATGCCGGTCCGGGGCCACCGAGACCAGGCCGTCGCGCTCCATCCGCGCGACCGTCTGGCTCACCGTCGGCCCGCTCTGGTCCAGTCGCTCCGCGATCCGGGCGCGCATGGGGACGACGCCTTCCTCCTCCAGCTCGAGGATGGTGCGGAGATACATCTCCGTGGTGTCGATCAGTCCGGACATACGTGCCCCTCGATTACCTCGGCCGGAAGCCCGGCGGCTCCCCGGCGCGTGCGCTGGCCCTGGAGTCAATTCTGACGCATCCCACTGACAACCGGGCAGGCCTCGCGAAACGCAGACGACCCGCGAGCTGGGTCCCTCCGCCTCGGCGGAGGAGCCGGCCGGACGTACCGGCAGCTCGCGGGTCGGGTGACTGCTTGGAATGGGGCCGGCCGCACGTGTCCTCACGCGCCGGTCCGGCACCGCACAGGGTGGGGTGACGGGCCGCTAGCCCGCAGCCACCTCACGCGTCCGGGTCTCACTCATCTACCGGATCACCTCCCTTCGTGTGTGCACAACACCCTAGGAAACGGACCGGCGATACTCAACAGGTTTTTTTCACGCCGGCCGGTGCGCCGGCGCGGCAAGGCACTCTCGTGCGGTCAGGCGCGGGCGTCCTTCGCCAGGAGGGCGAGGTCCAGGACCGCCGCGATGCGTGCGGCCACGTCCTCGGCGTAGGCCGCGTCGGCACGCTCGAAGGGGGCTCGGCCGGAGCCGCGCAGGAAGGTCACGACGCCGAGGGTGCGTCCACGGCTGCGCAGCACCGCGCACAGGGCGTGCACGGTGTCCGACGGCCACTGCCGGGCCTCGGCCCACTCACGCGCCCGGTCGGCCGGTACGGACCCGACGGAGGCCCGCACGGAGCCGACCCGCTCGACGCACTGGAGGGCGGGGTGTCCCGTTCCGTAGCGGACGGGCAGCCCGGCCTGCCCGGTGAGCAGGCTGGGCCCGGGGCCGCCGGAGGGGGTGGCCGCGACGCGGACCAGCCGGACCGGGGCCGCCGTCTCGGAGTCGGCCGGGGCCACGCCCGCCACCCGGTCGATCAGGGCGTGGTCGGCGAAGCCGGCGAGGGCGAAGTCGAGGTGGACGGTGGCGGCCTCGGCCGGGTCCTCGCACTCGGCGGCGGCACGGGCGGCCCGGTGCAGCTGGTTGCCGCGGAACCGCAGCAGCGCGGCCTCCTGCTCGCCCTGCTTGGCCTCGGTGACGTCGGCGAAGAGCCAGGCGACGCCGAGCGGTACCGGTTCCTCGGCGAGCGGTGAGGCGAGCCGGACGAACCCGCTGCGCCAGCAGCGCCGCCGGTCGCCCTCCGCGGTGCGTACGCCCACCCAGAGCTCCGCGGGGGCGGGCGGGGCGCCCTCGGCCAGCACGTGGGTGAGCGCGCTCTCCAGTTCCTCCGCGCCCTGGGCGAGCAGTTCGCCGAGCGGCCGGCCCAGGGCCGCCGTGCGGCCGATGCCGAGGGCCTGGGCCGCGTAGGGGTTGACGACGGCGGGCCGCAGGTCGGCGTCGACGAGGACGACTCCCCAGAAGGCGTCCTCGAACAGGGCCTCGCTGAGCGCGATGGACCGCTCCAGGTCGATCTGCGCGTGCACCTCGCTGAAGGCGCAGTACAGGCCGGCGGGCTTGCCGTCGGGCCCGTGCACGACCGCGGACTGGGTCCGCACCAGGACGCGGCCGCCGTCCTTGGTGAGCAGCGCGAACTCGTGCACCTGGCGTCCGGGGGCGTGCATGGCGGACATCAGCCGCCCCTCGACCTCCTCGGCGTCCGCGCTGCGCACGGCCCAGCCGGCGAAGCCGTGCCGTCCGACGGCCTCGGCGGCGGTCCAGCCCAGGATGCGCTCGGCCTCACGGTTCCAGTGCGTGACGACCCCGTCGGCGTCGAAGGCGCACAGGGCCGCGTCCATCCCGTCGAGGAGGGCGGCCAGCAGGTCGGAGCCGTCGTGGGCGTCGGGCCCCTGCGAGCCGTCCCGCTCGGGCTCGGGCTCGTCCGGCCCCAGCTCGTCGGTGGCCCCTCTACGCCGGGAAGCACTCACCTGGACCCCCTGCAGGCTGCGTCCGCACGTACGGCGCGTCGTTTCGCTCACTGCCCATCATTCAACTGGAACGTGACCCAGCACACACCGGGTTCCCAGAACATGGAAGGAATTGCCGTCCGGGGAAATTCCCGTGCGCGGGGACCGACGCCGTGCGCGAGCGCGTGCGGTCCGGTCAGTGCCGGTAGAAGATCCGGTCGGCGTACCGGTCGAAGACCTGGGCGTTCCACTCGTGGCCGCCGTCGACGTTGCCGGAACGCAGCAGCGGCGGTTCGATGCCGCGGTCGGCGAGGACGCCGGCGGTGGTGGCCATGACCGCCTGGAGGAGGGCGGAGGTGACGACGGTGGAGGCGGGCGCGAAGGGGGCCGCGACGGTGTCGAGGGTGAGTTCGGCGTCCCCGACCGCGATCTTGGAGTCGAGGACGATGTCGCAGTGGTCCTTCAGGAACGTCCCCGAGGCGTTCCGGGAGGTGGTCTCGGTCGCGTAGGCCACCGAGGTCACGCCGACGACCCGCACGCCGAGGGCGCGGGCACGCATGGCCATCTCCACCGGCAGGGCGTTGCGCCCGGACAGCGAGACGACGACCAGGGCGTCGCCGGAGCGGAGGGGGGAGCTGTCCAGGACCGCGGTGGCGAGGCCGTCGACGCGTTCCAGGGCGGAGCCGAGGGTGGCGGGCACGACGTCGACGCCGACGGTGCCGGGAACGGCGAGCAGGTTCATCAGGGCCAGCCCGCCGGCGCGGTAGACGAGGTCCTGGGCGGCGAGGGAGGAGTGGCCGGCACCGAAGGCGAACAGGCGGCCGCCGGCGGCCACGGTGTCGGCGAGCAGCGTCCCGGCCGCGGCGATCTGCTCGGCCTCCTCGTCCCGGACCCGCTGGAGCAGGCCGATGGCGGCGTCGAGGAACTGCCCGGCCGGCGTGCGGTCGCTCATGCGTGGTCCGTCCCTTCGGGGGCGACTGTGTGTCGCGGATCACGGTGAGGTCTGGACCAGAGCCGTGTCAATACGGCATCCACGCCCCGGGGTCGCCTCAGGGGCTCAGCCGCTCCACGCGCCAGCCGCCGTCCGGCTCGGCGACGTACCGCAGGCGGTCGTGCAGGCGGTTCTCGCGGCCCTGCCAGAACTCCACCGACCGCGGGGCGACCCGGAAGCCGCCCCAGTGCGGCGGGACGGGCACCTGCTCGCCCTCGGGGTAGCGGGCGGCCAGGTCGGCGTAGGAGGCGTCGAGCTCCGCGCGGCCGGCGACCACCGTGGACTGGGCGCTGGCCCAGGCGCCGAGCTGGGAACCGTGCGGGCGGGTGCGGAAGTAGGCGGCGGTCTCGTCGCGGCCGGTGCGGCGGGCCACGCCCTGGACGATGACCTGGCGGGCCATGGGGTGCCAGGGGAAGAGCAGGGAGACGTACGGGTTCCCGGCCAGGTCGCGGCCCTTGCGGGAGTCGTAGTTGGTGTAGAAGACGAAGCCCTGCTCGTCGAAGGACTTGAGCAGCACCGTGCGGGAGCTGGGCCGGCCGTCGGCGTCCGCGGTGGAGACGACCATGGCGTTGGGCTCGAACAGCCGGCCCTCGGTCGCGGCCTGCTGGAACCAGCGCGCGAACTGGGCGACGGGGGTGGCGGCCAGGTCGGCCTCGGCCAGCCCCTCGGCCCGGTAGTGCATGCGCATGGAGGCGAGGTCGAAGGGGGCGGTCTCCCCGGCTTCTCGGTCGGTCACGCGATCATCTTGCCGTATCCGCCGGGCGCTCCCGCGGGGCACCCACGCCCTTCGCCACGAACCCCGGGTGGCACTGAGTGCCGCCTCCACTCCCTTTTTGTGGCACTCGGGGTTATGGTGCTGCTGTCGTTCCGGTTGGGCGGCAGCCGGTCGCACGGGGCATCACAGGGATGCCCGCAAGGATGCCCGCCAAGGACCGCGAGTCACGGGACGCGACCGTGGATCCGCCGGTGGACGGCCCACCACCCGACGTCCCGCACCAGGCCGCCGTCCCAGTCGCACCAGCAGCACCAGTCGCACCACTGGCACCACTCGCAGTCGCACCAGTTGCAGTCGCACCAGCAGGTAACCACCACCCCAGCAGCACCCCTCGCATCCTCTGCCGCACAGACCACAAGGAGCCGCCCGATGTCCGACTTCGTACCCGGTCTCGAAGGAGTCATCGCGTTCGAGACGGAGATCGCCGAACCGGACAAGGAGGGCGGCGCCCTTCGGTACCGGGGCGTCGACATCGAGGAACTCGTCGGTCAGGTCTCCTTCGGCAACGTCTGGGGACTGCTGGTCGACGGCGCCTTCGATCCGGGCCTGCCGCCCGCCGAGCCGTTCCCGATCCCCGTGCACTCCGGGGACATCCGCGTGGACGTCCAGTCGGCGCTGGCGATGCTCGCCCCGGTGTGGGGCCTGAAACCGCTCCTCGACATCGACGTGGAGCAGGCGCGCGACGACCTGGCGCGGGCCGCCGTCACGGCGCTGTCGTACGTCGCCCAGTCGGCACGCGGGCAGGGCGTGCCGATGGTGCCGCAGCGGGAGATCGACAAGGCCCGCTCCATCACCGAGCGGTTCATGATCCGCTGGCAGGGCGAGCCCGACCCCAAGCACGTGGCGGCCGTCGACGCGTACTGGACGTCCGCCGCCGAGCACGGCATGAACGCCTCCACGTTCACCGCCCGCGTCATCGCCTCCACCGGCGCCGACGTGGCGGCCGCCCTGTCGGGCGCGGTGGGCGCCATGTCCGGCCCGCTGCACGGCGGCGCGCCCTCCCGGGTCCTGGGCATGATCGAGGAGATCGAGCGGACCGGGGACGCGGAGGGCTACGTCAAGCAGGCCCTGGACCGCGGTGAGCGGCTGATGGGCTTCGGTCACCGGGTGTACCGGGCCGAGGACCCACGCGCGCGCGTGCTGCGCCGTACCGCCCGGGAGCTCGGCGCCCCGCGGTACGAGGTCGCCGAGGCCCTGGAGAAGGCCGCCCTGGAGGAGCTGCACAACCGCCGGCCGGACCGGGTGCTGGCCACGAACGTCGAGTTCTGGGCGGCGATCATGCTGGACTTCGCCAAGGTGCCGGCGCACATGTTCACGTCGATGTTCACGTGCGCGCGTACGGCGGGCTGGTCGGCGCACATCCTGGAGCAGAAGCGCACCGGCCGGCTGGTGCGCCCCTCCGCCCGTTACGTCGGTCCCGGTCCGCGCGGCCTGCGGGAGATCGCGGGCTACGCCGACATCACGCGCTGACCGGGCACTTGACCGCGCCCGGTCGGCACACGCGGCGTCACGCGGGGCTCAGCAGCTCCGCGTGATGCCGCTGGGCGACCAGCGGGTGGGCGCGCATCTTCCCCTTCAGCTCGTTCAGACCGTAGTCCGCGAACAGCGGGTTGCCCGGGTCGTCGGTGACGCCGGGCGCGACGGTGGCGTGCGGGAAGGGCAGCGGGGCGACACGGGCGTCCAGGCGCGGGTTGTAGAAGAAGGGCACCGAGAACCGCTCGGTCGCGCCGGGCGGGGAGACCACCCGGTGGTTGGTGGCCACGAGGTAGCCGTTGGTGGCGACCTCCAGCAGCTCACCGAGGTTGACCACGAACGCGCCCTCGATCGGCGGCACGTCGTGGAAGAGCCCGTCCGCGCGCTGCACCTGGAGCCCGCCGATCCCGTCCTGGAGCAGCAGGGTGAGGAAGCCGTAGTCCTTGTGGGCGCCGACGCCCTGGTCGGTGCCGTCGCCGGCGCTGCCCGGGTAGCGGACGAGCTTGAGGTGCGGGTGGGCGTACTCGCCGAAGACCGGGTCGTAGAAGTCGGCGGGCGCGCCGATGGCGGTGAGCAGTTCGTGCAGCAGCCTGCGGGCGACGGCGCCGAGCCGGTCGATCCAGGCGAGTGCGGCGGTGCGCAGCTCGGGCAGGGCGGCCGGCCACTGGTTGGGGCCCTGGAGCCACCAGTACGCGGGCTCGCCGGGACCGGGGACGCGGGCGGGCCGCTCGGCGCCTATGTCGAGCTGGTCGCGCCAGTCGCGGGCGCCGCCGGTGCGCTCGTCCCCGGTGCGCGTGTAGCCGCGGAAGTGGGGCGAGTTGATGTTGTCCAGGGCGAGGCGGTCGGCCTCGGGGAGCCGGAAGAAGGCGTGCATGGCGTCGAGCAGCGCGTCGGTCTCGGCCCGGGTGACGCCGTGCCCGACGAGCTGGAAGAAACCCACGTCGTGGGCGGCGGCGTGCAACTGCTCGTGCAGCAGCGCCCGTTCCCGGGGACCGCGGTCGGCCGCGGCGAGGTCGATGAGGGGGAGCTGGTCGTACGACGGGGTCGTCGCGGTGTTCGTCATGGGTCACGTCCGCAGGGTGTACGGGTCCCGGGCAGCGGCCATGGGTGGGCGCGCGGCACGGGTGCCGGATGAGAGAAACCGGGTGAGGGATGCGGGCGATCGGGTCGCCGCGGAGAGGGCCGGGTCAGGCAGAGCGCCGACAGCCCATGCTCGTGACGCGCACGTAGTCCACGTGGCGGCGTCGCACGAGCAGCACAGACATGCGCACAGAGTACTGCCGGACACGCGATACGGGTGTGGCCCGGTTCACTCCCGGTTCACGCGGAGGCCGGGCCGCGACCCAGCGCGTCCTCCAGCAGGACCGCCCACTGGGCGACCACGCGTTCGCGGCGGGCGGTGTCGTCGGTGAGGAGGTTGGCGAGGCCGAGGCCGCGGGCCATGTCGAGGAAGCCCTGGACGGTTTCGCGGGTGCCGGGGCGGGACTCGTCCGCGCCCAGCAGCTCGACCGCTATCCGGTGGGTCTCACGGCCCACGCGCGCCTCCAGTTCGGTGACACGGGGGCGCAGTTGGGCCTCGTCGGAGGCGGCCACCCACAGGTGGAGGGCGGCCCGGAAGAGGGGCCCGGTGTAGAGGTCGACGAGGGCGGCGACCACGGCCCGCCGGTCGCCGCCCGCGCCCGCGGGGAACAGGGCGCGCAGGGCGGTGGAGCGTTCCTCGGCCACGTACTCGACGGCGGCGGTGAACAGGTCCTCGCGGGTGGGGAAGTGGTGCTGGGCGGCGCCGCGGGAGACGCCGGCGCGTTCGGCGACCACCGAGACCGTGGACCCGGCCCAGCCGTGTTCGGCGAGGCAGGCCACGGCGGCCTGGAGGAGCCGCTGCCGGGTGGCCCGGCTGCGGTCCTGCTTGGGGGCGCGTTCCGCGCGGTCGTGTGTGATCACACCACCCATTCCGGATCCCGTCGTTCGAGGAAGGCCGCCATGCCCTCGCGCGCCTGCGCGGAGGAGAAAAGCCGGGCCGAGAGCGCGGTCAGGCCGGCCGCGTCCCGGTCGAAGGCTTCCAGCACCCTAGCCGTGAGCAGCCGTTTCGTCTCGGCCAGCGCCTGCGGGGAGGAGCGGCGCAGACCGTCGAGGATCGGCTCCAGCACGGCGTCGGCGTCGTCACCGGCCGCCGTCACCACGCCGGTCCTGGCCGCCTCGGCCGCGTCGAACCGTTCCCCGGTGAGGCAGTGGCGGGCCAGCGCGCGCGGGTCGGCGCGGGGCAGCAGGGGCAGCGAGATGAGCGCGGGGGCCACCCCGACGCGCACCTCGGTGAACGCGAAGGTGGCCCGGTGCGAGGCGACGGCGATGTCGCAGGCCGCGAGCAGGCCGAGACCGCCGGCGCGGACGTGCCCGGTGACGCGGGCGACGACCGGCTTGGGCAGCGCGACGATCTGCCGCAGCAGGGCGGCCATCGCCTCGGGGCGTGGCGGGTCGTGAAGGTCGGCGCCCGCGCTGAAGGCGCTGCCGGTGTGGGTGAGGACGACGGCGCGCACGGCGGGGTCCTCGGCGCAGTCGGTGAGCGCGGCAGCGAGTTCCGCGACGAGCGGCGCCGACAGGGCGTTGCGGCGGTCGGGCGAGTCGAGGCTGAGGGTTTCCACGGCACGCGCGCGCGTGCGTCCGATCGCCGTCACGGCCGCTCCCCCGCTTCCCGCAGCCGCCGCCGGATCTTGCCGGAGGCGAGCCGGTGGGTGAGCATCACGCCCTTGGGGGTGCCGGTCATCCCCGAGGAGTACGGCAGCGCCGCGACGTCCTCGGCCGGGTCGATGGGCACGGCCGGCTCGGGTGCGGCGCCCGCGACCAGGTCGAGGAACGAACGGTGCCCGGGAGCGCGGTCGCAGACGAATATCTCCTCCACCCCGCCCGCCAGTTCGGCCGCCCGCCGGGCCGCCGGGAGCAGCGGGGAGACGGTGACGATCCAGCGGGCCACGGAGTCCCTCAGCTGCGTGGCGAACTCCTCCGGCGTGGCGAGCGGGTGCGCGGTGGTGACCGAGGCACCCGCGCGCGTGGCGGCGTAGAAGGCCACGGGGAACAGGACCGTGCTCGGACTGTGCAGGGCGAGGACGTCGCCCTTGCGCACGCCAGCCTCGGCGAACGCGGCGGCGATACGCCGGTGGAAGGGGTTCACCTGTTCGTACGTGAGGGTGGTGCCGTCCGTGCCGTCGATCAGGGCGGGCGCCCGGCCGAACCGGGACGCGTGGCCCAGGACGGCCTCGTGGATGGGCAGTTCTACGGCCGGGACGTCTGCGTACTCGCTGCGGAACACGGTTCCTCCTCGCACACGGCGGGCGGGTCAGTACGACTTGGGCAGACCCAGGGTCTGGTGGGAGACGTAGTTGAGAATCATCTCCCGGCTCACCGGTGCGATACGGGCCACGCGTGCGGCCGTTATCAGCGAGGCGAGCCCGAACTCGCGGGTGAGGCCGTTGCCGCCGAGGGTGTGCACGGCCTGGTCGACGGCCCGTACGCAGGCCTCACCGGCCGCGTACTTGGCCATGTTGGCGGCCTCGCCCGCGCCCACGTCGTCGCCCGCGTCGTACAGGTGGGCCGCCTTCCCCGTCATCAGGCGGGCGAGTTCGAGGTCGATGTGGGCCTGGGCGAGCGGGTGGGCGATGGCCTGGTGGGAGCCGATGGGGGCCTTCCAGACGGTGCGTTCGCGCGCGTACTCCACGGCCCGGCCGAGCGCGTGGCGCCCCATGCCGATGGCGAAGGCGGCGGTCATGATGCGCTCGGGGTTGAGCCCGGCGAACAGTTGCAGCAGGCCCGCGTCCTCTGCCCCACCGACGAGCGCGTCGGCGGGCAGCCGTACCTCGTCCATGACCAGCTCGAACTGCTTCTCGGCGGCGGTGAGTTCCATGTCGATGGGCCGCCGCTGGAAACCGTCCGCGTCCCTCGGGACGATGAACAGGCAGGGCTTGAGGCGACCGGTGCGCGCGTCCTCGGTGCGGCCGACGACCAGGACGGCGTCGGCGATGTCGACACCGGAGATGAACACCTTGCGGCCGCTGAGCACCCAGTCGGCGCCGTCGCGGCGGGCGGTGGTGGTGATGCGGTGGGAGTTGGAGCCGGCGTCGGGTTCGGTGATACCGAAGGCCATGGTGCGGGTGCCGTTCGCCAGTGACGGCAGCCAGGCGCTCTTCTGCTCCTCGGTGCCGAACCGGGCGATGACGGTGCCGCAGATGGCGGGCGAGACGACCATCATCAGCAGGGGGCAGCCGGCCGCGCCCAGTTCCTCCAGCACGATGGAGAGTTCGGTGACGCCGGCGCCTCCCCCGCCGTATGCCTCCGGCAGGTTGACGCCCAGGTAACCGAGCTTGCCCGCCTCGGACCAGAGTTCGGTGGGAGGACGTCCCTCGGCGACGGTGCGGGTGAGGTAGGCGCGGCCGTAGCGTTTGCCGAGGGCCGCCACGGCGGCGCGCAGGTCCTTGTGTTCATCGGTTTCCAGCGTGACGCTCACTGATCCTCCCGGGTGGCCTCTACGACGGCGAGCAGGGCACCGACCTCGACCTGGCGGCCGGGTGCGGCGTGCAGGGCGCTGAGCGTGCCCGTGACGGGCGCGGAGATCTTGTGCTCCATCTTCATCGCCTCCAGCCACAGCAGCGGCTGTCCGGCCCGTACGGCGTCGCCCACGGCCAGTTCGTCGGCGACGCGCACGACGGTGCCGGGCATGGGCGCCAGCAGTGAGCCGGGGAGACGCTGGACGACGGGGTCGGGGAAGCGGGGCAGGGCGGTGAGCGCGGTCGGCCCCGCGTGCACCCGGTCGCCGTAGCGGGCGATCTCGTACCGGCGACGGACGCCGCCGACCTCGAGGACGACCAGGCGCGCGTCCGCGTGCACCACCCGCACCCCCAAGGCGTCGGGCACCGGCCCCGTGCGGCTGTGCCGGTAGCGCACCTCGTGCTCCTCGCCCGCCATCAGGTACCGCTTGACCTGCGGTTGCGAGGGCACGTTGCGCCAGCCTCCGAAGCGGGAGCGACCGTGCGCGTCGGCGAGCGCGGCGGCCAGGGGCGCGTACGGGTCGGGGGCGGGGGCGGTCAGTTCGGCGAGGTGGCGGTCGTAGAAGCCGGTGTCCATCCGGCCGGTGGCGAACTCCTCGTGCCGCAGGGACCGCACCAGCAGGTCCCGGTTGGTGACCGGGCCGTGGACGACGGCCCGCTCCAGCGCGCCGGCGAGCTTGCGCAGCGCCTCCGCGCGCGTGGGGGCGTGGGCGACGGCCTTGGCGAGCAGCGGGTCGTAGTGGACGCCGACCGTGTCCCCGTCGCCGTAGCCGGTGTCCAGGCGAACTCCGGGGACGGACAGGCGGTGCAGGGTGCCGGTCTGCGGGGCCCAGTCGCGGGCCGGGTCCTCGGCGTACAGGCGGGCCTCGACCGCGTGCCCGCGCGCGGGGGGCGGTTCGGCGTCCAGGGCGTGGCCCTCGGCGACACGGATCTGGAGGGCGACCAGGTCCACGCCGAACACGGCCTCCGTGACCGGGTGTTCCACCTGGAGGCGGGTGTTCATCTCCAGGAAGTGCGCACGGCCGCCGGCCACCAGGAACTCGACGGTCCCCGCACCGGTGTAGTCGACGGCCCGCGCGGCCCGTACGGCCGACTCGCGCACCTCCCGCTCGGTGTCCGCGGGGAGTCCGGGCGCCGGGGCCTCCTCGACGACCTTCTGGTGGCGCCGCTGGAGGGAGCAGTCCCGTGTGCCCAGCGTCCACACGGTGCCGTGGGTGTCGGCGAGGACCTGCACCTCCACGTGCCGCCCGCCCGCCTCGCCCCCGAGGTACGGCTCGACGAACACCTCGCCGTCGCCGAAGGCGCTCAGCGCCTCCGCGCGCGCGGCGGCCAGTTCGGCGTCCAGGTCCTCGAGCCGCCGTACGATCCGCATCCCGCGCCCGCCGCCGCCCGCGGCGGCCTTCACGAGGACCGGCAGGTCGGCCTCGGTGACGTCGTGCAGGGGCCGGACGCCCATCAGCTCCTTGGCGCGGGTCTTGGACGCCATCGCCTCGACGGCCCGCGGGGGCGGCCCGATCCAGACCAGGCCCGCGTCCAGGACGGCCCGTGCGAAGCCGGCGTTCTCGGCGAGGAATCCGTAGCCGGGGTGCACGGCGTCCGCGCCGGCCGCCACCGCCGCGCGCACGATCAGGTCGCCGCGCAGGTACGTCTCGGCGGGCGTCGCACCCGGCAGGCGTACGGCGGTGTCGGCCACGCGCGTGTGCAGCGCGTGCTCGTCGGCGTCCGAGTGCACGGCGACCGTCCGGATGCCCAGCTCGGCGCAGGTGCGGAAGACACGGCAGGCGATCTCGCCGCGGTTGGCGACGAGCAGGGAAGAAATCAAGGGATCCCTCATATCCGGAAGACGCCGAAGCCGCCGCGCACGCCCTCGAAGGGCGCGGTGTGGACGGCCGACAGGCACAGGCCGAGGACGGTGCGGGTGTCGCGCGGGTCGATGACGCCGTCGTCGTACAGCCGCCCGGACAGGAACATCGGCAGCGACTCGGACTCGATCTGCCGCTCCACCATCGCCCGCAGCGCGGCGTCCGCCTCGTCGTCGTACGGCTGCCCCTTGGCCGCCGCCGACTGCCGGGCCACGATCGACAGCACGCCCGCGAGCTGCTGCGGTCCCATGACGGCGGACTTGGCGCTGGGCCAGGCGAACAGGAAGCGGGGGTCGTAGGCCCGTCCGCACATGCCGTAGTGCCCGGCGCCGTAGGACGCCCCCATGAGGACGGACAGGTGCGGGACGCGTGAGTTGGCCACCGCGTTGATCATCATCGCGCCGTGCTTGATGATGCCGCCCTGCTCGTACTCCCGGCCGACCATGTAGCCGGTGGTGTTGTGCAGGAACAGCAGCGGTACGTCCCGCTGGTTGGCGAGCTGGATGAACTGGGCCGCCTTCTGCGACTCCTCGCTGAACAGCACGCCCTGGGCGTTGGCGAGGATGCCGACGGGATGGCCGTGCAGGGTGGCCCAGCCGGTGGCCAGGCTCGTTCCGTACAGCGGTTTGAACTCGTCGAAGTCGGAGGCGTCGACGATCCGGGCGACGACCTCGCGCGGGTCGAAGGGGATCCGCAGATCGCCGGGAACGATCCCCAGCAGTTCCTCCTCGTCGTACAGGGGCGGCGGCGCGGCGGGCGGATCGGGGTGGGCCTTGCGGTGGTTGAGCCGGGCGACGACCCGGCGGGCCTGCCGCAGGGCGTCCGGCTCGTCGACGGCGAAGTGGTCGGCGAGACCGGACACGCGCGCGTGCATCTCGGCGCCGCCCAGGGACTCGTCGTCGCTCTCCTCGCCGGTGGCCATCCTCACCAGGGGCGGACCGCCGAGGAACACCTTGGCCCGCTCCTTGACCATGATCACGTGGTCGGACAGGCCGGGGACGTAGGCGCCCCCGGCTGTGGAGTTGCCGAAGACGACGGCGACGGTCGGGATGCCGGCCGCCGACAGCCGGGTCAGGTCACGGAAGACGGCGCCGCCGGGGATGAAGATCTCCTTCTGGGACGGAAGGTCGGCGCCCCCGGACTCGACGAGGCTGATACAGGGCAGCCGGTTGGCGAGCGCGATGTCGTTGGCCCGCAGCACCTTCCGCAGGCTCCACGGATTGCTGGCGCCGCCGCGCACGGTCGGGTCGTTGGCGGTGATCAGGCATTCCACGCCCTCCACGACCCCGATCCCGGTGACCAGCGAGGCGCCCACGGTGTGGTCGCTGCCCCACCCGGCCAGCGGCGACAGCTCCAGGAAGGGCGTGTCGGGGTCGAGGAGCAGCTCGATCCGCTCACGGGCGAGCAGTTTGCCGCGCCGCCGGTGCCGCTCGACGTACTTCGCGCCGCCGCCCGCGAGCGCCTTGGCGTGCTCGGCGTCGAGTGCGGCGAGCTTGCCGAGCATGGCCTCGCGGTGCGCCTCGTACTCGGCGGAGCCGGTGTCCAGGGCGGAGGAAAGGACCGTCAAAGGAGGGCCTCCGGTATGTCCAGGTGGCGGGAGCGCAGCCATTCGCCCAGGGCCTTGGCCTGCGGGTCGAACCGGTGCCGGGTGGCGGCGCCCTCGCCGAGGATCCCCTCGACGACGAAGTTGAGGGCGCGCAGATGGGGCAGGACGTGCCGTTCCACGGTCAGCGTCCGGCTTTCGGGGACGAGTAGCCGGAACGTCTCGGTGGTCAGCGCGTGCGCGAGCCAGCGCCAGCCCTGCTCCGAGCGCGCCCACACGCCGACGTTGGCGTCGCCGCCCTTGTCGCCGCTGCGCGCCCCGGCGACGCGTCCGAGCGGGGCGCGCCGGGTCGGGCCGTCCGGCAGGGGCTCCGGCAGCGGCGGCCGCGCCACGTCCTCGAGTGCGCGCGTCTGTCGGGGTGGTGCCACGGCGACACGGCGGCCGTCGTCGAGGACGGCCACCTGCTCGACGGCGTCCTGGGGGACGTACACGGCCTCGAAGACGCCGTAGGGCGCGCCCTTCCCGGGAGGCGCCGGCATGTGGAAGCCGGGGTATCCGGCGAGCGCCAGTTCCACGGCGGCCCCGCTGAACGCCCGTCCCACCGCCTGCGGGTCCCGGTCCCGTACGACCAGCCGGAGCAGGGCGCTCGCCGTCTCCTCGGTGCCGGCGTCGGGCCGGTCGGTCCGCACGAGGTCCCAGCGCACCTCACCGGGGGGCGACCCGGCGGCCCCGAGGGCGTCCCGCATCTGCCGCCGCACCAGTTCGGCCTTGCGCTCGATGTCGAGGCCGGTGAGGACGAAGGTGACCTCGTTGCGGAAGCCGCCGAGGCGGTTGAGCCCGACCTTGAGAACGGGCGGCGGGGCCTCCCCGCGCACCCCCTCGACGCGCACCCGGTCGGGCCCGTCCTGGCTGAGCCGCACGGTGTCCAGCCGGGCCGTGACATCGGGCCCCGCGTACCGGGCGCCGCCCGTCTCGTACAGCAGCTGGGCGGTCACCGTGCCGATGTCCACCACCCCGCCCGTGCCGGGATGCTTGGTGATCACGCAGCTGCCGTCCTCGTGGAGCTCGGCGAGCGGAAAACCGGGGCGGCGCAGCCGGTCGAGGGCGTGGTCGGCGAAGAAGGCGTAGTTGCCGCCGGTGGCCTGGGCGCCGCACTCCAGCACGTGCCCGGCGACGACGGCGCCCGCCAGCCGGTCGTACTCCTGCGGCTGCCAGCCGAAGTGGGCGGCGGCGGGCCCGGTGACCAGGGCGGCGTCCGTCACCCGCCCGGTGACCACGACGTCGGCGCCCTCGCGCAGACAGGCCGCGATCCCGAAGCCGCCGAGGTAGGCGTGGGCGGCGAGAGGGGTGTCCCCCGCGGAGGCGGCGGAGCCGAGGACCCGGGGGAGGCCGGCGGTGAGGTCGTCGCCCTCGACATGGGCGACGCGCACCGGGATCCCGAGGCGCCCGGCCAACTCCCGCACCCGCTCGGCGAGCCCGGCGGGATGGAGCCCGCCCGCGTTGGTCACGATCTTCACCGACCGCTCGTGGGCGAGTCCGAGGCACTCCTCCAACTGCCGCAGAAAGGTACGGGCATAGCCGGCCGCCGGATCCTTGAACCGGTCCCGGGCCAGGATGAGCATGGTCAGCTCGGCGAGGTAGTCGCCGGTGAGGACGTCCAGTTCGCCGCCGGTGAGCATCTCGCGCATGGCGTCGAACCGGTCGCCGTAAAAGCCGGAGGCGTTGCCGACGCGCAGGGTCATCCGGCCGCCCCCTCGGGCGCCCGGCCGGCACCGGGCGGGCCGGCGAAGGCCTGGGCGATGTCCAGCCAGCGGTCGGCGTCCGGCCCCTCGGCGCGTACCGCGAGGTCGGCGCGGTGGGCGCGCTGGGTGACCAGGAGGCAGAAGTCGAGGGCGGGCCCGGTGACACGCTGCCGGGCGTCCTCGGGGCCGTACGTCCACAGCTCCCCGGAGGGACCGCGGACCTCCACGCGGAACTCCTCCTCGGGCACGGGCAGCCCGTGCGCCCCGAAGGCGAAGTCCCGCGCCCTCACCCCGATGCGCACCACATGCCTGAGCCGGTCGGTGGGTGTGCGCACCACACCGAGAGCGTCGGCCACGTCCTGCCCGTGCGCCCAGGTCTCCATCAGCCGCCCGGTCGCCATGGAGGCGGCCGACATGGGCGGCCCGTACCAGGGGAAACGGGACCCGGGCGGCGCCGCTCGCAACGCCCGGTCGAGAGCGGCCCGCCCCTGCCGCCAGCGCGCCGACAACTCACCCGGCGGCAGCCGGACACCCTCCTCCGCTCCCCGGTCGACGAACGTCCCCGGGTCGGCGAGCGCCTCCTCGGCCAGCGCCTGGAAGCCCTCCGGGTCGGTGACGGCGAGCAGGGCGGACCGGTCGGTCCAGGCGAGGTGGGCGATCTGATGGGCGACGCTCCATCCGGGCGCCGGAGTCGGCCGCCCCCACTGCCCGGGACTCAACCCGGCGACAAGCCGATCGAGTTCGTCACTCTCAGCACGCAGATCGTCGAACACCAGCGTCGGGTCGGACATGCGTGGAGCATGGCAGCGGACCCTGAAACAATCAAGCACGCTTGCATGAATTCATGGTCCCGCCGCGCGGCGCCGAAAACCGGCACCGGTTACGGGTGCGCCTCCGGAAGCGGCGCCTTGCTCCGCGCCACCTGGGTCCGTACCGCCCCCATGCTCGCCGCGATGACCAGGACGATCGCCATGGCCTGGAGGGCAGTGAGGGCCTGGCCGAGGATGAGGAAGCCGGCCGTGGCGGCGAGGGCCGGTTCCAGGCTCATGAGGACGGCGAAGGTGGAGGCGGGCAGCCGGCGCAGGGCGAGCAGTTCGAGGGTGTACGGCAGGACGGAGGACAGCAGCGCCACCCCCGCGCCCAGGGCGAACGTCGTCGGGACGACCAGCTTCGAGCCGGACTCGACGATCCCCAGCGGCAGGAACAGCAGCGCGCCGACCGCCATCGCCAGCGCCAGCCCGTCGGCCTGCGGGAAGCGCCGGCCGGTCCGGGCGCTGAAGACGATGTACGCCGCCCACATCACGCCCGCGCTCAGCGCGAAGGCGACACCGACGGGGTCGAGACTGTCGAAGCTCCCGCCGCCGAGCAGGAAGACGCCGGCCAGGGCCAGGGCGGCCCAGACGAAGTTGATCGCGCGGCGCGAGGCCAGCACCGACAGGGCGAGCGGGCCGAGCACTTCGAGGGTGACGGCGGGGCCGAGCGGGATGCGGGCGGCGGCCTGGTAGAAGAGGCCGTTCATCCCGGCCATCGCGACACCGAAGACGACGACCGTGCCCCAGTCGGCGCGCGAGTGCCCGCGCAGCCGGGGCCGGCAGACCACCAGCAGCACGATCGCGGCCACCAGCAGGCGCAGGGTCACCACGCCGAGCGCGCCCGCCCGCGGCATCAGCGTCACGGCCAGCGCGGCGCCGAACTGCACCGAGACGCCCCCGGCCAGCACCAGCCCGACCGGGCCGAGCGAGCCGAAACGGCCCGGGGATCCGGGCGCGGGCGCGGTGGCCGGCGCGGAGCTGACCGGAGACGGGGAGGAAGAGGTGGCGGGGGTGGCGGCGCTGGGCGTGGTCACGGGGCGGTCCAGGTACTGGGCTAGGGGCTTGTGCATCGCGATGTACTGCTGGGTCCAGGGTAGTGGACGCAGTCAGGGGCGTGCCGCCGTACACCCCTGTCCATGTCCCCCCGCCACCCCACAGCGCACAACGCGCCACACCCCGCCGGACTCCACGGTCCACTACCCAGCGCACCCCTCCGGCCCGCGACCGCACCCGGCCCCCGACCGCACCCCATGCCCCTCGGCCTCGCGGCGGCCACGGTCACGAGCCGCCCAGCCCCGCCGGCCCCTCCAGCCCTTCCGCCAGTACCTCCGCCAGATGGCGCCCCCGCACTCCGGCCAGCTGGTCCAGTTGGGTGCGACAGGAGAAGCCGTCCGCGAGGACCACCGCGCCGTCCGGGGCCCGTCGTACCGACGGCAGGAGCTGTTCCTCGGCGCAGGCGGCCGACACCTCGAAGTGGCCCTTCTCGAAACCGAAGTTCCCGGCCAGTCCGCAGCAGCCGCCGGACAGCTCACCGGTCAGACCCGCCGCCGCCCGCAGGCGCCGGTCGGCCGCGTCGCCGAGCACGGCGTGCTGGTGGCAGTGGGTCTGACCGGCGACCGGGCGGTCCAGCCGGGGCGGGGTCCAGCCGGGGGCGTGGCGCTGGAGGGCCTCGGCGAAGGTCAGGACGCGCTCGGCCAGACGGCGGGCCCGCGGGTCACCGGGCAGCAGCTCCGGCAGGTCGGTGCGCAGGGCGGCGGCACAGCTCGGTTCCAGGACGACGACGGGCGCCTCGGTCTCCAGCACCGGTTCCATCAGGTCCAGGGTGCGACGCAGCACCGCGCGGGCACGGTCCAGCTGTCCGGTGGAGACGTACGTCAGGCCGCAGCAGACACGGCCCCGGCCGCGCAGGACGGACACAGGGTTCAGCAGCGTCGCGCCCGCGCCACCCACCGGAGGGCGGCGCAGGCGCAGCGTCGGCGGGAGCGCCACCCGCAGTCCGGCCGCCTCCAGCACGCGGACGGCCGCCCGGCCCACGGACGGCGACAGGTGCTCGGTGAAGGTGTCCGGCCACAGGACGACCAGATCGCCCGCCCCCTCCCCGCGGTCCGCGGCCGCCCGCGTGCGCCACCATCGGGTGAACGACTCGCGCGCCAGGCGCGGGATCCCTCGTTCGGGTGTGATTCCACCGAGCCGTTTCACCGCCGACGCGAGCGGTGGCAGGGCGGCGAGCGCGTTCAGCAGCGGCCCGGTGCGCGTGCGGGCCGCCCAGCGCAGCCACACCGGGAGCCACCCCATGGCGTAGTGGGCGGCCGGGCGGCGCCGTCCGGCGTAGTGGTGGTGCAGGAACTCCGCCTTGTACGTGGCCATGTCGACCCCGACCGGGCAGTCGGACCGGCACCCCTTGCACGACAGGCACAGGTCGAGCGCGTCGTGGACCTCGGCCGACCGCCAGCCGTCGGTCACCAGCTCGCCGGCGAGCATCTCGTGCAGCAGCCGGGCACGCCCGCGCGTGGAGTGCTCCTCCTCGCCCGTGACCCGGAAGGAGGGGCACATCACCGCGGCGCCCGACACCTCGGTCGTACGGCACTTCGCGACGCCGACGCACCGGCGCACCGCCGCCGAGAAGTCCCCGCCGTCGGCCGCGTAGCCGAAGGCCACGTCGACCGGGCGGCGCGGCAGCACGGCGAAACGCAGGTTCGCGTCCAGGGGCGCCGGACGGACCAGCATCCCGGGGTTGAGCAGGTCGTCGGGGTCCCACAGTCCCTTGACCCGCTCGAAGAGGGCCACCGTCCGCGCGCCGTACATCGTCGGCAGCAGCTCGGCGCGGGCCTGCCCGTCCCCGTGCTCCCCGGACAGCGAACCGCCGTGCGCCACCACCAGCTCGGCCAGCTCCTGCGAGAACCGCCGGAACCGGCCGATCCCGGCCGGGGTCAGCAGGTCGAAGTCGATACGGACGTGGATGCAGCCGTCCCCGAAGTGCCCGTACGGGGCGCCCCGCAGCCCGTGGGCGGCCAGCAGCTCCCGGAACCGCCGCAGATACGCGCCCAGCCGCGCGGGCGGCACCGCGCAGTCCTCCCACCCCGGCCACGCCTCCGTGCCGTCCGGCATCCGGGTCGCCGTACCGCTCGCGTCCTCCCGGACCCGCCACAGCACGCGCTGCGCCGCCGGATCCTCGACGATCACGGTGTCCGTGGCGTCGGCGGCCCGCGCGATCGCCTCCGCACGCGCGCGTGCCTGCCCCGCCGTCTGCCCGCCCGTCTCCACGAACAGCCAGGCGTCTCCGCGCGGCAGATCGGCCGCCGCGGCCGGCACCAGGTCCCGCGCCATCCCCTCCACCGTCAGCGGCCGGTACTCCAGCAGTCCGGCCGCGGCGTCGGCGGCGGCGCCCTCGTCGGCGTACCCCAGCACGGCCAGCACGCGCGCGGGAGGTGTCTCGACGAGCCGTACGACCGCTTCCGTCAGCACGCCGAGGGTGCCCTCCGAGCCGCAGAAGGAGCGCGCCACGTCCGCGCCGTTCTCGGGCAGCAGGGCGTCCAGGGCGTATCCGGAGATACGGCGGGGCAGTCGCGGGAAGCCGGTGCGCAGCCGGGCGAGTTCGCTCTCCACCAGCTCCCGCAGCCCGTCCGGCGCCCCGGCCCACTCGCGCCCCAGCCGCAGTCGCCGCCCCCGCGCGGTGAGCACCGCCAGCTCCCGCACGCTGTCCGCGGTCGTCCCCCAGGCCACCGAGTGGGAGCCGCACGAGTTGTTGCCGATCATCCCGCCCAGCGTGCACCGGCCGTGCGTGGACGGGTCCGGCCCGAACCGCAGCCCCTGCGGCGCGGCGGCCTCCTGGAGCCGGTCCAGGACCACCCCCGGCTGGACGACGGCGGTCCGCTCCCCGGGGTCGAGCGCCAGCACCCGGTTCATGTGCCGGGTGAAGTCCAGCACCACGCCCGTCCCGGTCGCCTGGCCCGCGATCGAGGTGCCGCCGCCCCGCGCCACCACCGGCACTCCGCGCGCCCGGCAGACCTCGAGGACCGCCGCCACGTCGTCGGCGTCCCACGGAGCCACCACCCCCAGCGGGACCCGCCGGTAGTTGGAGGCGTCCATGGTGACCAGCGCCCGGGAGGTGACGTCGAACGCCACCTCCCCGCGCACGGCCCGGCGCAGCTGTGCCGCAAGCCCCGAGAGATCCGCGAGATCGGTCATGCGTCCAGCATGCACACGATCGATTCACCGGCCGTCTCACCCGGCGGAATGCGTTTCACCCGGATTTCTCCGACCCGCTACTCTCCCGTTCGTGGCTGAGATCCGGATTCCCTCTGACATCAAGCCCGCGGACGGACGTTTCGGCGCGGGTCCCTCCAAGGTGCGGACGGAGGCGCTGGACGCCCTCGCCGCCACCGGCGCATCCCTCATGGGCACCTCCCACCGTCAGGCCCCGGTCAAGAACCTGGTCGGCCAGGTGCGCGAGGGCATCCGCGAGCTGTTCCGGCTCCCCGACGGCTACGAGGTCGTGCTCGGCAACGGCGGCTCCACGGCGTTCTGGGACATCGCGACCCACGGTCTGATCGAGAACAAGTCGCAGCACCTCACCTTCGGCGAGTTCAGCTCGAAGTTCGCCAAGGCCGCCAAGCTCGCCCCCTGGCTCGCCGAGCCCACCGTCGTCTCCTCCGACCCGGGCACGCACCCGGAGGCCCGGGCCGAGGCCGGCGTCGACGTCTACGCCTTCACCCACAACGAGACCTCCACCGGTGTCGCCATGCCCATCAGGCGCGTGGCCGGCGCGGACGAGGGCGCCCTGGTCCTGGTCGACGCCACCTCCGGCGCGGGCGGCCTCCCGGTCGACATCGCCGAGACCGACGTCTACTACTTCGCCCCGCAGAAGTCCTTCGCCTCCGACGGCGGCCTGTGGATCGCCGTGTTCTCCCCGGCCGCGCTCGAGCGCGCCGAGCGCGTCCACGCCTCCGGCCGCCACGTCCCGGAGTTCTTCTCGCTGCCCACGGCGATCGACAACTCGCGCAAGAACCAGACGTACAACACCCCGGCGCTGGCCACTCTCTTCCTCCTCAACCAGCAGCTGGAGTGGCTGAACGGCCAGGGCGGCCTCGCCTGGTCCACGGCCCGCACCAAGGACTCCTCGTCCCGCCTCTACTCCTGGGCGGAGGAGTCCAAGTACGCGACCCCGTTCGTCACCGACCCGGCCAAGCGCTCCCAGGTGATCGGCACGATCGACTTCTCCGACGAGATCGACGCCGCCGCCGTCGCCAAGGCCCTGCGCGCCAACGGCATCGTCGACACCGAGCCCTACCGCAAGCTCGGCCGCAACCAGCTGCGCATCGCGATGTTCCCGGCCATCGACCCGGCGGACGTCGAGTCCCTGACGAAGTGCGTCGACTATGTGATCGAGAGGCTGTAGCCGTCTCCTAGTGCCGCGGCGGGCGACGTTTGCCCGTCAAGGAGCGTCGCGACGGGGCAAACGTTGCCTGTCGCGGCACTAGGTCCGTGAAGGGCGCCCGGCGGTGATCCGCCGGGCGCCCTTCGCGTGTGCGATGCCTACGAGAACCGGCGAAGGAATGCCTGCCAGGTCTCGTGGGAGACGGTGAGCAGGGGGCCGTCCTGCCGCTTGCCGTCGCAGACGGCGCAGCCACCGGGAGCCGTGTCAGCGACCTCGACGCAGGCGTTCTCCCTGCCCCGAGTACGACGACTTCCAGAAGGGGCTTACGACCTCGGTCACGGTGCGTCTTCCTTCAGGCTCCGGAGTATGCCCCGGATGAGCTTCGCGCTCGCGTCCGGCGCCCATGCCGACGATCGGAGTCGGTCGTACGCGACTTCCGGTTCGCGCTCCACCCAGATGTTGCCGGCGGGGGGTCTGCGTTGTTGCGTTGTCGGACCATCCGGCTTGTTTCCGCTGCGCTCTTCGAGATGCACGACGAATGGATCGCCTTACCTCGCCGCCACCTCCCCGAAGGGGATATGGGTGATATCTACCGTAAACTCTCTTTTGGTTCCTCCGCGCCACCCAACGCACCGAAATGCAACCGCCAGTTGATGCCCAACACCATGACGAGGGACACCGCCTGGCGGATGCGTGTTCCCGACCGAGTGGCACTCGCTTCGGTGTCCTCCCGCGCAGGCCATTGGAGGCCATCTACCCCAAGCTTACTGGGCAGTTGACCTCGGGGTTTCGTGGTAACGTCCTTGTTCGGAGGGACAGTGCAACCTGAAAGGGAAATCGTGAACACGGAGAAGATCGCCGCTCGCCGCCTCTCACTGGAAGAGGTGACGAAGCTCGGCGTGAAGGACAGGCTCTTCGTTTCCGCCGACACGGCAGAACTCAAGCTTCCCGACTGCTATGTCCCTGCTTTTCTGACCAAGTCCGGTGAGGATTTCGAGGGCGGCTCGATCACGGCGAGAACCGTATTCCAGGAAGAGGTCTCCTGCCTTCCCGACGACGAGAATGAAGCCGGAATCTACGTGGCCGACGAGAACGGCTCGGTGACCATCGAGGTCCTCCAGTCCGCCGGTGTCGTGCTGGACCTGGCACTTTTCGTCCCCGGTGGGGACAAGGGGGCCCTCACGGCCCTTTACGCTGCGGCCCGGCAGGCGTTCGGCGCCGACATCGTGCAGATCTGGCGCCAGGGCCTCAAGGAGGTTCCCGACGTGAAGGTCGACATCTTCGAGGAGCAGATTCCCCGGGGGCGCAAGGGGGGCGACAGCCCCAAGCGTGACCGTCGCGCGATCGACACCTACCCCACCCGTGCGGACTTCATCGAGTTCTCCGCGGGGTGGAAGCCGGTCGTTGAGATTCACAGGCCGATTGTTGACGACACCCCGAAAATCTGAGGCAGCGTTACCTCTCGTTCTCGGCCTGGGAGAACACCGAGAACGCATGCGCCGGACCACGGACACGATCCGTGCCGCCCGGACGCGGAGCGAAAGCGGGCGACCTGGGGGTCCCCCGGCGAAGCTGGGGGAGTGCCCACAACCGTTCGGAGCACACGACTGAGCACGAGTCCTGGCACCAGGACTCACTCCCGCTCAGTTCCCAGGAACGGTCGTAGCACAGAGGTAGTGCGCCCAAAAGCACGTCGGAGGGCGTCGGTTCGAATCCGGCCGCCCCGCCCCTCCAGCGCGTCATCCGCCGATGTGAGGGCCAAGGCGCGGACAACGGGACCGGTGAATCCGACTCGGACACCGAGTCCGTCGCTTCAGCCCAGTTCGACCCTGGCGGCGACCGGCAGATGGTCGCTGCCGGTGGCGGGCAGGGTGCGGATCTCGGCGACGGATGCCGAGCGGGCCATGACCTGGTCGATCCGGGCCAGCGGGAAGGCCGCGGGGAAGCTGAGCGCGAGACCCCGTTCCGCCACGTTCAGCCGCGAGGTCAGCGGGGCAAGCCCGCGGTCCTCGACCGTGCTGTTGAGGTCGCCCAGCAGGATCACCGCCCTCACCTCCTCGGCGGCGATGGCCTCACCCAGCAGCAGGGCGCTCTCGTCGCGCCGGCCGGACGTGAGGCCGCTCGCCCGGACGCGGAGGGAGGGCAGGTGGGCCACGTACGCCGCGACCGGGCCGTGCGGCGTATGCGCCACGGTCCGCAGCCCTCGGCTCCAGGCCTCCGTGATCCCCCCGGGTTTGATGTCCAGCGCCCGCGTACCGGTCAGCGGATGCCTCGACCAGATTCCGACGGTGCCCCGGACCTCGTGGTACCGGTAGGCGGCGGCCAGGGTCCGCTCGTAGACCGCCAGCGCCGGGGGCACCAGTTCCTCCAGCGCGATGAGGTCGGGCCCGGCGTCGGCCAGGGCGCGGGCCGTGCCCGCCGGATCGGCGTTCTCGTCGCTGACGTTGTGCTGCACCACGACCAGATGGCGGGCGCCGGGTGCCGTCCCGGGCAGGAGCAGCCCGCCGAACAGGTACGTCCAGGCCGCCACGGGCAGCAGCAGAGCCACCAGCGCCACGGCCGAACGGCGCAGCAGCGCGAGAGCGAACAGCACCACGACCACCAGGCCGAGCCACGGCAGGAACGCCTCCAGCAGACTGCCCACGCGGCCCACGGAGTTGGGCACGGCCCGGTGGAACGCCAGCAGCCCGGCCGTCAGCACCGCGAACGCGGCGAGCACCCGTCCCCGCCGCCACGGCGACCGGCGCCCCGCACCGGCCGACTCCCCCTGGCCCGGGGCCCGCCCAACCTCCTGGCCCGGATCCCTCCGTGCCTCCCGGCGTCGCGCCCACGGCGGCACCACCGCCCGCACCGCAGCCCTCACCGCAGCCGCACGGCTGCCCGCCCGCTCGTGGCCCACCCCGGCTTCCCCCTCCGCTCGGTCTCCGCTTGGCCTCACAGGCCAGGACGATCCTCCGAACGGATCAGTTTCCGCCCTCCGCGCGTGGGTGCCGGTGCCCGGCCGGACGCCGCCCGGTCCGGCGACGCGCCGCGGCCGCGAGGCGCCCGGCGTCGGCCGCCGGGCGCCTCGCGGGCGTCACGACGCCGTGCAGGTCACGCTCGGCACATCCCCGCCCCCGGGCGCGCCCCCGAAGCCGAAGGCGGTCGAACCACCGGCCGCGATCGTCCCGTTGTGGTCGGCGTTGACCGCCGTCACGGTCCCCCCGCTCTGGGTGTACGACGCGTTCCACATGTTGGCGACCTTCTGGGAACCGCTCCAGGTCCAGGTCACCTTCCAGGACTTGATCGGAGTGGAACCGGTGTTGGTCACCGTCACATCGGCGTTGAATCCCCCGCCCCAGTCGCTGCTGACGACATAAGCGGCCTTGCAGGCGGCCTGGCCGCCACCGTTGTCACCGCCGCCGTTGTCACCACCACCGTTGTCGCCACCGCCCCCAGTGCTCGGGAAGCCCGAGGCCTTGACGGTCGCCAGGTACCCGTCCTTCACCGTGTCCACGGTCTGCCAGTCGTCCTTCAGGATCCCGCCGGTGTCACCGGAGTTGGGGTTCCAGGACCAGAAGGTCCAGGAGAAGGAGTCACCGCCGTACGTCGAGGTCGGGCGCAGATAACTCACCAGTGCGGCCAGCCACTTCTGGTCCACCGTGGACTGGAGCGTGGTGCCGAACTCGCCCACCCACACGGGGGCGATGTTCTGCTTGAAGATGTAGCCCCAGTACTTGTCCCAGATGTCGGGCATGTTGTTGGGGAAGGACGGGTCGCTGAACCAGGTCTGCTGGGCGACGCTGGTGGCGTAGTCGTGCGCGGAGTACACGACCCGGTTGGCCACGTCGAGGCGCACCGGGTACTGGCCGACGCCCATCAGGTTGCCGCCCCACCAGCCGGAGACGCCGTCGAAGGTCTGGACGCCCTCGACGAAGATCAGCAGGTCGGGGTTGACGGAGAGGACCGCGTTGCCGGCCCGCTCGGCGGCCAGCCGCCAGTCGGTCGCCTGGTCCCCGCAGCCCCAGCACGCCGGGTCGTGGGGCTCGTTGTGCAGGTCGATGCCGATGACCGTGGCATTGCCCTTGTAACGGGACGCCATGGACTTGAGGTTGGCGATCCACGTCGACTCGGGGACGGAGGCGGTGTACCAGAGGGCCGACTGGCCACCCGAGTCCGGCCGGTGGCGGTCGAGGATGACCTTCAGGCCGTCCTGACCGGCGTACGCGACGAGCTTGTCGATGACCTGGAGGGAGTTCAGCCCTTGCAGGTCGGCGTTCTTGCCGGCGGAGAAGTCGATGCTCGTGGGCATCGCGCCGGTCTTGAAGATGTCGTCGCTGTAGGGCAGCCGGATGGTGTTGTAGCCCAGCGACTTCATCTGGTCGATCATGCTCTTGTAGTCGCGGGACCACAGCCCGTGCACGACACGGTTGTCGGTCTCGAAACCGAACCAGTTGATGCCCGCGATCCGGACGGACTGTCCGGACGCGTCCAGGATCTGACGTCCACTGGTGTGCCAGTAGCCGGCGCCGCCTGCGGCCGGGGCCGCGTGCGCGGTGGCCGGCAGGCCGAGTCCCAGGCCCAGTGGTAACAGGAGCGCCGCGGCAGCGCACAGCGCTCTTCGCAAAGTGCGGAACATGGTGCTGCTTCCTCCCGAGGGGACCGCGGGACCGGAACGAGTGGGAGCGCTCCCACACACCCGCGCCTCCCAGTGGAAGTCAGATGACTACCGTCCGTCAAGAGCGCCGACGCAACAAACGCCCCAGCCCCCACACCGCGGCCGCCACCACGGCCACCGCGGCGACGGTGCCCGCGCCGATGCGGACGCCGTCGTCCGCGCCGGCACCCGCGGAGCTCGAACCGCCCTGCCGGGACGGCGACGTGGCGGACCCGTCGGCATCCGGCGCGTCGCGCACCTGCACCGGGCTCTCGACGCCCTCGCTGCCGTACAGCAGCTTGGTGCCGTCGACGCTGTAGGTGACGGACTCCCCCTGCCTCTGGAGCGGCACGTCGAGCCGGCCCGCGCGCTTGATCCTGCCGCCGTTCCAGTCGTAGTGGATGCCGCCGAAGTAGCCGCGCACGACGAGGTGCGTGCCGTCCGGGGAGAGGGCGGCGTCGGTGGCCCACAGGTCGACGGGGGCGATCGGCTCGAAGACGTTCGTGCCCAAGGGGGACAGTTCGGCCGGGCCCTCGTAGAGGTGGCCGCCGTCCTCGTTCTTGTCGATGAGGTAGACGCGCCCCGTCTTCGGGTGCACGACCATCGACTCGACGTCGCGGGGGCCGTCCGCGTACTTCACCACGTACTGCGTGGCCCGGATCGTCCGGTCCTTCAGCTCCTTCGGCTCGGGCAGCCGGTAGATCCACACGTACGGCCAGGTGCCGCCGAGGTTGTCGCCCGTGTCGGCGACGTAGATCTGGTTGCCGGGCCCGAGGGAGATGGCCTCCACGTCGCGGGGTTTGCCGATGCCGCTGAGGGTGATGGTGGCGACGGTCTCGCCGGTCCTGCCGTCCACGGCGTAGATCTGCGGCCCGTAGCCGCTGTCGTTGTGCGTCCAGTACACGCCGGGATGCAGGCGCGAGGCAGCGAGACCGCTGGACTCCCTGATCCGCGGGTCCTTGATCGTGAACCCGTCGTCGCCGTCGGCGGCCAGGGCGGCGGGCGCGGCGAGCGCACCCGTGAGAAGAGCCCCGGCGAGCAGGGCGAACGGTCGGCGCATCGCCCAAGAGTGCCATTCCGCACGGATGTTCACACAGCGTGGCGGGCGGGCCTCACATCGCACTCAGATCGCACCGCTCCCGTCCGTCGTCCATGATGAGCGGATGCTCAGGTTCATGCCCGTCGGTGACTCGATGACGATCGGCAGCACGGGCGAACACACCTGGCGTTACCGGCTGTGGCAGCACCTGTGCGGGACGTACGGCGGCCCGTTCACCCTCGTCGGCCCGCGCGAGACGCTGTACGACGAGTCGGCGGACGCGCCGGTCTCCCTCGCCTACGCCGATCCGGACTTCCCGCGCGCCCACCTGGCCGGCTGGGGCGAGGGCTGGGGGCACATGGTCCCGCTCGTCGGCGACGCCGTACGGGAGTGCCGTGCGGACGTGCTGCTGGTCGCGCTCGGCCTGATCGACCTCGGCTTCTACACGAACGCCGAGCAGACGGCGGTGCACGTGGAGGCCTTCGTGGCACGGGCGCGGGCCGCCAACGCGCGCGTCCACGCGGTCGTGCTCCCGGTGATCCCGAACATCCGGGCCGAGGCCGACCCGCTCTTCGCCGCGCAGGTGGACCGCTTCAACGAGCTGCTGGCCAAGACCGTGGCCGACCTGGACGAACCCCGCTCCCCGCTGCTCCTGGCGCCCCCGCCGCCGACGTACGACATCCACACGGACACCTACGACGGCACCCACCCGAACGAGAGCGGCGAGCACAAGATCGCGGGCGCGTTCGCGGGGGCGCTGCACCGGCGGTGGGGATGGGGCGGGAAGTACGGGGGCTGAACCGCGGCGACTCCTCCTCTTGGCATATGCGCTGCCGCCCGTGCCCTTGCCGCCGACCGTATCGTTGTACTGCGCGACTGTACTCGTCCGTGGGGCAGCCGGGGAGGAGCGCCATGATGACCGTCCTGGAGGACAGGATCGAGATGGCCGACGCCAACACCGAGCGTCTTGACGAGTGGTTCGAGCGTCTCGAGCGCATGCCCGTCCCCGAAGGATTCAGGGTCGAGATCGTCGGGGGCACCGTACACATGACGCCGCAACGCGACACTCATTGGGAGATCATCCGACGGGTCGTACGAGCGATCGAGGACCGGTTCGGGATGGACGTCAAGGTGTTCTCCGATGTTCGGATCGACTTTCCCGGCCGCGAGAACGGCTTCTGCCCGGACGTCGCCAAGCTCAGCGACTCGGCGCAGAAGGACAGCGAAGGTCGATGGCGTCACGAGGACGTCGAGTTCGTCGCCGAGGTCATCTCCGAAGGCACCGCGGCCAACGACTACGGCCCCAAGAAAGCCGCGTACGCGATCGCCGAGGTGCCTGTCTACGTCATTGTGGACCCCTACCAGGGTCGGTGCCGCGTATACACGCACCCCAAGGGCGACGACTACGCGATCGACACGAAGGTCGACTTCGGATCCGACGTGGACCTCACCGACACCCTGCTCGGCCTCACCCTCCAGACCGGCGACTTCCCCCGCGACTGACCACCCCGCCCCCGCCCCCCTTGCATCGAGCGCACTCCAAGACGTTGGCTTGGTGACCATGAGGTACACACAGCTCGGGCGCACGGGACTCAAGGTCAGCAGGCTGGTCCTCGGGACGATGAACTTCGGACCGCAGACCGACGAAGCCGACAGCCACGCGATCATGGACGCGGCACTGGACGCGGAGATCAACTTCTTCGACACGGCCAACGTCTACGGCTGGGGCGAGAACAAGGGCCGTACGGAATCGATCATCGGGAACTGGTTCGCGCAGGGCGGCGGCCGGCGCGACAAGGTCGTCCTCGCCACCAAGGTGTACGGGAACATGGCCGCCGACGGCGACGCCTGGCCGAACCACGACAAGCTCTCCGCCCTGAACATCCGGCGGGCGGTCGACGCCAGTCTGAAGCGACTGCAGACCGACTACATCGACCTCTACCAGTTCCACCACGTCGACCGGAACACTCCCTTCGAGGAGATCTGGCAGGCCATCGACGTGCTGGTGCAGCAGGGGAAGATCCTCTACGTCGGGTCCAGCAACTTCCCCGGCTACAAGATCGCCCAGGCCAACGAGATCGCGGCCCGGCGCGGCGGCACGATCGGGGTCGTCAGCGAGCAGTGCCTCTACAACCTGGCCGAGCGGCGCGCCGAGATGGAGGTGATCCCGGCCGCGCAGGAGTACGGCCTCGGGGTCATCCCCTGGTCGCCGCTGAACGGCGGGCTGCTGGGCGGTGTGATCAAGAAGGAGGTCGAGGGCGGCCGCAGGGCGTCCGGGCGGGCCGCCGACGCCCTCGCCGACCCCACCGCTCGCGCGCGGATCCAGGCCTACGAGGACCTGCTCGACAAGCACGGCCTGGAGCCCGGCGAGGTCGCGCTGGCCTGGCTGCTCACCCGGCCCGGCGTGACCGGCCCGATCGTCGGCCCGCGCACCGACGAGCAGCTCGCGTCGGCGCTGCGGGCGGTCGAGCTGGAGCTGAGCGACGAGCTGCTGGCCGGGCTCGACGAGATCTTCCCGGGCCCGGGTCCGTCGCCGGAGGCCTTTGCCTGGTAGGCCGCCCCGGTAGGCACGCTCCGCGCCGTTCGAGCGGCCGTACCGGCCCTGGCGGCCGCGCTTCGCGTCACCTGCCGAGCGCGGCCGCCAGGGCGACGACGACGAACATCAGCACGAGCGCACCGGCCATGATCCGGTTCCGGGTTTTCGGGTCCACGCAGTCGAGACTAACCGGCCGACCGCAGTGGCCAGCGCCCGACCGGCTCGTAGCGGGGCTGTTCCCCCGGCACCCCGGACCCGGGCAGCAGGCTGCGCACGAGGACCAGCTCCTCCACGGTCCACGGTCTGCTCCCGAAGTCCCGCAGCGCCTGGACGTACGGCCGTGCGTCCAGGCGCTCCCGGCCGCGCGCCACCGTCAGGTGAGCCTTGTAGGGGCGGTGCTCCTCCATCGGCACGCCCGCCCTCCGCGCCGCCGCGTCCGCGCGCCCGGCCAGCAGCCGCAGGGTCGCGAGGTCGCCCTCCGCCCCCGTCCACAGCGCCTTGCCGCGCCCGAACTGTCCTCCCCCGCGCAGCGCGAGCGAGAAGGTCCCGGTACGGCGCGCGGCCTTCTCCAGGCGGGCCGACAGCTCGGGTACGGCCTCCTCGCCGACCTCCCCGTAGAAGGCGAGCGTGAAGTGCCAGCCGGGGCGCCGCGTCCAGCGCAGCCGGTCCGCACCGGGCAGCTTCCGCAGCCCCGCGATCTCGTCCGCGAGCGCGTCGAGCACGTCCGGCGGGGGCAGTACGGCGGCGAACAGTCTCATGGGCCCAGTGTCCTGCCGCACACCCGGGCGTGACCTGGTCACCGTGCGTATCGTTGTACCGCGCGGCTGCATGCGACCAGGCAGCAGCGGGGAGGAGCGGCACAGTGACTGTTCTGGCAGACAGGATCGAGATGGCCGACCAAAGCAACGAGCCCACCCTCGACGAGATGTTCGAGTGGTTGGAGCAGATGCACATCCCCGAAGGTTTCAAGACCGAGATCGTCGAGGGGGGCATCTTCGTGACGCCACAGCGGGACACCCACTGGGAGATCATCGCGGCCATTTACGACCAGCTACGCACCACGTACCCGCGCCGGCGCGTGAAGTCCGACGTCCGCATCGACTACCCGGGAGGCCTCAACGGCTTCGCGTCCGACGTCGTGGCGCTCGCGGAGGGCGCCCGGAAGGACGCCAAGGGCCACTGGCGCCCGGAGGACGTGGAGCTGGTCGCCGAGGTGATCTCCAGGAGCACGGCCAGGAACGACTACGGCCCGAAGAAGGACGCCTTCGCGGCCTCCGGAGTGCCGGTGTACCTGATCGTGGACCCGTACACCGGCACGTGGCACCTGCACACCCTGCCGAAGGACGGCGAGTACCGGGGTGTCCTCAGCCTCGACTTCGGTGACGAGATCGATCTGAACGACACCCCGGTCGGCCTCGTCCTCAAGACCGACGAGTTCCCCCGCGACTGAACCGACCGTCCCGGCGGACCGGACGCGCCCGGCCTACGCCGCGGCGGCCAGTTCCTTGCGGTGCTCGCGGGGGACCAGGCCCACGCGGGGGTGACCGTGGTACCAGCCGAACGACAGGCGCAGATCGCCGGCGCGGGCCAGGACCAGGCCGATGGTGGCGGCCGCGGCGAGCGAGACGGCACCGCCCGCGGCGAAGCCGACCCGGGCACCGTAGGCGTCGGTGATCCAGCCGACGAGGGGCGCGCCCAGCGGCGTGCCTCCCATGAACACCATCATGAACAGGGCCATCACCCGGCCGCGCATGGCCGGGTCGGTGCCCATCTGCACCGCGGTGTTCGCCGTGACGTTGACCGTCAGGCCGAAGATCCCTATGGGCGCCATCAGCAGCGCGAACAGCCAGTACGACGGGGCCAGCGCGGCGACGACCTCCAGCGCGCCGAAGGCCGCGGCGGCCGCGATGAGCAGGCGCAGCCGTGCGGTGCCGCGGCGGGCGGCCAGCAGGGCGCCGACCAGGGAGCCCACCGCCATCACGGTGTTGAAGAGGCTGTAGGCGCCGGCTCCGGCGTGGAAGACGTCATCGGCGTAGGCCGACAGCCACACCGGGAAGTTGAAGCCGAAGGTGCCGATGAAGCCGACCAGGACGATCGGCCAGATCAGCTCGGGGCGGCCGGCGACGTAGCGCAGGCCCTCGCGGAGCTGGCCCTTGCCGCGCGGGGCGCGCTCGACGACGTGCAGCTCACGGGCGCGCATCAGCAGCAGGCCGACGATGGGGGCGACGAAGGACAGGCCGTTGGCGAGGAACGCCCAGCCGGTGCCCACGCCGGTGATCATCAGGCCCGCGACGGCGGGGCCGACCAGGCGGGCGGACTGGAAGTTCGCGGAGTTCAGGCTGACCGCGTTCTGGAGTTGCTCCGGGCCGACCATCTCCGAGACGAAGGACTGGCGGGCCGGGTTGTCCACGACCGTGGCGAGACCGACCGCGAACGCGGCGAGGTAGACGTGCCACACCTGGACCTGGCCGGTGAGGGTGAGCACGGCGAGCGCGAGGCCGGTGACGGCCATGGCCGACTGGGTGACGAGCAGGGTGGGCCGCTTGGGCAGGCGGTCGACGAGGACGCCGCCGTAGAGGCCGAAGAGCAGCATCGGCAGGAACTGCAGGGCCGTGGTGATACCGACGGCTGCCGAGGAGCCGGTGAGGCTCAGGACCAGCCAGTCCTGCGCGATGCGCTGCATCCAGGTGCCGGTGTTGGAGACGACCTGGCCGAGGAAGAACAGGCGGTAGTTCCTGACCCTCAGCGAGCTGAACATCGAGGACTTGCGGGGGGTGTCGAGGGCGGAGTGGGAATCGTGGGTGGTCGGTGCGGGGGCGGAGTCTGCTCCGGATCCCGTACTCAAAAGGGTTCGCCTCCTCGTCGGCAGCTCACTCGCCGAGTGGTACGTGTGTTACAGGTGCGCGAGCTTCTCCAGCACGGGGGCGGCGGCGCTCAGTTTGGCCCACTCGTCCTCGTCCAGACCCTCGACCAGACCGGCCAGGAAGGCGTTCCGCCTGCGGCGGCTCTCCTCCAGCATGGTTTCGGCCTGGGCGGTCCTCGTGACCACCTTCTGACGCCGGTCCTCGGGGTGCGGCTCCAGGCTGACCAGCCCCTTGGACTCGAGCAGCGCCACGATGCGGGTCATCGACGGCGGCTGCACGTGCTCCTTGCGGGCCAGCTCGCCCGGTGTGGCGCTCCCGCAGCGGGACAGGGTGCCCAGCACCGACATCTCGGTGGGGCTCAGCGACTCGTCGACACGCTGGTGCTTGAGTCGACGGGACAACCGCATCACGGCGGAGCGCAGGGAGTTCACGGCGGCAGCATCGTCGCCATGGGTGAGGTCCGGCATGTTCTTTAGCCTAACTCATTACCCTGGCTAAATACCACCGTGGACACGCCTTGCCCCCGTGACGCGCGCCACTGAAGATCCCTCACTCTTTCGAGTGATCCCGGCCCGAAACACGGCGCATCGCACGGAACGGGCCCGTAACCCTCGTCTCCATGGGGACCAGTGTGCTCAGCCTGCGCATGGACCACGAGCTGCTCGAACGGCTCAGGTGCCACGCCGCGAAAAGAGGAATGAGCGTCCAGGACTATGTCGTCCGGACGCTCATTCGGGATGACTTCGACGAGCGGTTCCAGGCCGCCGTCGAGGAGACGGAGAGGTTCTACGGGGTCGGGTGACCCGCGCCGAACCGGGCGGATCAGGTCAGGCCGAGGGCCGGCATCAGGTAGTAGAAGGCGAAGACCGCCGCCACCGCGTACATCGGCACCGGGACGTCCTTGCCGCGGCCGGCCGCCAGGCGCAGCACCACGAAGCTGATGAAGCCCATGCCGATGCCGTTGGTGATCGAGTAGGTGAACGGCATCATCAGCATCGTCACGAAGGCCGGGATGGCGATCGTGTGGTCCGCCCAGTCGATCTCCTTGACCGAACCGGACAGGATCAGGAAGCCCACCGCGAGCAGGGCCGGCGTGGCCGCCTGCGACGGCACCATGGTGGCGATCGGGGTCAGGAACAGCGCCACGGCGAACAGCGCGCCGGTGACGACGTTGGCGAAGCCGGTCCTGGCGCCCTCGCCGACGCCCGCCGTCGACTCCACGAAGCAGGTGGTGGCGGAGGAGGAGCTGGCGCCACCGGCGGCGACCGCGATGCCGTCGACGAAGAGGACCTTGTTGATGCCGGGCATGTTGCCCTCGGCGTCGGTCAGCTTGGCCTCGTCGCTGATGCCCATGATCGTGCCCATGGCGTCGAAGAAGGTCGACAGCAGCACGGTGAAGACGAAGAGGATGCCGGTGAGCACCCCGACCTTCCCGAAACCGCCGAACAGGCTGACCTTGCCCAGCAGACCGAAGTCGGGAGTGGCCACCGGGCTGCCCGGCCACTTCGGGGTGGTCAGACCCCAGGACGGCACCTTGGCGACGGAGTTGATCACGACTGCCAGGACGGTCATCGTGACGATCGAGATCAGGATCGCGCCGGGCACCTTGCGCAGGATCAGCGCCAGCGTGAGCAGTGCGCCCAGAATGAAGACGAGAACGGGCCAGCCGTTGAGGTGACCGTCGGCGCCGAGCTGGAGCGGGACGGTGGTGTGGGCGGCGTCCGGGATACGGGAGACGAAGCCGGAGTCGACGAGCCCGATCAGCATGATGAACAGGCCGATACCGATGGCGATGCCCTTGCGCAGGCCCAGCGGCACGGCGTTCATCACACGCTCGCGCAGGCCGGTGGCGACCAGGAGCATCACCACGAAACCGGCGAGGACGACCATGCCCATCGCGTCCGGCCAGGTCATGCGCGGCGCCAGCTGGAGCGCGACGACGGTGTTGACGCCGAGGCCGGCGGCGAGCGCGATCGGCACGTTGCCGATGACACCCATGAGCAGGGTGGTGAACGCGGCGGTCACGACGGTGGCGGTGACCAGCTGACCGTTGTCGAGCTGGTGCCCGTACATGTCCTTCGCGCTGCCCAGGATGATCGGGTTCAGCACGATGATGTAGGCCATCGCGAAGAAGGTGGCGAACCCGCCGCGGATCTCGCGGGACAGGGTGCTGCCCCGCTCGGAGATCTTGAAGTAGCGGTCGAGGGCGCCGTACGGGGGTGGCGTCCCCGGCTGCTCGGGGGCGGAAGCCTTGGCGGTGGCCGAGGTGGACATGCGGGTGACCTCAAGGGTGCGGGTGGGTGACAGGACTCCGGGCCGGACCGAGGAACAAACCGACAACCAACAGGTTCCCCCAGGTCCCTGTCGCGACTCTGTTGGTGGTTCCTACGAAGAGAAGTAGCCAGACTCGGACCGTTTCAGTATGAACATATGAAGCCGAAAAGACCATCTCCGCGCGTAGACGTGCCCTCTGCCAGGGGCGGGACGCCGAGCCCCGGGGCCCCGTAAGCTGATCCCCATGGCGAAGTGGACCCCCAAGCACGAGGCGCCGGAGCCCCTGGAGGGCCCCGTGGTCGCCACCATCACCGGCGGCACGATCGTGTGGTTCGTCCTCTTCCTGGTCCAGCTCCCCTTCTACGGCTGGTTCCACGACCACGGCCACGCCTGGTGGGTGTGGACCTGCCTGGCCGGCGGCGCCCTGGGCCTGCTGGGCATCTGGTACGTCCGCAAGCGGGACGCCGCCATCAAGCGGGCGGCGGCGGAGCGGGCAGGGCTGCCCCAGCAGCCGACCTCCGCGGAATAGCGAGCCCCCGGCGACCCTGACGGGGACGGACCGAGGCAGGACGCGCCCGCCCCGGCCCGGGGCCCCGCCCACCGGGGCCGCCCTCGTCAGCGGACGACGTCGGTGCCGCAGCCGGTGTCGTCGAGTTCGGCCGCGAACGGAGCACCCTCCCAGTCGCCGGTGACGGTCACGGCACGGGCTCCGCACACACCGGCGATCCGCAGGCACTCGGCCGCGTCCGCCCCGTCCAGCACCCCGCTGAGGTAGCCGGCGGCGAACGCGTCTCCGGCGCCCACCGGGTCGACGACGGCGACCGGCCGGGGCCGCTGCCGGTGGACGACCCCGTCGACGCAGGCGACGCTGCCGGCGGAGCCGAGTTTGATCACGACCTGGCCGGGGCCGCGTGCGGCGATGGCCCTCGCCTGCCGCTCGGGGTCCTTCTCTTCGGTGAACAGCAGGGCTTCCTCGGTGGTGGCGAAGAAGATGCCGGCCTTGCCGAGCAGATGGCTCAGCACAGGACGGGCCCGGTCCTCGTCCCACAGCCGGGAGCGGAAGTTGGCGTCGAAGGAGACGGTGACGCCGTGCTCCTCGGCGATGGTGACCGCCCTGCGCACCGCGTCGGACGCGGACGCGCTCAGGGCCGGGGTGATGCCGGTGACATGCAGGATCCTCGCTCCCGCGATCAGGGCCTCGTCGAGGTCGGCGGGCGCGAGGCGGGAACCGGCGCTGTTGGTGCGGTAGTAGCCGACCTGGACCCGGCCCGAGGCCTGGCGGGTCTTGAGCATCAGGCCGGTCGGCGCGGGATCGCGCACGATCGAGGTCGAGACGGCCTCGGCGCGCAGCTCCCGGGCGATGAGCCCGCCGACCTCGTCCGTGCCGAGGCGGCCGATCCAGTGCGCGGCGCGGCCGAGCCGGGCCAGCCCGATGGCCACGTTGCTCTCGGCGCCGCCGAAGCCGAGCCGCAGGGTGGGCTGCCGGATCAGCGGCATGTCCGCCGCCTGGGTGAGCAGCCCGATGGACTCGCCGAGGGTGACGACGTCGGGACCCATCGCACTCACACCGCTTCCTCGATCGACGTGAACAGGGCGGCCGCGCGCCGGGCGATCACCGACACGTCACCGTCGCGCAGCGCGCTGCCGGTGAGCGCGCCGCCCAGGCTGACCGCGACCGCCCCGGCGGCCACGTACGAGCCGGCGGTCTCCACGGTGATCCCTCCCGACGGGACGAAGGGGATGCCGGGGAACGGTTCGCGCAGACTGCGCAGGTGGGCGGGGCCGCCGGTGGCGGCGGGGAAGATCTTCACGGCGTCCGCGCCGAGGTCACGGGCCCGCATCACCTCCGACGGCGACCAGGCGCCGACGATGCTCGGCACCCCGTGCGCGGACGCGATCCGGGGCAGTGCGTCCACCAGGCCGGGCGACACGGCGAAGCCGGCTCCGGCGTCGATCGCGGCGCGGGTGAGGGTCTCGTCGGTGAGGGTGCCGGCGCCGATCACCGCGTCGGCCGCGAACTGCCGGACGGTCCGGTCCAGGACCGCCGTGAAGTCCGGGGTGGTGGCGGTCAGTTCGATCGCCCGGACGCCGGCGCGTATGAGTGCGGCCACGGTGGTGGCGAGGTGTTCGGTCGTCGCGGGCCGCAGCACGGCCACGACACGGGTCTCGGTCAGGGCCGGGGGCAGGGGGGCCGCCGATGGGGCCACGGAGCAGCTCCTTCTCACAACAGGGTGGTGGGGGCGGGCCGCCTGGTCGCCTTCGACGAGGCAGGTCACGCCGCGGGTCGGGGGTTGGTCAGCGGAACCTGGTGGTGCTCCGGCCGCGCCGCGCGAGCGGGCTCCGGCCGGGTCCGTCACCGGGGGCGGCCGTGGTCATCCGCGGCCTCCCCACCGCTGCGAGATGGCGCGGGCCGCCGCTGTCACCAGGGGCACCACCTGCGAGACCCGCTCCGTCGGCAGGCGTTCCTCGGGCGCCGACACGCTGATCGCGTGGGTCGCGGCCCCGGTGGCGTCGAAGACCGGGGCGGCGACGCAGCGCACTCCCGCCTCGTTCTCGACGTCGTCGATCGCCCAGCCGCGGGCCCGGGTCCTCGCCAGCTCGGCGCGCAGCGCGTCGCCGTCGGTGATGGTGTTCCCGGTGCGTGGGGCCATGCCCGCCGCGATCACCGCGTCGACCACGGTGGCGTCGGCATGGGCCAGCATGGCCTTGCCGACGCTGGTGCAGTACGCCGACTGGGTACTGCCGACCCGCGACGCCATCCGCACGGGAAGCGGGCTGTCGACCTTGTCGACGTAGACCACGTGCGGGAAGTCCGCCGTGACCAGGTGAACGGTCTCGTTCGTCGACTCCGACAGGCCCTTCAGCACGTCGCGTGCGTCGCGGTGCGGGTCGTTTCCGGCCAGGTACACCTGGCCGAGCTGGGCGTTGCGCCAGCCGAGCCGGTACGCGCCGCTCGGCAGGATCTGGACGAACCGGGCGTCGATGAGCGGTTGCAGCAGGCGCAGCACGGTGGACTTGCTCAGGCCCTGCTGCGCGGCCAGCTCGGTGAGTGTGCGGCCGCGGCCCTCGACATCGTCGCCGAGCCCGATGAGGATCCCGAGCGCCCGGCGCAGCGAGGCCGAGTTGTTGCGTGCGCCGGGAGTGGGGGCGAGCTGGTCGGTCAAGACGAGCCTCCTCGTCGAATCGCGCGGCCGGCCGTGGCGTCGCGCAGGCGGCCGTCGCGGAGTGCGAACGCGCCGCCGATCACCACGTGGTCCACACCGTCCGCGAACTGCCGTGAATCGTCGTAGGTTGCCAGATCGGCGACACGGCCGGCATCGAGGACGACCAGATCGGCGATCTTCCCCGTCGCGATCAGGCCACGGTCCCCGAGCCCGAACCGGGCCACCGCCCGTGTCGACAGGTGCTGGACCGCGTCCGCCCAGCTCCAGTTGGCGCGCACGAGCACCTGGTCGCGCAGGAACCGGGCGAACGCGCCGTAGGCCCGGGGATGCGGGGCGCCGCCCATGAAGATGCCGTCCGAGCCGGCCATGTGCACGCGGTGCTGGGCGAGTTCGCTGACGTCGTCGTCGGTGTTCGCGGCGGGTTGCTGCACCAGGCAGCCGACGCCGAGTTCGCAGTCGGCCAGCAGGTCGCAGATCAGCTCGCCGACCGGCCGGTCCACCGTGGCGGCCACCTCGGTCAGCCGGCGTCCCTCGGCCCAACTCCAGGACGGGGAGGCGGTGTAGGCGAGGATCACCCGGTCCGGGAGGTCTCCGAGGGTGGGGAACCAGGTCCGCTCCAGCTCCCTGCGGGTGGCGAGGTCCTTCAGCAGCGCGAGCGTGCCGCCTGAACGGCCGGTCTGGAGTTCCGGAGGCAGGGTCAGCATCGCCAGGATGGTGCTGCCGCGTGTGTAGGGGTAGCTGTCGAAGCTGAAGTCCTGCCCGGCGTCGAGAGCGGAGTCGAGCAGCGGTCGCAGGGCGGCGGCCGGGCCGTGGAAGTGCGAGACATGGGTGGCGACGCCGCTGTGTGCCGCGATCCGCCTCAGCTCCGTGACACCGGTATCGGCGCGTTGCTCGTATCCGCGCATGTGGGAGACGTGCACCGCGCCGGCTTCGGCCACCGGACGGCACAACTCGGCGAGTTCCCCGGCGTCGGCGAAACCGCCGGGGACGTACTCGAGGCCGGTGGAGAGCCCGACCGCTCCGTCGGCCAGTGCGCGGGTCACCAGCGCGCGCATGCGCCGGAGTTGGTCCGCCGTCGGTGTGCCCTGCGCGAAGCCGAGGACCTGGGCGCGGATGTTGCCGGCGGGCACCAGGGCCGCCGCGTTGACGCCGATGCCGGTGTCGAAGTGGGCCAGGAGGTCGGCCGTCGACGCGTCTTCGCCGAGAGCGGCAGGCCGCGGTCCGTTGACCGCCGAGAAGTAGCGGTCGAGTTCCGCGGCGGTGGCGGCGCACGACGGGGCGAAGGAGACGCCGTCCTGTCCGACGACGACGGTGGTCACGCCCTGCCGCAGGTAGGCCTCGGCCACGGCCGGGTCGCCGAGGCGTCCGTCCGCGTGGCTGTGGGCGTCGACGAAGCCGGGCAGCACCAGGCGCCCGGAGACGTCGACGGCCTCGGTTCCGGCGGCCGTGTGCCGCCCGGCGTCCGGGCCGATGTGGACGATGCGGGCGCCGCGGACCGCGATGTCCGCCACGCGGGGTCGTCCGGAGCCGCCGTCGACGACCGTCCCGCCGCGAAGGACCAGGTCGGGGGGTGGGTCTGAGGTCGCGTCAGTCATCGTCACCTCGGAAGGCCGGCCGTGGGCTCATGGGTGTCTTCCCCTTTCGCTCGGCCTGCAGGGTCTTGCGCCGATTACGCCAGGCATTATATTCATGCCCCGTGCACTGCAATATCAAGTTCTGCAATGCACAACGAAATTGGGGTCGCGCTCCCCCGGGGCGCAGGTGAAACGAGGATCGAATGCCCCCAGCGCGCAAACGCGCCATCGCGGCGAGTGCTCCCTGCCTCGCAGCCGCCCTCCTGCTCTCGGCCTGCTCCGCGCCGATGGCCGACAGCGCGCGGCCGGACGGCCTGGTGGTGGCCGAGACGACGGCACCCAGCACCCTGGACCCGCAGGGCTCCAGCATGTACGCCGACCGGTTCGCCTGGCAGCTCTCCTACGAGTGCCTCTACACCACGACCGCCGACGGCCGGGTCGAGCCCGCCCTCGCCACCGGTTACGACGAGTCGGCGGACGGCCTGACTTACACCTTCACGCTGCGCCACGGTGTGCGCTTCCACAACGGCTACCCGCTCACCGCCGACGACGTCGTCTACTCCTTCGACCGGCTGCACAAGGGCTCGGACGGCATCGACGAGGAGCTGTTCCCGACGCTGAAGGGCGTCCGGAAGGTCGACGCCGAGAAGGTCAGCTTCACGCTGAAGACCCCGGACGCCGGATTCCTCAACAACATGGCCAACCCCCTGGTATGGGGGTGCGCGATCATGAGCCGGCACGCCGACGGGGCCAACCCGGCCACCACCATGGTGGGAACCGGGCCCTGGAAGCAGACGTCGTACCGCGCCAACAGCGAGCTACGGCTGGAGCGCAACGACGACTACTGGGGCAAGAAGGCCGCCGCACCCGCCCTCTCGGTGCTGTACATCCCCAATGTCGCCACCCAGGTGGCCAATCTCCAGGTCGGGAAGATCGACCTGATGTTCCCCGACGCGGCGAGCGCCGCGGCACTCAAGGGCCGCCGCGACGTGACCCTCGACAAGCTCGAGACCGACTCGACGATCTTCCTCCAGGTCAACAACCTTCGTAAGCCGCTGAACAACCAGCTCGTACGGCAGGCGCTGGCGCTCGCCGTCGATCGCGGGGAACTGGCCGAGGGCGCCTACCACGACGGCGCCCGACCGAGCGTCTACATCCCGCCGTCGTCGGCCTGGGCACCCTCCGTCGACAAGCTGCCGTACTCCCAGCCGGACCTCGACCGGGCCAAGAAGCTGCTGAGCCAGGCCGGTTACCCGAACGGGTTCTCGACCACGCTCATGTACATCAGCGGGTACGACCCGGGCACCGACAACCTGATGACCCTGATGCAGGCCCAGCTCGCCCGGGTGGGCATCAAGGTCAAGCTGCTGCCCCTGGAGCGGGCGGCCTGGAGCTCCAGGCTGACCGGGCCGGACTACGACCTCTCGTGGAACGCGCAGTCGTACTACTCCAACCCGATCCAGTACGTGCTGCCCGCCGAGGGCCGGCAGGGTCCGACGCCCGCGGAGCTGCGGAAACTGCTCGACGACGCCCGCGCCGCCGGCGACCAGGCGGCCTACCAGCAGGCACTGACGAAGATCTCCGAGTACGAGGCGACGCACGTCTACCCGACCGTCACCCTGCTCGCCACCAACACGTTCGCCGCCTACCGAAACGTCCTCGACCACGTGGCGGTACCGCCGAGCCAGAGCCGTACCTTCCTGACCGACGTGACGAAGGAGTAGCGCGATGACGACCGCGCAGACAGCGCCCGGCGCACCCGCAGACACGGCAGCCCTCTCGGTGCGCGATCTGACCATCGGCTACCGGCGCGGCGACCGCGAGGTCACCGCGGTCGCCGGGGCGGGCTTCGACATCTCCGCCGGCGAACGGGTCGCCCTCGTCGGTGAGTCCGGGTCGGGCAAGTCGACCCTGGCCTCGGCGATCCTGCGGACCCTGCCCGACAACGCGAACGTCGCGTCCGGGTCGATCTCGCTCGGCGGACGCGACCTGCTCCGCCTCGACCCGGCCGGACTGCGTGAGATCCGCTCCACCCGGATCGCGCGCATCCCGCAGGACCCGCTGGCCGGCCTCAACCCCGTCTTCCCCGTCGGCAAGCAACTGACCGACGTCGTCCGGGCCCATCACGCGGTGTCCAGGAGCGAGGCGATCGGCATCGCCGAGGAGGTCCTCCGCCAGGTAGGACTGCCCGATGTCGCGGTGAAGCGCCGCAGTTTCCCGCACGAACTCTCCGGCGGTATGCGCCAGCGGGTGCTGATCGCCATGGCGCTGATCAACCGGCCCCGGCTGCTGATCGCCGACGAGCCGACCACCGCGCTCGACGCCACGGTCCAGGCGCAGATCGTCGACCTGCTGCGCACCCGCGTCACCGCCGCGGGGATGTCGCTGCTGCTCATCACCCACGACATCGGCATCGTCAGCGAACTGTGCACCCGGGTCATGGTGATGTACCGCGGCCGGATCATCGAGCAGGGCCCGGTGGCGGACGTTCTCACCAACCCCCGGCACGACTACACCGCCTCACTGCTCGCGGCCGCACGCGGAGAACCGAAGGCGTACCGCGGAGAACCAGGAGTGACCGCATGACCAGCAACACGACGGCCGAGGCGCCCAGCCGCGTGCTCCAGGTCGACAGCGCGCGCAAGTACTTCCCGGTCCGCCGGGCCAGGCTCCGCGACCCGCGCCGCCACGTCCACGCCGTGGACTCCGTGACCCTGGCCCTCGGCGCCGGCCAGACCCTCGGCATCGTCGGCGAGTCCGGCTGCGGCAAGTCGACCCTGGGCCGGGTGATCGTCGGGCTCGAACGGCCCGACGACGGTACCGTGCGGGTCGGTGTGGAGGCCGCCGCCGCGGGCTCGCCCGGCGCCCTCGGCGTCGTCCAGGCGGTGTTCCAGGACCCGGCGAGCGCTCTGGACCCGCGCATGACCGTCCGGCAGAGCATCGCGGAGGCCCTTCCCGACGCCGACCGGGCCACCCGCGACCAGCGGGTCGCGAAAGCACTGGAGGAGGTCGGACTCGGCGAGGAGCACGCCGACCGCTACCCCCACGAACTGTCCGGCGGTCAGCAGCAGCGGGTCTGCATCGCCCGCGCGGTGGTGGGCCGCCCCGAACTGATCCTGCTCGACGAGGCCGTCACCTCACTCGACGCCTCCTTGCAGGCACAGGTGCTGGACCTGCTGAGCGGGCTCCAGCAACGCACCGGTGTGGCCTACGTGTTCATCTCGCACGACCTGCGGGCCGTGCGCCGCTTCAGCGACCAGGTGGCCGTGATGTACCTCGGGCAACTGGTCGAGGTCGCCCCGGCCGCCGACTTCGACACCGGGCTGCTGCACCCGTACTCGGTGGCCCTGCGTTCCACTGAACCGCGCCTGCCCGGCGACAGCGGGCCGCAGTTGCCGAGGGTCGTCCTGGACGGCGAGCCCCCCAGCGCGATCGATCCGCCCCCCGGCTGCCGGTTCGCCGCGCGCTGCCCGGTGGCGGAGGCCCGCTGCCGGGAGACGCTGCCGGAACTGGTCGAGGAACGCCCCGGCCACCTCGTGCGCTGCGTCAAGCCCGGAGCGCTCACCGCCGCCTCGGACTCGGGAGAGGCCGCCTGATGCTGCTCTACTCGCTGCGCAAACTGGCGGGCGCCGCCGCCGTCCTGCTCGCGCTCTCCGCGCTCGTCTTCATCGCCGGCCGCGCCCTCACCCCCGGTGACGCGGCACAACTCATCGCCGGCTCCAAGGCCAGTCCGGAGACGATCGAGAAGATCCGGCACTCCCTGGGGCTGGACCAGCCGATCCTGGAGCAGTACCTGCGCTGGCTGGGCGACGCCCTGCGCGGGGACTTCGGCATCTCGCCGTTCTCCGGTCAGGCCAACCGCGACGTGATCCTCCAGCAGGCCCCGGTCTCCCTGGAACTGGCGCTGTTCGGCCTGGTCGTCGCCGTGGTCATCGGCATCCCCGCCGGGGTGTACGCCGCCACCCGCGCACGGTCGGCCCGCGTCTGGGCCGTCCGGCTGCCGCTGCTGTTCGCGTTCGCCTTCCCCGCGTTCGTCTCCGGCTCGTTCGCGCTGTACGCGGGCACGCACTACCTGCCGAACCTGTACTCGCCGAGCTACATCCCCCTCGACGACGGCCTGCTCGCCAACGTGCAGACCATGCTGCTGCCGGCGCTGGCCGTCGGCATCCCCACCGCACCGCTGATCATGCAGATGACCCGGTCCTCCATGCTGGAGGTGCTGTCCGCCCCGCACATCTCGACCGCGCGCACCAACGGCATCGCCGAATGGCGCATCACCTACGTCTACGCGCTGCGGACGGCGCTGCCTCCCGTGCTCACCCTGATCGGCATGATCTTCGGTCTGCTGGTCGGTGGCCTCTTCATCGTCGAGCAGATCTTCAGCCTGCCGGGGCTCGGCCGCGGCATCCTCGGCTCCATCGAGATGCGCGACTTCACCCAAGCGACCGGGCAGGCACTCGTGCTCGCCGCGGCCTTCATCCTGGGCAACCTGGTAGTGGACCTGGTGCTCCCGCTCGTCGACCGCCGTATCGCGCGCTCCTAGGAATCGCCATGACTTCAACCCCGGAACGCACTCCGACCCAGGCCACCACGTCCGCCGACCGGTCCGGCCCCTCCGCCTCGTCGACGGGTGGCGCAGGCCGCCGCGCCGTGCGCCGGCGCTGGCCGATACGCGGTGTCCTCGCCAACGCGGCCCTCGCCGTGCTCGTGCTCTACCTGCTGGCCGCGCTCCTCGGGCCGGTGATCGCCCCCTACGCGCCGAACGAGCTCAACGCCGGTCCGCGGCTCGTCGGCCCTTCGGCCGGCCACCTGTTCGGGACGGACGCCCTCGGCCGCGACCAGTTCTCCCGGGTGATCGCCGCCGTCCGCCCCGCGGTCGAGGCCGCCCTGATCTCGGTCACCTTCGCCATCGTGGTGGGCACCGCGATCGGAACCGCCGCGGGCTTCCTGCGCGGTGTGACGGACGGGATCCTGTCCCGCGTCACCGACCTGCTGTTCGCCGTCCCGGAGTACCTCCTGGCGATCCTGGTGCTCGCCATCATGGGCAGCGGACTGGTCAACGCGGCACTCGCCATCGGCCTGGTGATCATCCCGCGCTTCGCCCGGATCGCCCGGGGAGCGACGATCGAGGTCGCCGGGCGCAGCTACATCGACGCGGCGCGGCTGTGCGGCCGCGGGAGATGGTGGATCCTGCGCCGCCACATCCTGCCCAACATCAGCTCGCCGCTGGTCATCATGACCGCCATCAACCTGTCCACCGCCGAGGGCGCCTACGCGGCGCTCAGCTTCCTCGGCTTCGGCGTCGCGCCGCCGGACGCCGACTTCGGCAGCATGATCTCGGCCGCGCAGCAGTACATGCTCACCGAGCCGTGGCTGGCGGCGTACCCGGCGCTCGCGTTCGTCGCGCTCGTGCTCGCGTTCAACCTGCTCGGTGACGCGCTGCGCGACCAGCTCGACCCCCGCAGCCGTACGGCGGCCGGCGCGTGAACCGCGTCGGCCGAGGAACGAACCCCGAATCTGGAGAGACCCCCGTGCCCGACCTGCTCGCGCGGATCGACTCCGCCGTCCCCGACCTGCTCTCCGAGCACCGTGTCCCCGGTGCCGCGGTGGGGGTCGCCCTGAACGGCCGGAGCCGCGCCACCGGTTATGGCGTCACCAACGTGGCCCACCCGATCGCCGTCGACGAGAACACCCTCTTCCAGGTGGGATCGATCTCCAAGACCCTGCTCGGCGCCGTCATCGGCCGGCTCCTGGAGCAGGGCGCCCTGGAACTCGACGCGCCGCTCGCCCCGCTCCTCGGCCCGGACTCGGGCCTCGACGAGCGCATCACCCTGCGCCACACGATCACGCACACCTCCGGCATCGACGCCCAGAACATGATCGCTGACGCGCCGCGGCTGCTGGCCGGCCATGCCGACGACAGCATCCAGGCGTCGCTGCGGCACTTCGCCGGCCGGCCGCTGATGTTCGACCCGGGCACGGACTTCACCTACAGCGGCCCCGGCATCATGGTCGCGGCCGCCGCCGTCGAGCGCGCCACCGGCCGGCGCTACGTCGATCTGTTGCGCGAGTTGGTGATCGAGCCGGCCGGCATGGAGCTGACCTGCACGTCGGCCGACGAAGCGATCTTCCACCGGGTGGCCGCGCCCCACGGCCACGGCCCCGACCGTGCCCCGGAGCTCCTGGTCGATCGCGGCTGGCAGCGGCACTGGCAGCTACCGGGCTGGGACGTGCCTGGCGGCGGGGTCGTCTCCAGCGCCCGCGACCTGCTGCGGTACGCCGCCTGGTCGGTCTCCGAGGCGGCCCCGAAGCGCCTGTTCGAACCGCTGGCGAGCCAGGGCGTCGCGGGCCACGACATCGGCCTCGCCTGGCACCTCGGCGAGGTCGGCGGCCTCCCGGCCATGTCGCACAGCGGTCTGACCATCGGTTACGCCTCGCGGCTCATGCTCGTGCCGTCCGCCGGACTGGCCTACGCCGTCCTGACCAATTCGCTGCACGGCGAGGAGTTCATCCGCGACGTGGAGAAGGTGATCCTGGACGCGGCGGGCGTCGGCACCACGGCCGCGAGCACCCGGCCGGTGCCCTCCGACCTCGCCGAGGCGCTCCAGGGCACCTACGACTGCGGCTTCTACGGAACCGTATCGATCGTCCCGGGCGCCCGCCCCGGAGAGCTGGCGATCATCGCCAACGGCGCGCGGGCCGAGGAGGACCAGTACGTCATCGAGCTGGAGGGCGCCGACCGGGCCGTGCTCGCCGGACCCGACTCGCTCGTCACGCTGTCCGAGGACGGTGCGCAGGGCTCGCTCGTCGGCTTCGTCCGCGAGGACGGCGGAACCGTCTCCGCCATCCGCTACCACGGCCGGCTGGACCGCCGCATCGCCTGACCGCGCCGGGGTGCGACGGCCGTCCCCGGGGCCCAGGTCCCGGGGACGGCCGTCCCGCCGCGCCCCGCCCGTACGACCGCCGCACGACCCCCTCTCCTCCCCAGGTCGGATCTTCCGCGCCCTCGACGAGTGAAGCCGCACGACCGCACGTACCGTCGAAGGCATGACGCACATCGACGCGGGCGCAGAACTCGACCCCGTGCACCCCGTACCCCTGCCGGTGGTCCGGTCGGCCGGACTCACCGCCGCCGAGGTCGCGGAGCGCATCGCCCGCGGCGAGGTCAACGACGTACCGGTGCGCAGCAGCCGCTCCTTCCCCGAGATCGTCCGCGCGAACGTCTTCACCCGGTTCAACGCGATCATCGGCGTCCTGTGGCTGATCACCCTCTTCGTCGCCCCCATCCAGGACAGCCTGTTCGGCTTCGTGATCATCGCCAACACCGGCATCGGCATCATCCAGGAGTGGCGGGCGAAGAAGACCCTCGACTCGCTCGCCGTCATCGGCGAGGTACGGCCCACGGTGCGCCGTGACGACACCGCCGTCGAGATCGCCACCTCCGAGATCGTCCTCGGCGACCTCATCGAGATCGGCCCGGGTGACAAGGTCGTCGTCGACGGGACCTGTGTCGAGACCGACGGTCTGGAGATCGACGAGTCCCTGCTCACCGGCGAGGCCGACCCCATCGTCAAGCGGCCCGGCGACCGCGTGATGTCGGGCAGCTTCGTCGTCGCCGGCGGCGGCGCCTTCCAGGCGACCAGGGTCGGCCGCGGCGCCTACGCCGCCCAGCTCGCCGAGGAGGCCTCCCGCTTCACGCTCGTCCACTCCGAGCTGCGCACCGGGATCTCCACCATCCTCAAGTACGTGACCTGGATGATGGTCCCGACCGCGATCGGCCTGGTCATCAGCCAGCTCGTGGTGAAGGACAACGACCTCAAGGAGTCCGTCTCCCGCACCATCGGCGGCATTGTCCCCATGGTCCCCGAGGGCCTGGTGCTGCTCACCTCCGTCGCCTTCGCCATCGGCGTGATACGGCTGGGCCGCAAGCAGTGCCTCGTGCAGGAGCTGCCCGCCATCGAGGGCCTCGCCCGCGTCGACACGGTCTGCCTGGACAAGACCGGCACCCTCACCGAGGGCGGCATGGACGTCACCGAGCTGAGGTCGCTCGACGGCTACGACGAGTCGTACGTGCGCAAGGTCCTCGGCGCCCTCGGCGAGTCCGACCCGCGCCCCAACGCCTCCCTCCAGGCGATCATCACCGCCTACCCGGACAGCGAGGAGTGGCGCTGCGTGGAGTCGCTGCCCTTCTCCTCCGCCCGCAAGTACAGCGGCGCCAGCTTCAGCGAGGGCGACGGCGAGTCCAGTACGTGGCTGCTGGGCGCCCCGGACGTGCTGCTGCCCACCGAGGCCCCCGCCCTCGCCGAGACCGGGCGGCTGAACGAGCAGGGCCTGCGCGTGCTGCTGCTCGCCCGCGCCGCCCGCGACCTGGACGATCCGGAGGTGGCCCGGACGGTCCGGCCGGCCGCGCTCGTCGTGCTGGAGCAGCGGCTGCGGCCCGATGCCGCCGAGACCCTGCGCTACTTCGCCGAGCAGGACGTCCGCGCCAAGGTCATCTCCGGCGACAACGCGGTGTCCGTCGGCGCGGTCGCCGCGAAGGTCGGCCTCGACGGAACCGCCGTCGACGCCCGCCGGCTGCCGGCCGAGCGCGACGAGATGGCCCGGCACGTGGACGAGGGCACGGTGTTCGGGCGGGTCACCCCGCAGCAGAAGCGGGACATGGTGGGCGCCCTCCAGTCACGCGGGCGCACGGTCGCGATGACCGGCGACGGCGTGAACGACGTCCTGGCGCTGAAGGACGCCGACATCGGCGTGGCGATGGGCTCGGGGTCGGAGGCCACCCGGGCGGTCGCGCAGATCGTGCTGCTGAACAACAGCTTCGCGGCCCTGCCGTCCGTGGTCGCGGAGGGGCGCCGGGTGATCGGCAACATCACCCGGGTCGCGACCCTGTTCCTGGTGAAGACGGTCTACTCGGTGCTGCTGGCGGTGCTGGTGGTCTGCTCGCAGGTGGAGTATCCGTTCCTGCCCCGCCACCTGACCCTGCTGTCCACGCTCACCATCGGCGTCCCGGCCTTCTTCCTGGCCCTCGCCCCGAACACGGAACGGGCCCGCCCCCACTTCGTACGCCGGGTCATGCGGTACGCGGTGCCGGGCGGGGCGGTGGCCGGCGTGGCGACCTTCGTGACGTATCTGGTCGCCCGCCACCACTACACCGGCCCGGGCGCGCTGGAGGCGGAGACCAGCGCGGCCACGCTGACGCTGTTCCTGGTCTCGATGTGGGTCCTGGCGATCGTCGCCCGCCCCTACACCTGGTGGCGGGCCGCGCTGGTGGCCTCTATGGGGGCGGCGTTCCTCGTCGTGCTGGCCGTGCCCGCGTTCCAGGACTTCTTCGCGCTGAAGCTGGAGGGCACGGCGATGCCGTGGCTCGCCGTCGGTGTCGCGGTGGTGGCGGCGGCCGTCCTGGAGTTCCTGTGGAAGTGGACCGGCCGCCGCTTCCCCGCCTAGCGGTTTACTTCGTTTACTTCTTCACGCGGACCAGGTCGCCCGGGGCGTTGACCGCCGGGGTGTTGGAGGTGCCCGCGAAGCTGAAGCGGTAGTAGCCGTCGGCGGTGGCCTTCACGGTCGTCTTGAGGGCGCCCGTGGAGTTCGTCTTGACGGTCTTCAGCGTCTTGTAGGTGGTGGTGCCCTTCTTGCGAAACTGAAGCTTCACCGCCTGGCCGCTGTAGCCCGAGTACTTGCCGCTCTCCCAGTTGGCCCGGGACAGCTTCCCGATGACGGTGACGCTCTTACCCTTCTTCACCGGCTTGGGCTTGGCGCTGGTGGTCAGCTTGGACAACCGCTGGACGTTGGTGGAGCCGAGGTCGCCCTGCCAGGTCACGTTCTGGGCCTCGTCCACGGCGAGGGCGCCGGCCTTCCAGGCGCCGGCATCGGAGTTGAACAGGTCCTGGGCAGGGCGGATGTCGATGGTGGCCGTGCAGTTGAGGACCGTCGAGGACGCGGCCTTGCAGGTGCCGGGCTCGTCGCCGCCCTGGAAGCCGGTGGGCGAGGTGATCTTGGCGCCGCGGTAGAGGACCGGACCGGTGGCGAAGGTGTCGGGGTCGAGGTCCGCGGGGTGCGTCACGGTGTAGGTGACGGGGGCGGAGACCTTGCCCGTGGTGCCGACGACGATGTTCTTGCCCTTGTTCACCTTGACGTTCGAGAAGGTGACGGCCGGGCCGGGGGCACCGGCGGCGTGCGCGGCGGGCACGGCGAGGGCGGAAAGGGCCAGGGCGCCGGACACGGCTGCCACAGTGGCTCGTATACGCATACGTTTCCCCAGGTGGAGAAAGGGGGCTGGCGCCGGTCGTTCCTCGCGGTTCGTCTTCGGCGCGGGCCCAATGATCGGGGAGTCTGTTTGACTCACCCGATCAGATCCCTGATTCGTGAAGAAGGTTGCGCGGAAATCTGGATTTCTTGTGCGCGACCGGCGTCGACCGCGACCGCCCGCCGCCCTCCCGCGCCGAAGGGGAGGCTCAGCCGCGCCTGGAGGCCGGCCGAACCGGTGGTCCGGTGCCACTCACCTTCGCGGAAACACCGGCGGAAACAGTTCCTCCACCGTGCGCCGGCGGTGGTCGCGCTCCGGGTAGGCCGCGCGCATCGTGTCGAACAACTGCTGGCCGGTTCGCCTCAGGGCGGTGAGGTCGACGCCGGGGACGGAGCCGTCGCGCATGACCACCCTGCCCGCGACCATCGTCAGGACCGCGTCGCGGGCGGTGCCGTTGAGCACCAGGGTGCGCAGCGGGTCCTCGGTGACGCCCATACGGAAGTCGTCCAGGGTGAACGCCGCCAGGTCGGCAGCGGCCCCTGCGGCCAGCCGGCCGAGGTCCGGTCGGTGCAACGCGGTCGCTCCACCGGTCCACAGCGCGTCGAAGTAGCCCGCGAGGTGCCCCTGGCCCAGGTCGCCGGCCTGGAGCTTGGCCACCTGCGTGCCCATGTCGATCCCCCGGATCAAGTCCGGCGGAAAGGAGTCGGTGCCCAGGCACAGATTCACCCCCCGCGCCCGGTAGTCGCTGAACGTGTGGAGGTTGTGGGCGTATCGAGCGTTCGTCAGCGGACAGTGCACGATCGAGACGCCCGCGTCGGCCAGCACCGCGACATCCCCGGTGTCCCTGCCGAGTACGTCGGGGTGCACGTCCAGCACCACCCCGTGCGGAACGATCAGGCGGTCGGACAACAGCCCGGAATCAGCGATTAGTTGCAGCGGGGTACACCCGTGGGCGCACTGGATGTACTCGCGCTCCGACAGGCCCTGCAGGGCGTGCAGGCGCACCAGCGCGCCGCGCTCGTGCGCGGCCCGTGCGACGTCGCGAAGCAGATCGGGGAGCAGGGTCTCGATCCGGCACGGCAGCAGCACCCCGGTCACCAGGGGATCGGCGAGAGAGGCGGTGTGGTCCAGGAACCGCAGCGCCTCGGCCAGACCGCGCCGGCCGGCCTCCTCGTCGAACATCACGGTGCGCTCGCCGTCGGCGCCGATCACGTTCACCCCGGACCGGAACGAAGGCCCGAGGAAGCCGCGCAGACCCAGTCGCGAGGACACCTCGGCCATCGCCACGAAGTCCTCGTAGGTCTCCGCCCAGTCGCTGTGCACCTCGGAGGCGATCGGCATGTAACTGGTGATGCCGTGCAGGGCGAGCTGGACCAGCGCGTACTCGCGTACCGCGCGCCGTTGCGCGGCGTCGAACACCGCCCGGGGCGCGGCGAAGTACTCGGCCGACCAGACGAAGCCGGACGCCTGCTCCGGGGACGCCCAGGAGTCCAGGATCAAATGGTCGATGTCGGTGAGGGCGTCCAGATCGATCAGACCGGGGGTGACCACTGCGTCACCGAGGTCGATACGCAGGTCGGCCTGCCCCCGGTCGAGTTCGGCGCGGTCACCCACATCGACGATGGTGTCGCCGTCGATCAGCACGGCACCGTCCGGCACCTCCACGTGCGAGCGTCCGTCGTGGGCGATCACCCAGGAAGCAGTGACCAGGGTCTTCATCGACGCGCCTTCCAAATTTGGTACACCAACTGACTGAAATGGTCGTCCTGACCTCGAAAGCAGTCCATGTTTCCCGGGGCTCAGCAACGACTGGCCACGACTCGCGCAAACTTTTGCACAAGCCTGAAAGCGCGCCCCACAAGGGCTGATGCGCCACGCAACGACGGTGCGCCGGACCATGAACGAACCCTAGTAGAAATCGCGCTTTCGGTATACCGTTTCGGCCACCTCCCCGCCCCTCGATCACCAAAGGATCGGACGTGCCGGATCCGCATGAGCCGCCGAGTCCGCCGCGCCACGCCGACGCGCCGGAGCCCACCGACGGGCAGGTGGCCACTCTGCCTCCACCAGAACCCGCAACCGCAACCGCCGAGTCCAGGCCCGCCGCCGAGATAGCCACCGCGCGGTCCCTGCTGGGCACGGCGTGGCTACGGATCCGGCGCAGCCGGATCGCCATAACCGCCCTGATCGTGGTGGTCCTCATGGTGCTGTTCGCGATCCTGGCCCCCGTGCTGACGGCCATCGAAGGCTCGGACCCGTTCACCTCCCGGACGGGACCGGACTTCCTGGACGCCTTCTACTCACCGGGCCTCCCGCTGCCGTACTACCGCTACCCCTCCGGCGAGCACTGGCTCGGCCTCGAACCGGGTCTCGGGCGCGACATCTTCGCCCGCATGGCCTACGGCGCGAGGATCTCCCTGACCATCGCGCTGCTGTCCACGGTGGTGTCTGTGGTCCTGGGCACGGTGCTCGGCGCCGCCGCCGGATACTTCGGCGGCAAGATCGACATGGTGATCAGCCGGGTGATGGACCTGTTCCTGGCCTTCCCGCACCTGCTGCTGGTCCTGTCGCTGACCCCGATCATGCAGTCCCGGCTGCGTGACACCGCCCTCGACTCGGGGAGCCTGGTACCGATCGCCTCTCTGGTGATCATCCTCGGCTTCTTCGGCTGGGCCTACCTGGCCCGAGTCGTGCGGGGCCAGGTGCTCTCGATCCGGGAGCAGGAGTTCGTCGAGGCCGCCCAGGCCTACGGGGCCTCGCACCGGAGCATCATCCTGCGGCAGATCATCCCGAACGTGATGGGCGTCGTGCTGGTCTACGCGACCATGATGATCCCCACCAACATCACCGCAGAGGCGGCCCTGTCCTTCCTCGGGGTCGGGGTCAAGGACCCCACACCCTCCTGGGGCCAGATGCTCAACGCGGCCCAGGCAGGCAACTGGTACCTGTCCGACCCGTGGTTCCTGGCCGTCCCGGCCGGCGCACTGGTGATCACCGTGCTCGCGTTCAACCTGCTCGGCGACGCGGTCCGGGACGCGCTGGACCCCAAGTCCTCCCGAAGCTGACCTCCCCGGCGCGCCGTCCTCCCCCGACGCGCCAGCCCCATCCTTCCCTCAAGGAGCCCCAGTGAAACGAAGCACCATGGCGGCGATCGCCCTGACGGTGAGCGCCGGGCTGACCCTCACCGCCTGCGGCGGATCCAAGCCCACCCCCGGTTCCGGCTCAGGACCCAGAGCCGACGCCTACGCGCCGGTCGTGATCGGAAAGGACTACACCGGCAAGGGCGGGAACATCAACGTCCTGATGTCCTCGGACTTCCAGACGCTGGACCCCGGCAACAGCAACTACGTGCAGACCGCCAACGTGGGGCAGCTCTACTACCGCACCCTCACCATGGCCAAGGAGACGGCCGGCAAGCCGCCGACCATCGTGCCGGACCTCGCCACCGACCTGGGCAAGCCCTCCGCCGACGGCCTCACCTGGACCTACACCCTGAAGAAGGGGCTGAAGTTCGAGGACGGCACGCCGATCACCAGCAAGGACATCAAGTACGGGGTCGAGCGCACCTACGCCCGCGACGTCTACACCCAGGCACCGCAGGAGCTGAACGCCGCCCTGGCCGACGACGGCTACAAGGGCCCGTACACCGGCGGTGACTTCAAGGGGATCGACACCCCGGACGACCGCACCGTCGTCTTCCACCTCAAGCAGCCGTTCGCCGAGTTCCCCGCCCTGGTCTCCCGGTCGAACACGGCACCGGTGCCGAAGGCCAAGGACACCAAGCTCGACTACACCAACCACCCCGTCTCGTCGGGCCCGTACAAGATCAAGTCGTACGACCGCGGCCGCTCGATGAAGCTTGTCCGCAACGACCAGTGGAACCCGTCCACCGACCCCAACCGGGCCGCCCTGCCGGATACGTTCACCTTCACCCTGTCCACCGCCCAGGCGACCATCAGCCAGCAGCTCATAGCCGACTCGGACCCGACGGCCGTCACCCTGGACAGCAACGGCGGCCTCCAGGCGTCCGACGCCGCCGAGCTGAACAAGCCCGACGTCAAGAACCGCACCGCCGGCGGCCTGCTGGGCTGCACGGACGTGCTGGACTTCAACACCGAGACGATCAAGGACCCGCAGGTTCGCAAGGCACTCGCGCTGGCCATCGACCGCAGCGCCGTCCAGGTGCAGTACGGCGGCGAGCGGTTCGGCAAGCTGGCCCAGTCGTACATCAACCCGGCCCAGCGCGGATACGTCGAGCAGCACACCGACCTCGACCCGACGGGCAAGCCGAAGCTGAACGAGGCCAAGAAGCTCCTGGCGGGCAGGACGGTCCCCAAGAAGCTGGTGTACGGCTACGCCGACGCCAACCCCCGCTACAAGAACGTCGGCACCGTGCTGCAGCAGAACTTCAAGCAGCTCGGCATCGATCTCCAGTTGCGCCCCATCCCGACCGCCAACTACTACACCGTGCTGGCCGGTGACCAGATGCCGGACATCGCCCGCAGCGGCTGGTGCGGCGGCGCGGACAGCGGCTCGGTGCGCACCACCGTCGACCCCAACCTGGGCCCGAGCGTGGACGGCAGGACCTACGGCTTCTCCAACATCCCGCGCTACTACGACCCGAAGATCTCCCGCGCGATGTACGAGCTGCGCGGCACCAACGGGTCCAGCGAGGAGCTCGGCAAGAAGTGGGCGACCCTGTTCGACCAGGCCATGCAGACCTACCCCCTGGTTCCGCTGGTGCGCAGCTACACCAACAGCGTGGTCGGCTCCAAGGTCCGTAACGCGCAGGTGGGTTACTTCTTCGGCGGCATCGACCTGTCCATCATCGGCGTCCAGCACTGAGCACCCGTCACAAGAAGAGGTAGAAACGGTGAGTCCATCCCGAGCCGACGGGTCGCGCCCATGACCAGATTTCTGACGCGGCGCTTCGTCGCGATGATCGTGCTGCTGTTCGTCATCAGCTTCGTGACGTTCAGCCTGTTCCAACTGGGCCCGGCCGACCCGGCCGCGGCGGCCTGCGGTCAGGAGTGCACTCCGCAGCGCATCGCCGAGGCCCGAATCGCACTCGGGATGGACAAGCCGTTCCTCACCCAGTACTTCGACTACATGTCAGGCCTGGTGGGCAGCCGCCACGTCGGCGCGCCGGGCAGCCAGACGCTGTGCTCCTGGCCGTGTCTGGGCAAGTCGTTCCAGACCAACGAGGACGTCACGGCGATCATCGGGCGGGCCCTGCCCTACACCCTGTCGGTGGCCAGCGGCGCGATCGTGCTGTGGAGCGTCGTCGGCGTCGGTCTCGGCCTGCTGGCGGCGCTGCGCAAGGGCCGGTTCGCCGACAAGCTCGTCGTCGGCGCCGCCTCGGTCGGAGTGTCCCTGCCCATTCCGGTGACCGGCCTGCTGCTGCTCCTGTTCTTCGTCAGCACGCTGCATCTGCTGCCGTTCACCACCAACGCGATCACCTCGCCCTTCGGCGACGCGGGTCCGGGCGGCTGGTTCCTGAACTATCTGCTGCCCTGGGTGGCGCTGGCGGTGCTGTTCAGCGCCCAGTACATCCGCGTCACCCGCAGCAACATGCTGGAGACCCTCGGAGAGGACTTCATGCGCACCGCGCGCTCCAAGGGCCTGTCCCGGGCGAGCATCGTGTTCAAGCACGGCGCGCGGGCCGGCATCACCCCGGTCGTCACCATGCTCGGCCTCGACATCGGCACCCTGCTGGGCGGCGCCGTGCTCACCGAGCAGATCTTCTCGGTGCCGGGTGTCGGATTCACCGCGGTGCACGCCGCCCAGTCCGGCGACCTGCCGGTCACCATGGCCATCACCATGATGGCCGCGTTCTTCATCATCGTCGCGAACGTCGTGGTCGACGCCACCTACGCCGTGATCGACCCGCGAGTGAGGGTTGCCTGATGACCACCCCCGAAGCCGCGCCCATGCTGGACATCCGCGATCTACGGGTGAGTTTCCCGACCGACGACGGCGTCGTGCACGCGGTCAACGGGATGGACCTGACCCTGGCGCGCGGGGAGACCGTCGGCATCGTCGGCGAGTCCGGCTCCGGCAAGACCGTGACGAGCCAGGCCCTGATGGGGCTGCTCAAGGACACCTCCGCCACGGTCACCGGGCAGATCCTCCTGGACGGCAAGGACCTCAACCCGCTGACCGAGGCGCAGATGCGCGCCTACCGCGGCAAGAAGATCGCGATGATCTTCCAGGACCCGCTGTCGGCGATGCACCCCTTCTATCCCGTCGGCGCGCAGATCGCCGAGGCCTACCGGGTGCACAACGCCGTCTCCAAGAAGGCCGCGGCGGCGGTCGCCGTCGACATGCTCGGCCGGGTCGGGATCCCCGACCCGGGACGCCGCTACTCGGCCTACCCGCACGAGTTCTCCGGCGGTATGCGGCAGCGCGCGATGATCGCCATGGCGCTGGTCTGCGAACCCGAACTGCTGATCGCCGACGAGCCCACCACCGCTCTCGACGTCACCGTGCAGGCCCAGATCCTCGACCTGCTGAGCGAACTCCAGGCCGAGACCGGGTCCTCGGTGATCCTGGTGACCCATGACCTCGGCGTGGTCGCCGAGGTCTGCCACCAGGTCGTGGTGATGTACGGCGGGGTGTGCGTCGAGCAGGCGACCGTCGCCGACCTGTTCAACGACCCCCGGCACCCGTACACCCAGGGGCTGCTGGCCTCGATGCCGTCGCTGGCGGGGAGGTCCGAACGGCTCAGCCCGATCCCGGGCTTCCCGCCGTCGCTGCTGGCGCTGCCCGAGGGCTGTCTGTTCGCGGACCGCTGCCCGAAGACCCACCTGGTGCCCGACGGCGCCTGCGGCACCCACCGGCCGGAGCTGACCGGCCCCGTCGGGCACCCGTCGCGGTGCCACCTGCAGACCCTGGAACCGGCCAAAGAGGTGGTCCGATGACGCCGCTGCTGGAGGTCACCGACCTCACCAAGCACTTCCCGATCCGCTCCGGCGCCTTCCGGTCCGCCGGCGGTGTGATCAAGGCCGTCGACGGGGTCACCTTCTCGGTCGGGGCCGGGCAGACCCTCGGCCTGGTGGGAGAGTCCGGCTGCGGCAAGTCGACCACCGGCCGACTGCTCATGCGGCTCCTTGAGCCCTCCTCCGGGAGCATCCGGCTCGACGGCCAGGAGATCTCCGAACTGCGGCGGTCGAACCTCCAGGAGTACCGGCGCCGGGTGCAGATGGTGTTCCAGAACCCGTCGTCCTCGCTCAACCCGCGCCAGTCCGTGGGCAGTGCAATCGCCGCCCCGCTGCTGGCCCAGGGCATCACGCTGCCCGGCGGCGTCAAGGCCAGGGTGCGCGACCTCATGGATCGGGTGGGGCTGCGCCCCGACCACTACAACCGCTTCCCGCACGAGTTCTCCGGCGGCCAGAAGCAGCGCGTGGGCATCGCCCGTGCGCTCGCCCTCGATCCGGAGCTGATCATCTGCGACGAACCGGTGTCCGCGCTGGACGTCTCCGTGCAGGCCCAGGTGATTAATCTGCTGGAGGACATCCAGCGGGACACCGGGGTGGCGTACCTCTTCATCGCCCACGACCTGTCCGTGGTCAAGCACTTCGCCGACCGCATCGCGGTGATGTACCTGGGCCGGATCATGGAACAGGGTGACACCGAGGAGGTGTTCGGCACTCCGCGGCACCCCTACACCCGGGCGCTGCTGTCCGCCGTACCGCAGCCGGACCCGGCGGCCGACCGCAGCGGGCGGATCCGGCTGTCCGGCGATCTGCCCAGCCCGGCCGACCCGCCCCGGGGCTGCGTCTTCCAGTCCCGGTGCCCGGTGCATCCGCGCCTCGACCCACAGCGCCGTGAGCTGTGCACCGGCAGTGTGCCGAGCGGCGACATCGCCTGCCATCACATCGACGTCGCCGCCGAGGCCCTGGCCACGACGGCCGGATGAGCCGTGCCGCGTCCGGTGAACCGCCGTACCGCGCAACAGAACCGCGCAACAGAACCGCGCAACAGAGAGGTGACAACCGTGTTGATCCGTGACGTCCGCCCGTGGGGTGGGGAGCGCAGCGACGTCGAACTGTCCGGGGGGCGTATCGCGGCGATCCGCCCGCACGATCCGGCCGCACAGCCGGCCGGCGAGGTGGTCGAGGGTCGCGGCCGGCTGCTGCTGCCGTCGTTCAGCGACGTGCACGTGCACCTGGACTCGACCCGGATCGGACTGCCGTTCCGGCCGCACACCGGCGGCCCTGGCGTCTGGACGATGATGCTCAACGACCGGCGGAACTGGCGCACCGCCGAGGTCCCCCTCGATGAGCGGGTGGCCGGCACGCTGGAGCGGATGATCGCCCGCGGGACCACCCGGGTGCGGTCGTACGCCCAGGTGGACGTGGACTGCAAGCTGGAGAAGTTCGACGCCGTGCTGGCAGCAAAGGAGAAGTTCGCCGGTCTGGCCGAAGTCCAGATCATGACGTTCCCGCAGGCGGGCATCCTGCGCGAGAAGGGCACCGTCGAGTATCTGGAGGCCTCGCTGAAGGCGGGCGCCGAGGTGATCGGCGGCATCGACCCCTGCTCCCTCGACCGGGATCCCAAGGGGCACCTGGACGTCGTGTTCGGGCTGGCCGAGAAGTACCAGGTCGAGGTGGACATCCACCTGCACGAGCCGGGTCATCTCGGGGTGTTCTCCACCGATCTGGTGCTCGAACGCACCCGGGCACTGGGCATGCAGGGCAAGGTCACGATGTCCCACGCCTACCAGCTCGGTTCGGTCTCCGAATCGGTGAGCCGCCGTATCATCGACGACTTCGCCGAGCTGGACGTCGCGATGGCGACCGTGGCACCGCCGGACCGCGGCCAGCTCTCACTGGTGGAGCTGACGGAGGCGGGCGTCCGGGTGGGCCTGGGCGAGGACGGCCAGCGCGACTACTGGAGCCCCTACGGCAACTGCGACATGCTCGACCGCACCTGGCAGCTGGCGTTCACCAACAACTTCCGCCGGGACGAACTGATCGAGATGTCGCTGGCGGTCGCGTCCATCGGCGGCGCCTCGATCATGAGCCATGACGTCGCCCGGCTCGCCGGGGTCGCCGACCGGCCCGGTCTGGCCGTCGGCAACCGTGCCGACCTGCTGCTGGTCGACGGCGAGACGCCGGCCAGCGCGGTGATGGACCGCGGCACCGACCGCACCGTCCTGCACGACGGCGTCGTCGTCGCCGACCGACTGGCCCTGGTACGGCGCTGAGCCCATGAACGCCTTGGCCCTGAGAGGTGGGAACCTCTCAGGGCCATACGCCTGGACCAGCAGCTCACCGCCCTAGACCAGCAGCTCACCGCCCTGGACCACCACTCGCCCACCGGACATCACGAGTTCACGGCGAGGGGCCCGCATCAGAGCGTCCTGCACGTTCTCGGCGTCGACCAGCACGATGTCCGCGGGTGCGCCCGCCGCAAGGTCGTGGACGCCCCGGTGCACGAAGCCCGCCGCGCGGGTGGTGGCGAGCTCCACCGCGTAGCCGAGATCCTCGTCGGTCCGCAGGCCGTGGAGCCGCGCGAAGTCCAGGGCCACGCGCAGCAGATCACCGTCGCCGAACGGCGACCACAGGTCCCGGATCCCGTCAGTGCCCAGACCCACCGGCATCCCCCGGTCCCGCATCCCGCGCCAGGGCAGCGGCGCCGTGCGCACCGGCGCGACCGTCGACCAGGAGACACCGGCGTCGGCCAGGTCGTCGAGCATGTCGGACTGGCGGCTCGCCGGCAGCTCCCCGAGGGCAAAGCCGTGGGAGACGTTGACCTTCCCCCGCAGCCCCGCACGACGGGTGCGGTCGGCGATGAGCTCGAACTGGAAGGCGCCCAGCTCACCCCCGTCGTGCAGGTGGATGTCGATACCGACCCCGCGCCGCTCGGCGATCTCGAACAGCCCGTCGAGCTGCTTCACCGGATCGCGGTCGATCGCTGCCGGGTCGAGTCCGCCGATACTGGTCGCACCGCCGGCCGCCGCCTGGTCCAGCAGGTCCAGGACGCCGGGCCGGCGGATCACCCCGTCCTGCGGGAACGCGACGATCTCCACCTCGATCGCGCCGCCGAGTGCCTGAGCCGCCTCGCGGACGGCGTCGATCCCCCGCAGGCCGACTCCGAGGTCGACGTCGACGTGGCTGCGCACCGCGGTGACGCCGTGCCGCAGGAACTCCCTCAGCACCGTGAGGCTGTTGGCCACGCTGGGAATGCCGAGCGCGTCCCGCTCGGCTCGTTCGTGCGCGATGCGTCCCGCGGTGGTGGGCTCGCCCCCGTAGGACACCCACGGGCGGCCCCACCAGCTCTTGTCCACGTGGGCGTGCGCGTTGATGAAGCCGGGCAGGGCGAGCAGCCCGCCGCCGTCCACCCGCTCGCCGGGTTCGCCCGCGGCACCGGCAGGTACCAGATCGCGGATCTCCCCGCCGGAGACCAGGACATCGACAGCCTTCCCGCCCCGGGGCCGGACATTGGTCAATATCAGATCAGCCATTCAAAAATGGTATACCGAAAATCCCGCGACCGGACTCCCGACCGCCGGAATCACTCGCTGTGGGCAGCGATCGCCTGCCGGCTGTTCTCCAGGTGCCCGGCGACCAGTTCCTCGACGAGCACGACGTCCCGGTCCACGATGGCGGCGTACAGGGCCTCGTGCTCCTGGGCGATCGCCATGAGGTCGTCGTGCTGCCCCAGCAGCCACCGCATCCGGCTGCTGAAGGTGCTCGCCAGCTCGCTCAGCAACTCATTGGCGGCCATCGAGGTGACCGTCTCGTGGAAGTCCGCCGCCGCACGGTGGGCGCGCACGGCGTCCCCCTCGCGGGCGGCATCCAGCTCTTCCTCCAGATTGGAGCGCAGCCGGTCGAGGCCGGCGCGGTTGCGCCGCTGGGCGGCGAGCCGGAAGGTCAGCGCCTCCAGGGCCCCGCGGACCTCGTTCAGATCCGCGATGTCCGACGGCGTGAACTCCCGCACGACCGCCCACGTCCGCGGCCTCGGCGTGACCAGCCCCTCGGCGACGAGCACACGCAGGGCGTCGCGGACGGGCACCCTGCTCACTCCCATCTGTGCCGCCAGGTCCCGTTCGACGAGCTTGCTCCCGGGCTTGCGCACACCATCGAGAATGTCATCCCGGAGCTGCCGGGTGACCCGCTCGGACTCCGGCACGAACTCCCCAGACGCTGCCATGCGCACAGTGTCCCACGGGAGGGGCAATTCGGTATACAGATTCAGTCGAACCAGCGGTCCCGGGCCAGTTCCTCCGTCCGGGAGGGGTCCTCCAGGAGTGCCGCGACCTCGAAGCGGCGCGGCCACTGGCCCGCCGCCCAGGCCAGGCCGGCGGCCACGCCCTCCAGGGTGGCCGCGTGCAGGACACCGTCGGAGGTCAGCCGCCAGTCCAGCTCGGTCCCGTCGACGACCAGTTCCTCGTGTTCGACGTAGGTCCGGGGGGTGCGCGGGCCGAGCAGGACCCGTACCGGCTCGGGGACGTCGTGCTCGGTGCCCTCGGAGTCGACCTCTCCGGTGACGGACTCGCTCAGCCTCCGCACCTGGAACAGCTCGGCCAACTCGGCGGCCAGCGCGGGCCGTACGGGCAGCAGCGGCACACCCCCGGTGAACGGCAGCAGGTCCGGGGAGTCGCACACCACGGCGTCGGCGGCGTCCACGACCTCCACCCGGCCGTCCACCACGGCCCGCACCTCGTCCGGCAGGGTCACCTGTTCCGGGTCGAGTTCGGCCAGCGCGCCGTACAGGGCGTGCAGTTGGGCGGAGGTCACGGGACGCTCCGCGTCGGCGAGCCGTTCCAGCAGCTCCGCGGCGCCGCCCGGCTCCTCGAGCAGCGCGGCGACGCTCGTGCGCACGCCGAGCGCCCGCAGCACCTGCTCGTCGTCGAAGCCGGAGGCGTCGGCCTCCTCGTACAGGCCGCGCAGCAGCGGGTCGGAACCGGCGGCGCGCAGACCGGCCGGGCGGCGCCCGCCGAGCACCGGGTGCCCGCGCAGCCACCAGGCGGTGTACGGCCGGACGATCTCGTGGGTGCCGTCGGGCAGCAGGATCCGCACCGGCTGGGTGAGCGCGTCCCGCAGCGGCGGCCGGGCGAGCAGCGCGAGCGCCTGGGGCCAGTGGTCGTCGTCGACGAGGTCCAGGTCGCGCACGGCGACGATCTCGGTGGCGACCGGCGGCACGGGCGTGTCCGGGAACCGGTCGAGCAGGTCCTCGCACCACACGTCGACCGCGTCGAGGAGCCCGGGGTCGTCCGGCCCGGGGAAGTCCCCTTCGCGTGGCTCGAGTTCGTCGGGGTCGAGCACGACGTCCGTGGCCCGCACCAGGGCGAAGTCCGCCAGCACACCGCACGCGGCGAGCGGCTGCTCACCCCACCTTCCAGCCAGTTCGGCGTCCACGGCCGGGAGTTCGTCCTCGCGGATGAGCCGGGCGAACGGGCTGCCGGGGAGGACGAGTTCACCGGCCGGGGCGAGTTCGCCGTCCTCGTCGGGCAGGGCGAGCGCGCCGAGCCAGGGCTCGTCGCCGGGTTCGAGTCCGGCGTCCCGGACCAGCGCGAGGACGGTGTCGGCGAGTTCCTCGGCGTCCGGGGTGTCCTCGTCCCATCCGCCGGTGTCCTCGTCGAGGGAGGCGGCGACGGCGGCCCGCACCTGCGGGGTGGTGAGCACGGCCCGCGGCGTCGCGGGCAGGGCGCCGAGCTTCTCCAGGAGGGGATGGACGGCATCCGGATGGGCCACCTTCAGGCCGAGCCGGGCGAGCGTCTCCGGGTCGGTGAGGGCGGCGCCGGCGACGGGCAGCAGGACCTGCCGGGGCCCGATGGTGGTCCGGCTGTCGGCCAGCGGCACGGGCAGCCCGGAGAGCCGGTCGGGGTCGACACCCGCGAGGCTGTCGTACAGCCGCCGCCACCAGCCGGGCTCCTTCTCCAGGCCGGCCAGCCGGTCGACGGCGTCGGTCAGCGGCAGCCGGGCCACGCCCAGCGTGCGCAGCTCCACGCGCCGTTCGAGTCCGGCGGGCAGCAGGGTGGGCAGCACCTCGGCGAGGACGCGCACGGTGTCGGCGCCCGCGCCCTCGACCACCTCGGCGTCCCGGGGGCGGAGGGACTCGGGCAGGTCGGGGTCGTGCTCCCCGGGTGCGGTGGCGGGCGGCAGGAAGGAGGTGCGCGGCAGCCGGTCGAGGATGGCCTGCCGCAGCGCGCCGTCCAGTTCGCCCTTGCCCAGGGGTCCTGGCACGAGGCCGATGACGCCCTCGGTCACGGGCCGCCAGTCGGAGAGGAGTTCGGCGTAGGCGTCGGCCGCGCGCTGCACGAGGAAGTCGGTGAGCGGTCCTGGCGCGGTGTGGCGGCGGGTGCTGTCCAGCGGGAACGAGGCGATGAGCAGGGCCGGCACGCCGAGCGGTTCGTCGCTGGGGGTGGGGGCGTGGACGACGGCGCTGGTGCGGGGGGCTGCCGGGGTGCCGTCGGCGTCCACGGGGACGGCCCAGGTGACCGACCAGTGCGGGCGCAGGCGCTCCTCGACCGGGCGGTCGGCGAGGAGGTCCGGGGTGAGCGGGCCGTGTGCGCCCGCGGTGCGCCAGCGGGTCGTGCCGGTGGGGGTCCCCCCGCTCGAGTGGGGGAGGGTGTCCTCCACGACCGTCAGGGCGCCCTCGGTGCGGCGGCGCAGGGTGCGCGGTGCGGCGTCGCCGATCTCGACCACGACCTCCTCGAGCCCGGGCAGGGCGAGGAGCAGGGCGTCGTCGACGGCGTGCAGGAGACGTTCGGCGAGGTCGGCGGCGGCCGCGTCGCGCAGGCGCAGGATGACGACCGTGTCGTAGGGGTCGGGCGCGGTGCCCTCGGCGGCGAACGGCAGCCGCAGCAGCGGTACGTGTCCTTCGCGGCGGCGGATCTCGTCGCCGAGGCCGGGGCTGTGCCGGGCGGTCTCCTCCGCCAGCGCGCGGGCCTCGGCCAGCGACCAGCGGACACCGCCGTGCCGGCCGACGACGGCGGGCTCGTCGGTGACGGCGAGGACGGCGGCGAAGCCGACGCCGAACCGGCCGACGGCGCTGTCGCGGGCGTCGCGCTTGGCGGAGGCGCGGAGCGTGGCCAGCGACTCCACACCGGCCGCGTCGAGCGGGGCGCCGGTGTTGGCGGCGAGCAGCACGTCGTCGCGCAGGGTGAGCCGCAGCCGGCCGGGCACGCCCGCGCGGGCGGCGGCGTCGGCGGCGTTCTGCGCCAGCTCGACGACGAGCCGGTCCCGGTAGCCGCCGAGGACGAGGTCCTCCTCCGCGTTGGCGTCCTCGCGGAACCGGGCCGGGCTGGTGGCCCAGGCGTCCAGCACACCGCGCCGCAGGCGCGCGGTCCCGAACGGGTCGCCTCCGGCGGACGGCTGCACCAACATGCTCACGTTCACTCTCCTCATCGGCGTGACCCCGAAGGTACCGCGCGGGGGAGAGGCCGTTCGCTCGGCGGACGGAAGGACCGGTTCCGACCGGTCGCCGGCCGGGACGGGCCCGTCCTAGGAGTGCCCCAGCTCGGCGGTCTCGTCGTCCCCGGTCACCGGCACCGAGCCGGAGTCCTGGGCCGGACGCAGCGGGAAGGGGTCCACCCGCGTCTCGTCGATCACCGGCGGGGCCGGCTGCGGGGGCTTGGGCATCACGGCGGCCTCGGAGTGGCCGCCGCAGCCGTACGTCAGGGAGACCACGCGGCCGTCGGCCGGGGAGAACTCGTTCGCGCACACGCCGAAGGCCTGGCCGAGGGAACCGCCCATCGGCACCAGGAAGCCGCAGCTCACGCAGGCCGCCGGGGCCGCCTGGGCCATCGGGGTCTTCGCGCCGAAGCCCTCCTCCCAGCGGTCGGCGGCGACGTGCAGCCCGTAGCGGGACAGGACGCGGGCGCGGCGCATGCCCAGTTCCTCGGCGACCGCGGAGATCGAGCCGCGGGACGGGACGGTGGGGAGGTTCCTCGGCGGGCCCGCCGTGACCTCGGCGTCCTCCGCCTCGGCCAGACTGGCCATCTCCTCGGAGACCGCGGCGTTCGGCGCGGGCTCCTCCTCGCCAAAGTAGCCGGGCTCCAGGCGGAGGTCCTCGGCGTCGGTGGGCAGCAGGTCGCCGGGGCCCATGTCGCCCGGGCGCAGGCGCTCGCTCCACGGCACCCACTCGGGCGCGAGCAGCGCGTCCGGGCCGGGCAGCAGGACGACCTCGTCCAGGGTGACGACCTTGGCGCGCGAGGCGCGGGCCACGGTGACGGCCCAGCGCCAGCCGCGGTATCCGAACTCCTTGCACTCGAAGAAGTGCGTGACGACCCGGTCGCCCTCGGAGAGCACTCCCGTGTGCTCGCCGACGACACCGGGCGCGGCCGCCTCCTCGGCCGCGGCCCGGGCGAGGTCGACGGCCTCGGCGCACAGGCGGTCGGGGGTGCGGCTTCGCGTGGTCGCTGCGCTCACAGGTATCGCTTCTCTCCTACGCCGTCTTTCGGGTGCGCCGGCCTGAAGGCGGCGGGGCGGACGGAGCGGACCCTGGGACCGCGTCGACGTCCGCGCCCGGTCGCGCTCGGGCGCACCTACGTCATCCATTCTGCGGTATGCCCGTAAGGCGCGCGGTCGAGTACGTTCGCCACGGCGCGCTACGCACGCTACCTTCTCGTCGCCGTTCGGCCTACACCGACGGTGGCTTCACCGCGCCGCGCCAGAACTTTCCCACCCACGTCAACGCCCGACCGCCCCTACCGCCGAGCCCCGCGGGGCGCTCCCGGGCGCGACCGTCCCTTGGACAAGCCACCACGATCACACCCGCCCCGGCAGCGACAGCAGCGGCACTGCCATGGGCGAGCAAGATCACGCCCGCTCCCGGCAGCCGCCCTGCCCGCCACCGCCCCGGCCCACCGGGACCGGTGCCCGGGCAGGCGGCCCCGACGACGCCGCGTGGCGGCGGCAGGCGCCGGAGCGATACGGCGGCCGCCTCTCGCGCACGCGACCAGGGTGGGGGCGGGCCCCGGGGGCGGGGACAGGCCCGGGGGCGGGCCCCCGGGCAGGTCGGGGGCGGGGCGAGCCCCGGAGGGCGGGGACAGGCCCCGGGGGGACGGGCCCCTGGAGGGCCCGGGACGAGAACAGGCCCCGGGGCGGGACGAGCCGGAGGGCAGGGACAGGCACGGGCCGCGGGGACTCGCCCACCCCGGTCCGGACGAGTCCGTGGCGAGACCGCGCTCACGGGCCCCTCCGGGGCCTGAGCGGGCCGGTCGGGGCCGGAACGGGCCCAGGGGACAGACACAGGCCCGGAGCGGCCGAGACGCGCCCACCCCGGGCCGGACGAGTCCGCGCCGAAGGCCGCGCTCACCGGCCCTCCCCGGCCCGAACGGGTCCACACCCCGGCCGGAACGGACCCAGGGAGCAGACACAGGCCCGGAGCGGCCGAGACGCGCCCACCCCCGGCCAGACGAGTCCGCGCCGAAGGCCGCGCTCACGGGCCCCCGGGGCCTGGGTGGGTCGGTCGGGGCCGGGTGGGTGCCTCGGGGGTGTCTGGTTGGTCGCATCCGTGCCGCCGTGGCGCTACCGGCACCTTTTCCGGGGCAGTATGACGGGGTGGCAGCCGCGAGGACGCCCCCGGGAACCGCCGGCGTCGGTGGGGACAAGGGGGTCAAGGGGAGCAGTCGGGGCCGCGGTTCGGGCCGGTTCGGCGGGTCCGTCCGCGCGGTCGGGCGTGCCCTGCATCTGCCCGTGACCGGCACCGTCCGCGGCATCCGCAGGGCGACCAACGCCCACGGCGCCGGCGAGTCCGGGCTCGGCCGGCTGATCGAGCTGCACGCGGTGAACGGCGCCGGCGACGTCATGATCACCGTGGCGCTCGCCTCCACCGTCTTCTTCTCCGTGCCCACCGACGAGGCCCGCGGCCGGGTCGCGCTGTACCTCGCCATCACCATGGCGCCCTTCACGGTCCTCGCGCCCGTGATCGGCCCGCTGCTCGACCGCCTCCCGCACGGCCGCCGCGCCGCGATGGCGGCCGCGATGCTGGCCCGGGCGCTGCTCGCGCTGATCATCGCGGGCGCCGCGGCCAGCGGCAGCCTGGAGCTGTACCCGGCGGCGCTCGGCGTGCTGGTCGCCTCGAAGGCGTACGGCGTGGTCAGGAGCGCCGTCGTACCCCGGCTGCTGCCACCGCGGTTCTCCCTGGTGAAGGCGAACTCGCGGGTGACCCTCGGCGGGCTGCTCGCCACCGGCGTGGCCGCGCCCGTCGGCGCGGGCCTCCAGGTCCTCGGCCCGCGCTGGCCGCTCTACGGCGCCTTCGTGATCTTCATCGCCGGAACGTTCCTGTCGTTCGCCCTGCCGCCGAAGGTCGACTCGGCCAAGGGCGAGGACCGGGCGCTGCTCACCGCGGACGAGCAGCACCTGCGCGGCGCGCGCCGCACACGGCTGAAACGTCCCGGCCTGCGCACCGTCGGCACGGCCGTCACCCACGCCCTCGCCGCGAACGCGGCCCTGCGCTGCCTGTCCGGCTTCCTGATCTTCTTCCTCGCCTTCCTGCTCCGTGAGCACCCGCTGACCGGCGAGAGCGCGGCGGTCTCGCTGGGCATCGTCGGCGTCGCGGCGGGCGCGGGCAACGCGCTGGGCACGGCGGTCGGGGCCTGGCTGAGATCGCGCGCGCCGGAGATCATCATCGTGACCGTCGTCGCCATCGTCCTGGGCGCGGCGGTCACGGCCGCGGTCTTCTTCGGCGCGTTCCTGGTGGCCTGCCTGGCCGCGGTCGCGGGCTTCGGGCAGGCGCTGGCCAAGCTGTCCCTGGACGCGCTGATCCAGCGGGACGTGCCCGAACCGGTGCGGACGTCGGCGTTCGCCCGCTCCGAGACGCTGCTCCAGGTGGCCTGGGTGCTCGGCGGCGCGATCGGCATCGTGCTGCCGCTCAACGGCGTGCTGGGCCTGTCGGTGGGCGCCGGGCTCGTGGCGGCCGGCTGGCTGCCCACCGTCCGCGGTCTGCTGGCCTCGGCCCGGCACGGTGGCGCCCCGCGCCCCCGGGTGGCGTGAGGCGCGCACCGCGGCCGAGTGCCACGCCCGCACCCCCGCGTGGGCGGGCAGGCGGGCGCGCCCTATAGCCTTCGGCCATGACCACGCTGCATTCCGCCGTGCGACGCCGCCGCGCCGTCGCCGCTGCCGGCGCCGTTTCCGCCGGACTGCTCGTCCTGTCGGCCTGTTCCAAGCCGACCCCGCTGTCCACGATCACCGTCGGCACTACCTCGGTGAGTTCGGAAGCCAACTGCTACAACGACGGCAACGCGCTCAAGACCGCGGACCTGGCCAAGTGCCTCAAGTCCAAGGACATCAAGACCGTCAAGGTCGACCCGGACGACACCGTGCGCTTCGGCGTCGACCCGAAGATCGCGGAGACGGGCTGGACCATCCTGATGAACGGTCAGCCGCTGACCGACTCCAGCACCAAGACCTACCGCACGATCCCGGGCAGCGTCTTCTTCAACGCCCAGTACGGCGCCAGCGGCAACTCGACGCTGGTCTCCATCAAGGAGGGCGAGAAGGACGTGCGAGGTCTGTGGTCCTTCAAGCTGACGAAGGAATCCTGACCACGTCCTCGCCGCGCGTCCTCGTCGCCACCGCCGTCCCCGCCGAACGGGACGCGGTGGCGCGGGCGTTCCCCGGGCCCGTGACCGAGGCGCCGCTGCGGCCGCTGCCCGAAGCGACCGTGTGCCGGGTCCCCGGGCCGCCCGCCGTCGACCTGGTCGCCGCCGGAGTCGGCCCCGCCCTCGCCGCCGCGACCACCGCCTCCGCCCTGACCGCCGCCGCGCTCGCCGGCACCCCCTACGACCTCGTCGTCTCGGCCGGTATCGCCGGCGGCTTCGCACCCCACGCGCCGGTCGGCTCGCTCGTCGTCGCCGACGAGATCACCGCCGCCGACCTGGGCGCCGAGACCGGCGAGGGATTCCTGCCGGTGACCGAACTCGGCTTCGGCACCGTCACCCACCGTCCGCCCGAAGCGCTCGTACGGGCGATCGCGGCCGCCGCCTCGGCCCGTACCGGCACGGTGCTGACCGTCTCCACGGTGACCGGCACCGCCGCCCGCGCCGACGCCCTGCGCGCCCGCCACCCCGGCGCCCTGGCCGAGGCCATGGAGGGGTTCGCCGTCGCCGAGGCGGCCGCCGCGCACCGCGTCCCGGTACTGGAGGTGCGCGCGGTCTCCAACCCCGTCGGCCCCCGCGACCGCGCCGCCTGGCGCATCGGCGACGCCCTGACCGCCCTGACCGAGGGTTTCGGGAAGCTCGCGCCCGTCCTCACGAGTTGGAACCCACATGAGCCCTGACAGCAGCCGACTGCGGATCGCCTACTCCCCCTGCCCCAACGACACCTTCGTCTTCGACGCGCTCGCCCACGGCCGTGTCCCCGGTGCGCCCGCGCTCGACGTCACCTTCGCGGACATCGACATCACCAACGGCATGGCCGAACGCGGCGAGCTGGACGTGCTGAAGGTGTCCTACGCCGTGCTGCCGTACGTCCTCGGCGAGTACGCGCTGCTGCCCTGCGGCGGCGCGCTGGGCCGGGGCTGCGGGCCCCTGGTGCTCACGAGGGAGCCGGGGGCCGGGGGCGCCTCCCACGCTTTCGGCAGTGGGGGACTCGCGGGCCGCACGGTCGCGGTGCCGAGCGAGAAGTCGACGGCGTACCTGCTGTTCCGCCTGTGGGCCGCGGAGGTCGTCCCCGGTGGGGTGGGCGAGATCGTGGTCATGCCGTTCCACGAGATCATGCCGGCCGTGCGGGACGGGAAGGTCGACGCCGGTCTGGTGATCCACGAGGCGCGGTTCACCTACCAGGACTACGGCCTGCACAAGCTCGCCGACATGGGCGAGCACTGGGAGCACCTCACGGGGCTGCCGATCCCGCTCGGCGCGATCATCGCCAGGCGGTCGCTGGGCGAGCGGGCGCTGACGGAGCTCGCCGACGCGATCCGCGCGTCGGTGCGCGCGGCCTGGGACGACCCGGAGGCCTCCCGGCCGTACGTCATGGAGCACGCCCAGGAGATGGACCCGGCCGTCGCCGACCAGCACATCGGGCTGTACGTCAACGAGTTCACCGCCGGCCTCGGCGAGGACGGCTACGCGGCGGTCCGCGGGCTGCTCACGCGTGCGGCGGCCGAGGGGCTCGTACCGCCCCTCGGCCCGGACGCGCTCGCTTTTCCCTGAGGTATTTCAGATGCGCCGACCCGGTCGGGTCGGCGGGTCACACGTCCAGTTGGTCGGCGACCGCGCGCAGCAGCCCGGCGACGTTCTTGCCGGACGTCTTGTCGGGGTAGCGGCCGCGCTCCAGGGTCTGCGCGACGCCCTCCAGAAGGGTGGTCAGGTCCTGCACGATGGACGCCAGCTCGTCCGGCTTCTTGCGCTGGGCGGCGGCGACCGACGGGGTCGGCTCCAGGAGCGTCACGGAGAGGGCCTGGTCACCGCGCTGGCCCGCGACCACCCCGAACTCCACCCGCTGCCCCGGCTTGAGCGTGTCCACTCCGGCGGGAAGCACCGAGGAGTGGACGAAGACGTCGCCGCCGTCGTCGCGGGAGAGGAAGCCGAAGCCCTTCTCAGCGTTGAACCATTTGACCTTGCCGGTAGGCAAAGCACGCACCCCATCTCACCGGTCAGCCGAACCACAGTTGCCGCAGGTCAGGCTATCTAGCGCTCGCTCGTGCCTGCCGTTGCCCCGAAGCCTCCCCAGCTCTTTACCCCCCGTCAAGCCCGCCCACTCCAGTCGGCCGAACCTGGCCGATCGGCGTGGGTGCGCTCTCTCGGGGATGAGGGAGACAGGGGATATCTCAGCACATGAGGGGGCGGCTCCGGCAACCCGAATTCGCGGAGAGTGACGACACCGGGACAGTGCCCCGCCCCGCGCCGTCCGGGTCTCTCGGCACCCGCTCACCGGGAACTATCCTTGGTGGGGTGCGTGACAACACCCGAACGAATTCCGCCACGGCCGGTGACCGGCTGGTCCGTGCGGGCGCCATCGTCTTCTTCATCGGCGCCCTGGCCACCGCGGTGACGGTGGCACCGCTGTTCCTCGGCGCGAAGCCCTTCCCGACCTACATGTTCGGACTGAGCATGCTGATGGGCGTCGGCTTCCTGATCGCCGCCGCGGGCGTGCTCCGGTCGGTCGCGGCGGGCCGCCGCCAGGCGCGCGGCGACTCCCGCTAGGGCCTGTTTCGCAACAGGCCCTAACGACCGAGGAGCGCGCGGTTGGCCGAGAGCCAGTCCGGGAACGCGGTCAGATCCGCGAGCACGGCATCCGCGCCCGCCGCCCGCAGTTCCCCCTCGTCGCACGGTCCCGTGGCCACCGCCACCGACAGCGCGCCGGCCGCACGGGCGCCCCGCACGTCCCCGACGTGATCGCCGACGTACACCCGGGCGCCGTACTCGCGCAGCGCCTCGGCCTTCTGCTCGGCCCACAGGTCGCCGATCACCGCGTCCGGCTCGATGCCCAGGTGCTCCAGGTGCAGCTTGGCGTTCGGCTCGTACTTGGCGGTGACGACGATCGCCCGCCCGCCGTCCCGCCGCACGGCCTCGATCGCCTCGCGGGCGCCGGTCAGCGCGGGCGTGGCGGAGACGGCGATCGCCGGGTACAGCTCCCGGTACAGGTCCCCCACCGCCTCCACCCGCTCGGCCGGGAACCAGTTGACCAGCTCCTCCGCGAGGGGCGGACCGAGCCGCGTGACCGCCAGGTCGGCGTCGATGTACGTCCCCGTCCGCTCGGAGAGCTCCAGGTAGCAGGCGCGGATGCCGGGGCGCGAGTCGATGAGGGTCATGTCGAGGTCGAAGCCGACGGTCAGCGGGCGAGAGGTCATACGGGCCATTCTGCCCAGGGGCCCCGGCCACGAGACCTCCGGCCCGTGTGACGTACGACCGCCTCCGGCCCGTGAGGTGTACGCCCCTCTCCGGCACCTCCGGCGCCGCGCACGCGACCGCTCGGGCGCGACGGCCTCCGCCGCCGCGGGCGCGCCTACTTCCGCCGCTGCGAGCGCCACACCAGGAACAGCGCCGACAGCACGGCCGCGGCCCGCACCACCCACGGCCAGGTCTGGGCGACCGCGTCGTTCATGTGGCCCTCGGTGATGGGGGTGCCCCACTGGTCGTCGGTACGGCCCCACAGCCAGACCGCTCCCGCGGCGAGCGCCAGGCCGGGCATGCCCACGACGGCCCACTTGGACTCCGTCGGGGTCAGCCGACGGGAGGCGTAGGCGATGACCCAGCCGATCAGCAGCGCGTACCAGTTGCCCAGGACCGCGCCGACGACCAGCAGCCCGGCCGCGAGCAGCAGCAGCGGATTGCTCCGGCCCGTCAGCAACGAGGGCAGCGCGAGACGCCGGCGCCCGGCGGGCGCGTCCGGCCCGGCCGCCTCCACCGCCTCCGCGGCACCGGCCGCCCCGGGCGCGGGCTCCGCCTTCGCGGGCTCCTTCGCCGGCGGGGGCTTGAGCAGTTCCGGGATCTCCACCCCGCCCAGGAACCCGGGCACGTCGTCGCCGATCCCCGACGGGCCCCGCTCCACGCGCCACCACTCGGAGCCGCCCCCCGGGCCGCCGAGCTCGTCGGCGCTCGCCAGGTGCGGCGGGGACGGACCGTCGGACGGCACGAAGCCCGGCTGCGGCTCCGTCGGACGCGGCCGCGGTACGACCTTGCGGAGCAGCCCCTTCGAGCGCGGCTGCTCCGCCTCCGGTTCACGCTGCGCGGGCACGGCCGGGGCCGCCGCCCACGATCCGCCCCCGCCCGTGCTGGTGCCGTCCGCGGCCGCGACGACGTCGTCGGGGCTGCCGAGCCCGTCGAGGATGCGGCGGACCGCGGCGGGAGTGTCGGCGGTGGTCGTGGCGCGGCGCCGGTCGATCTCGTTACGCAACTCCGCGACCAGGCGCATCCGTGTGGCCGAGGACAGCTGGCGTTGCTGAGCGACGTCGCCGACGCGGCTCAGATACTCGTAGACGACCTGCTCGCTCTCGATCCCCACGACGCCCCTCCGGGGTGGCTGGCCGATGACCCCGTCGGACGAAGGTACCGTCTCCCGCGCGGTGCCCGGTGCCGCGGTACGGGGCCTGTCGCGACACACACCCGGTACCGTGAATCGGATGAGCAGCGATGAGAAACAGGCGGCCCCGCGTTCGCTCGCGGAAGCGCTCCGCGCGCGCGACGACGCCTCCCTGGCCGCGCTTCTGCGCAGCCGCCCCGACCTCATCACCCCGGTCCCGACCGACCTCACCCAGCTCGCCACCCGCGCCGGGACCCGCGCCTCCGTGGTCCGCGCCCTGGAGCGGCTGGACCGCTTCGCCCAGCAGACGGCCCAGGCCCTCGTGGTGGCCGGTGACCCGGCCACGTACGACGAACTGCTCGGCCTGATGGCCTCCGACGCCCGGGATCCCGTCGTCGCCGCCGCGCTGCCCCGCGCCCTGGGCACCCTGCGCGAGCAGGCCCTCGTCTGGGGCGCCGACGACCGGCTGCGCCTGGTGCGCACGGCCCGCGAGCTGCTCGCGCCGTCGCCTCAGCACCCGTCCCCGACCGGGCTCGGACCGACGGTGCGGGAGGCCACGGCGGGCATGTCGCCGGGGCGCATCCAGGAGATCGTGGCGACGGCCGGGCTGCCCTCGACCCACGACTCCGTCTCCGCCGTCGCCGCGCTCACCGGCCTGTTCACCGACCGCGAGCGGATGTCGGAACTGCTCGCCGGGTTGCCCGCCGACTCCCTCGAGGTGCTGGAACGCCTGGTGTGGGGACCGCCCTACGGCCAGGTCACCGCCGACCCGGCGCCGCGTCTGCGCCGGCTCCTCGACCGCGGGCTGCTGCTGCCCACCGCGCCCGGGACCGTCGTCCTCCCCCGCGAGGCGGCCCTGCACCTGCGCGCGGGCCGCGCCCACCGCGCACCCGAGCCGGTGCCGCCGGCCGTGGAGGCGGCCGCGACCCACCGTCCTCAGATGGTGGACGCGACGGCCGCCGGACAGGCGTACACCGCCCTGGCCACCGTCGAGGAACTGCTGCGGGACTGGGACGAGGGCGGCCCGGCCGTGCTGCGCGCGGGCGGACTGAGCGTGCGCGACCTCAAGCGCACCGCCGTCGCCCTGGACGTACCCGAGCCGGTGGCCGCCTTCTGGGTCGAACTCGCCTACGCGGCCGGGCTGATCGCGTCCGACGGCGAGGCGGACGAACGGTACGCGGCGACTCCGGCCTACGACGAGTGGCTGGAGCGGCCCGCGGCCGAACGCTGGACCCGCCTCGCGTCGGTCTGGCTGGCGGCCACGCGGACCGCGGGACTGGCCGGCGGACGGGACGCCAAGGACCGGACGCTGTCGGCGCTCGGCCCCGGCCTCGACCGCTCGGCGGCGCCGGAGGTGCGCCACCGGGTGCTCGCCCTGCTCGCCGGGCTGCCGCAGGGCGCCGCACCGGACGCCGAGTCGGTGCTCGCCCGGCTGCGCTGGGAGCACCCGCCGCGCACACCGCGGCAGGAGGACGACCTGCGTGACCGCCTCGCCCGGTGGACGCTGTCCGAGGCGGAACTCCTCGGTGTCACGGGCCGGGGCGCGCTGTCCGCGCACGGGCGCGCGCTGCTCGGCGCGTCCGCACCGGCTCCCGCGGGTCCCGCGGCTCCCTCGGAGACGGAGTCCGCGCCCGGGAGGAGCCCCGCGGGGGAGGGCGGGCACAGGCCCGCCGCACCCGGAAAGGCGGCCACGGACACGGGCGGGACCACACCCGCGAGCCCCGGGGACAAGCTGCCCGTCCACAAGCACCACCGGCCGGACGGAACGCCCGGCACCCCCGCACCCCCGTCCCCGACCACGCCGCTCTCCCCCGTCGTTCCGCCCGCCCCCGCCTCCGCCGCCGAACAGGCCGCCGCGGCCCGCCTCCTCGCCCCGCTCCTGCCCGAGCCCCTGGACCACGTCCTGCTCCAGGCGGACCTGACCGCGGTCGCGCCCGGGCCCCTGCGGCGTCCGCTCGCCGAGACGCTGGGCGTGCTCGCGGACGTCGAGTCCAAGGGCGGCGCGACCGTCTACCGGTTCACGCCCGCGTCCGTACGCCGCGCCCTGGACGCCGGCCACACCGCCACCGACCTGCACGCCTTCCTCACCGCGCACTCCCGTACGCCGGTGCCGCAGCCGCTGGCGTACCTGATCGACGACGTGGCCCGCCGGCACGGGCATCTGCGGGTCGGCGCGGCCTCGGCGTACGTGCGCTGCGACGACGACGCGCTGCTGAACGAGATCCTCGCCGACAAGCGGTCCGCCGGGCTGCGCCTGCGCCGCCTCGCGCCGACCGTGCTGGCCGCGCAGGCCGACCCGGCCGCCCTCCTGGAGGGCCTGCGCGCGATGGGCTACGCACCGGCCGCCGAATCCGCGGCGGGCGACGTCCTCGTCACCCGCGCGCACTCCCACCGCACCCCGCCGCGCACCGCCCCCGACCCGGTCCCGGACGGCCCGCCCGCCCCGGACGCCACGCTGCTGTCCGCCGCGATCCGCGCGATCCGCGCGGGCGACCTGGCCACCACCGCCCCGCGCAAGCCGACCGCGGCCACGCGGGAGGACGGCGAACTGCCCCGCACCGGCTCCGCCGAGACCCTCGCCACCATGCAGGCCGCCGTCCTCACCGGCGAGGCCCTGTGGATCGGCTACGTCAACGCCGAGGGCACCGCCAGCCAGCGCGTCATCGCGCCGATCCGGGTCGAGGGCGGCTTCGTCACCGCGTACGACCACACCGCGGACGAGGTCCGCACCTACCCGCTGCACCGGGTCACCGGGGTCGCCGAACTCGCGGACGACCCGGCGTGATCCGCCCCGGATAGGGCACACTGGACGTTTGACCACACGGAAAGGGCGCTGCGCGTGAATGGTCCCCTGATCGTCCAGTCGGACAAGACCCTGCTTCTCGAAGTCGACCACGAGCAGGCCGACGACTGCCGTCGGGCCATCGCGCCGTTCGCGGAGCTGGAGCGGGCGCCCGAGCACATCCACACCTACCGGGTCACCCCGCTCGGCCTGTGGAACGCGCGCGCCGCCGGGCACGACGCCGAGCAGGTCGTCGACGCGCTCGTGCAGTACAGCCGCTATCCCGTGCCGCACGCGCTGCTCGTCGACATCGCCGAGACGATGGACCGCTACGGCCGGCTGACCCTCTCCAAGCACCCGGCGCACGGCCTGGTCCTGACCACCACCGACCGGCCGGTCCTGGAGGAGGTGCTGAAGTCCAAGCGGATCGCCCCGCTGGTCGGCGCCCGCATCGACCCGGACACCGTGGCCGTGCACCCCTCCGAGCGCGGGCAGATCAAGCAGACCCTGCTGAAGCTGGGCTGGCCCGCCGAGGACCTCGCCGGGTACGTCGACGGCGAGGCGCACCCGATCGAGCTGCGTGAGGACGGCTGGGCGCTGCGGCCCTACCAGAAGCAGGCCGTGGAGAACTTCTGGCACGGCGGGAGCGGGGTCGTCGTCCTGCCCTGCGGGGCCGGCAAGACGCTGGTCGGCGCGGGCTCGATGGCGCAGGCGAAGTCCACGACGCTGATCCTCGTCACGAACACCGTCTCGGCCCGGCAGTGGAAGCACGAGCTGGTGAAGCGGACCTCGCTGACCGAGGACGAGATCGGGGAGTACAGCGGGACCAGGAAGGAGGTCCGCCCGGTCACCATCGCCACCTACCAGGTGCTGACGACCCGGCGGAAGGGGATCTACCCCCACCTGGAGCTGTTCGACTCCCGCGACTGGGGTCTGATCGTCTACGACGAGGTGCACCTGCTGCCCGCGCCGGTCTTCAAGTTCACCGCGGACCTCCAGGCCCGGCGGCGGCTGGGGCTGACCGCGACCCTGGTGCGCGAGGACGGCCGCGAGTCGGACGTGTTCTCCCTGATCGGCCCCAAGCGGTTCGACGCGCCCTGGAAGGAGATCGAGGCGCAGGGCCACATCGCGCCCGCGGACTGCGTCGAGGTCCGGGTGAACCTGACCGACTCCGAACGGCTGGCGTACGCGACGGCCGAGACGGAGGAGAAGTACCGCTTCTGCGCGACCACCGCGACCAAGCGGAAGGTCACCGAGGCGATCGTCCGCCGCTTCGCCGGGCAGCAGATCCTGGTCATCGGCCAGTACATCGACCAGCTCGACGAGCTGGGCGAGCACCTGGACGCGCCGGTGATCAAGGGCGAGACGTCCAACGCGCAGCGCGAGAAGCTCTTCGACGCCTTCCGCGAGGGCGAGATCAGCGTGCTGGTGGTGTCGAAGGTCGCGAACTTCTCCATCGACCTGCCGGAGGCCACGGTCGCCATCCAGGTCTCGGGCACCTTCGGCTCCCGCCAGGAGGAGGCCCAGCGCCTCGGGCGGGTGCTGCGCCCGAAGGCCGACGGCCACCAGGCCCACTTCTACTCCGTGGTCGCCCGCGACACCATCGACCAGGACTTCGCCGCCCACCGCCAGCGCTTCCTGGCCGAACAGGGCTACGCCTACCGGATCATGGACGCCGACGAACTGCTGGCGGAGGAGGCCTGACCCGCCCGGGTCCGGCCGGACCACTGCCGGCGGCACACCAGCGCCACCGCCGCGAGCACCGTCAGCCCCAGCAGGGGGTAGGGCGAGGCCGGCGGCTGCTGCCACCAGGACAGGTGCAGCTCCTGGCCCTTGTTGGGGACCATCCACAGGGTGCGGGCGGTGAACAGGACCGCGGTGGCCGCCGCCCAGGCGCGGTGGCCCTCGGCCAGGAGTACGACGATCAACGGGACGCACCACACCCAGTGGTGGGACCAGCTGATCGGTGAGACGAGCAGTGCGGTCAGACCGGTCAGCAGCACGCCCCACCGCTCCTGCCGCATCCGGCCCGCGAGCCACAGTCCGGCGGCGGCGACCGCGAGGGCGGGCAGGATCCAGGCGAGGCCGGGCGACGGCTCCCCCAGCAGCCGCGCGACCAGTCCCTGAAGCGACTGGTTGGCGATGATCCACGGTTTGCCGACCCGGTTGGTCTCGAACAGGCGGCGCGTCCAGTAGTCGACGCCGGCCGCGGGCAGCACGAGTGCCCCGACGGCGACCGTCCCCACGAACCCGGCCACCGCCGCGGCCGCCTCGCGGCGCCGCCCCCGCAGCAGCAGGTAGACGATGAAGAGGCCCGGGGTGAGCTTGATGCCGGTCGCGACGCCGATCAGGACGCCCTTGCCGCGGGCGCCGGGCGGCCGGGTCAGGTCCCACAGGACCAGGCAGACGATCGCGAGGTTGATCTGCCCGTACACGAAGGTCTGGAAGACCGGTTCGAGCCAGACGGCGAGCGCCGTCGCGGCGCACAGGAGCGGAAGTCCGGCCCGGTGGCCGGCCAGCCGCGCGGAGAGGTGGACGAGCCAGGCGAGCAGGAGCGCGTTGCCCGCGAAGAACGCCGCCTTCAGGGCCGCGGCGGGAAGCCACACCACCGGTACGAACAGCAGGGCCGCGAACGGCGGGTACGTGGCGGGCAGCCGTCCCTGCGTGACCGTGAAGCCGTAGAGGTCGCGGCCGTGAACCACCGCCGCGCCCTCGGCCTGGTAGACCACCGCGTCGGGCATCTGCACCCGCTCCACCGCGAACAGCACCGCGAGAGCGGCGAAGGAGACGACGAGGAGGGCCAGGGCGGGCGCTACGGGTGACCGGAGGGTCACCTTCCGTGCTGTCACGAACCGACCCTAGTCGCTCACTTGTGGCGTACGCCCGCCTCCTCGCCGTACTCGCCGAGGACGACCACGTCGAACAGGGCGCCCACGAACACCTTGACGGCGTGCAGGGTGTCGCCCAGAAGGTGATGACGAGGCGTGTCCAGGACGGCCGTGGCGCCGGCCGGGCGAGCGGCGCGAGCCGGGTGGATGGTTGCTGCGCTCATGTCTCCATGATGGATCCGCGGACATAAGAGCGGCATCGGTCTCCGGGGCCGATCTCCCCGCCCCTCGGGCACCCCTCCTGCCGGCATACGGTCGCCGACAGGAGAGGCACGCACTGGCAGGAGAGGCAGGAGAGGCGCCGGCAGGGGATGCGGCGCTACCGCGCGTCCGCCGGGCTCCCCCGCGGATCCCGCGCTGCGGTCACTCGCATCTGCCGGACCAGTGGACAAAACGCTCCACCGGGTCGCCGTCGTGCTCCCACGGCCACGGCACCACCAGGCCGAACACGGCCCTGAAGGCCTGCCCGGCCTCGACGGTGCGGCCGGCTCGCGCGAGCGCGTACGCGAGGAGGTTGAGGTCGGCCATGCGGGCCGCATGCTGCAGGAACCCCGGCTGGAGCCACTGACTCGCCGCCTGGCCGAGGGCGCGTGCGGCGTGAGGCTGGCTCCAGTAGTGGGGTGCGACGAGCGCCTGCACTCCGCCCTGGTCGAGATTCCGGTGGTACTGCCGGACGGCCGCCGCCAGCGGGAGGCACGCGGGCGGCATCTGCGGGGGCATGATCGCGACGACGTCGTCGATGAACTCCCGCAGAGTCGCGTGACTGCCGCGTTCCTCGGGCGAGAGGTAGCCCAGGATCTGCATGTGGGCTTCACGGTTCCAGGGATCCCGACGCCTGATCTCCTCCCACACCGCGGCCACTTCGGCGGTTTCGCGACGTTCGACGCGCAGGGCGGCGAGCATGGCGACCCAGGGGGTCGGATCCGCGGGTGAGGCGTCGGCCGCGCGGCGGCAGGTCTCGAGGGTGGCGTCGACGTCGTCGAGTCCGCCCGCGTGCCGGCCCAGCAACACGTCGGCCCATGCGTGCAGGACCAGCGCATCGGTGCTCCGGGGTTGTTTCATACGCCATTTACGCGCAAGTGCCGGGAAGGCCCCGGCGAGAGTGACGACCCGGTGGCTCCGCCGGTCCCATGCGTCGCCGGTCCGGTGCAGCAACTGTTCGACCTGGGAGATGGCGATGTCCTGCGGGCCCGGACTGCGGGAGGAGGACAGGAGATCGAGCATGCGGCCGAGTTCCTCGTCGTCGAGCTGGGGAGCCAGACGGGGAGCCGGTCTCCTTCTCTGCCTCAGGAATGCCATGCGGTAGGTCCTCGTTCGGTTCGACGGGTGTACTGGTGCGGCCCGCACCAGCGCGACGTGGAGCCACGCCCGTACCGGGTCCCGGTGGGCGCGAGGCTCCGGATCATGTGCGGCCGCGGGGATGGCCCAGTAGCCCGTGAACGCCGGATCACGACGCTTCAGTCGTACGTTCACCTGGCGGCACGGAGACGGCCGGAGAACCTGCTCCGTCACCCGCGACGGCGGGGACCGGAGCCGCTGCCCCGGACGCGTCTCGCACGGTACGGGCGACGGAAGCCGTCCGTCTGGGCACTCTGGTTCACCTGCCGGAGGAGGGCGATCGTTTCGACTCAAAAGAGATGCCCCATCCTGGGGCACACCCGCCCGCTTGGCAAGCGGTTGTGCACGCATATTCGGCATACGCACGATTCCCACGAGCACGGTGGGTGGACCCGCGGGTAAAAATCTCCGAACCCGTCGCCGGTCCTCGTCTAAAATCTTCCCCCTTGCCCGCCTCCCCCACGGAGCGCCGCCGTCCGGACGGAAACCGGTCGGCAGATCCCGCCGCCGCACGGCGCGGCCACACGGCCCGACCACCACGGCACCCGCCTGCCCCATAGGCCTTCCGGAGGCACCCCCTTGTCGCCCTCATCCACGCCCGCCGGCCCCGACCGCCCCGCCGACGACCCCCTCGCCCGCGAGCGCGCCCACCTGTCCGCCTCCCGCGCCGCGCTGCGCGCCATGCGTGAGGACGTGGAGTCGCTCGACATCCGGGACGTCACCGCGAACTGGGTCAACGCCGAGGTCCTCGCCCACCAGATCGACGAGCGCATCAAGGCGCTGGCCGACCTCACCCACACCCCGCTGTTCTTCGGCCGGCTCGACTACCTGCACACCCCGGGCGCGGACCGGGCGGAGGGCGCCGAGGGCGAGCGCTTCTACATCGGGCGGCGGCACGTGCACGACGCCGAGGGCGACCCCATGGTCATCGACTGGCGCGCACCGGTCTCGCAGCCGTTCTACCGGGCTGCCAAGAAGGACCCGATGGACGTCGCGCTGCGCCGCCGCTTCGGCTACACCGGCGGCGACCTCACGGCGTACGAGGACGAGCACCTGTCCGACCCGGCCGAGCCGTCGGGGACCGCCACCACCAGCAAGCTGCTCCAGCAGGAGATCGAACGCCCGCGCGTGGGCCCGATGCGCGACATCGTGGCGACCATCCAGCCCGAGCAGGACGAGATCGTGCGGTCCGGACTGTCCGGCAGCGTCTGCGTCCAGGGCGGCCCCGGCACCGGAAAGACCGCCGTGGGTCTGCACCGGGTCGCCTACCTCCTCTACGCCCACCGCGAGCGGCTGGCCCGCACCGGCACCCTGGTGATCGGGCCGAACCGGTCCTTCCTGCACTACATCGAGCAAGTGCTGCCCGCACTCGGCGAGTTGACCGTCGAGCAGGCCACCGTCGACGATCTCGTGGCGCATGTGGAGGTGCGGGGCACGGACGAGGCGGCGACCGCGATCGTCAAGGGCGACGCCCGCATGGCCGAGGTGCTCCGCAGGGCCCTGTACTCCCATGTCACGATGCCCACCGAACCGGTCGTGGTGGTGCGCGGCTCGCGGCGCTGGCGCGTTCCCGCGTACGAACTGGAGGACATCGTCCGCGAGTTGCTGGACCGCGGCATCCGCTACGGCGCCGCCCGCGAGGCCCTGCCGCAGCGGATCGCGCACGCCGTGCTGGTGCAGATGGAGCGGGCGGGCGAGGCCCCCGACGACCGCGTGCAGGACGCGGTGGCCCGCAACACGGCGGTCAAGGCGGCGGTCAAGGCGGTCTGGCCCGCGGTCGACCCGGCGAAACTGGTGCTGCGGCTGCTGACGGACGCGGACTTCCTCGCGGAGCACGCGAACGGGATCCTCACCGAGGAGGAGCGCAAGACGCTGCTGTGGGCCAGGCCCGTACGGTCGGTGAAGTCGGCCAGGTGGTCCCCCGCCGACGCCGTACTGATCGACGAGACCGCCGATCTGGTGGAGCGCACCCACTCCCTCGGGCACGTCGTCCTGGACGAGGCGCAGGACCTCTCCCCCATGCAGTACCGGGCGGTCGGCCGGCGCTGCACCACCGGCTCCGCGACCGTGCTCGGCGACCTGGCCCAGGGCACCACGCCGTGGGCCACCCGCACCTGGGAGGAGGCCCTGGCCCACCTCGGCAAGTCCGACGGCCTGATCGAGGAGCTGACGGCGGGTTTCCGCGTCCCGACGGACGTGATCACGTACGCCTCCCGGCTGCTGCCGCACATCGCCCCCGGGCTCGCCCCCGTCGCGTCGGTGCGTGAGAATCCCGGCCTCTTCGAGATCCGTCCCGCCGGCGGGGACGCCGACGTGGTCACCGCCTGCGAGGAGTCGCTGCGCAACGAGGGCTCGGTCGGCCTGATCGCCGCCGACGCCCGCGTCCCGGCCCTGGCCGAGGCGCTGGCGGCGGCCGGTCTGCCGTACCTGGCCCCCGGCGAGGAGACGACGGCCGAGACCCGCCTCGCCCTGGTCCCGGCCTCGCTGGCCAAGGGCCTGGAGTACGACTACGTCGTCCTCGACGAGCCGCAGGCCGTCGTCGACGGCGAACCCGACGAACGCACCGGCCTGCGCCGCCTGTACGTGGCCCTGACCCGAGCGGTGTCAGGCCTGCTCGTCACCCACACCGCCCCCCTCCCACCTCAACTGTCCTGACCCGCACCACCTTGATGCGACGCCGAGTCGCCGGGGGTGGGGGCGACGGGGCCGGGCTCCGCGGGGCCGGGGACGGCAGGACCGGGCTCGACAGGGCCAGGCCCCCCGGGGCCGGGCTCGGCGGGACCGGGCTCGGCGGGACCGGGCTCGGCAGGGTTCGGGGGCGGCGGCGCGTACGGCCCATGTGCTCCCAGCGCCGGCGGGTACGGCCCGTTCGGGCCCGGCGGTGACGCGTACGGCCCATACGCGCCGGACGGCTGCGGGTACGCCCCATACGCACCCGGCGCCTGCGGGTACACCCCATACCCACCCGGCGCCTGCGGGTACACCCCATACCCACCCGGCGCCTGCGGGTACACCCCATACGCACCCGGCGCCTGCGGGTACGGCCCATACGCACCCGGCGCCTGCGGGTACGGCCAGTACGCGCCCTGGGGCGGTGTGTACGGCAGGAGGCGGGGCGGGACCGGCTCGGGAACCGGGGCGGACAGGTGCTGCGGACGGCGGCGCCGTGCCAGCCACAGCACGAGCGCGGCGAAGAGCAGCACCGAGAACATGTCGGCGACGGCCAGGTGCCAAGGGGCGTCCGCCGCCGTCTCGTCGGACGCCAGTCCGTCCACGACCGCGGCGGACAGACCGAAGGCCAGCAGGTTGTTCAGCGCGTGCAGGGCGACGGACGCCTCCAGGCCGCCCGTTCGGACGGTCAGCCATCCCGCCACCAGGCCGAAGACCAGAAGATCGGCGAAGCCCCAGGGCGTGCCCCAGCCGTGCGCGGCCGCGAAGAGCACCGCCTGCGGCAGCACCGCGAGCCACGGGGAACGCAGGTGGGCCCCGGCCGCCTGGAGCAGCCAGCCTCGGAACAGGTACTCCTCCGCCGCCGACTGCAACGGCACGAGGAGGACCAGCATGGCCAGGGAGACGAGGAACGTCTGCCACCCCACCCACACGTCGGCCCCTCCCGCACCGTCGCCCTGGTCGTCCGGCAGGAAGATCGCGACGACCGGCAACAGCAGCAGGGGCGGTACGGCGGCCAGCAGGCACCAGGCCAGCCATCGCCAACGCGGCCGACCGGTGACGGAGGCGACCGTTCCGGCCGGCCGCCGTCCCACCCAGCGCACGGCCAGGAGGACCAGCGGCAAGGTCAGGGCTATGGCCGTCAGATCCAGCGCCGTTCCGAGGACCGGGCCGAAGTCCAGGTCGCCGTCCGGCAGTTCCCGGTAGCCGGCGACCCTTCCGAGAATGTCGGTGAGGACGTACAGGAAGATGCCGCTCAGGAGCCACCCGAAGAGCAGCAGCAGCGTGCCGAGCAGCGGCCGCCACCAGCGGTAGTGAGGCGAGTACCGGGCCATGCGGTGATAGGGAAGCCCGGTGGGGTCGGGGGACGTTGCTGTCATGAACGACATCGTGCCCGGAAGGAATGGGCCAGGCGTACGAATTACCCGGCCACGGACCCACTCCACCCCGGTCGGGCACCGTGCGTGGTCTCAGCCCGTGGGCTGTCGGACCGCCGCCCCGTCCAGCACCGCGCGCCACCGGGCGACCGCCTCGACGGAGACCGGGCCGTCCCAGCCGTCGGGGCGGGCCGCACCGCCGATGTGGAAGGCGTCGATCCGGGCGGCGAGCAGCGCGGGCACATGGTCCAGCCGCAGACCGCCGCCGACCATGATCTGCTGCTCGTAGCCCGGCTCGCCGCCGCGCGCGGCCTCCGCGACCAGCGTGGGCAGCCCGTCGTCCACGCCCGAGGCGGCACCCGCCGTCAGATATGTGTCGAGCCCCGGCAGCCCGTCCAGCCGACGGCGCAGCGTGTCCCGGTCGCCGGCCCGGTCGATCGCCCGGTGGAAGGTCCAGCAGCAGCCGTCCAGCTCGCCGACGACCCGCTCCACGGCGGCCAGGTCGACCCCGCCCCGCGCATCGAGGAACCCGAGCACGAACTCCTCGGCGCCGGCCGCCCGCAGCTCGCCCGCGACCCCCACCAGCCGGTCCAGCCCCTGGGCACCCCCCGCGCCGAACCCGTCCGCGAGCCGCAGCATCACGCGCAGCGGAATGTCCACGGCGGCGCGGATCCCGGCGACAGTACGGGCCGGCGGGGTGAGCCCGTCGGCCGCCATGTCGGTGACCAGCTCGAGGCGGTCCGCGCCTCCGGCCTGAGCGGCGACCGCGTCCTCGACGTCGAGGGCGATCACCTCCAGGACTGCACGCATGCTCATAGGAGCCCTTCCCTCGGTTTCCCTGAAGCGGACAGGCCCAGACAGGTCTAGTCCAATATCAGGGTACGCCGGTCGGGTGACCAGCGACCGGGAACCGGTCACCCGGACCCGTTCAGCTCCCCGTACCGGCGCGCTCGGGGGCGCGCTCGTAGCGACTGGGGAAGGGGAAGTAGCCCTCGAGGAAGGCGTGGAGCGTCCTCGCCACCTCCTCGTGCCGGTCCTCCGGGGTGTTGACGTCGTTGAGGCAGAAGAAGTCGAAGCGGCGGGTCCTGGCCAGCTCCTCCAGCTTCTCGGCGGCATCCGGCCCCGCGACGTCGACGTACCGCAGCTTGTACGTGTCGGGGACTCCCCGGCCCGTGAGGTACGCGTAGTGGTGGTGCAGGGACGCGCCCATCGCGATGTCGGTCACGGCCCGGAAGCGGGACCGGCTGGTCCGTGCCACCTCCTCCGCGAACCTCTCCTCGATCTCCTCCATGACCGCCCGTATCTGGGGATGCGGGGTGTGCATGAACTTGTTGGTGGTGAAGCGCCCGTGCGTCTCCAGCAGCAGGCGACGCACGTTCTTGCCGGCGGAGTTGGGTGCGGGCTCGTCGGGATGGGGATCTCCGAGGCCCAGCTGGAAGGGCGAGAACGGCAGCTTCGCGATGCCGTTCCCGTGGAAGAAGTGGCCCGCGGTGACCGGTCGCCCCAGGAAGACGTCGTCGTTGAGGTACAGGTACCGGTCGGTTATGCCCGGTATGTGGTGCAGCTGCGTGCCGATCGCGTGCGAGTTGAAGACCGGCAGCGCGTCGGGTTCGGCGAAGATCTCCTTGTGGTCCACCACCTGGATGCCCGGGGCGTGCGGGTTCAGCCAGGCCGGGCACTGGCCGTCGGTGACGACGTAGATCTTGCGCACGAAGGGCGCGTACATCTCCAGCGACCTGAGCGAGTACTTCAGTTCGTCGTGACTGGCGTAGCGGGAGGCGCCGGACTCCCGGGTGCGGGTCCGCTGGGCGCCCGTACGGTACGAGTCCCGCCTGGCCCGCAGTTCGGGGTCGTCGCCGTCCACCCAGGTGTAGACGACGTCCACGGGGAAGTCGACGGTGTCCACCCGGGCCCTGAAGAGGTCGGAGTAGGTGGGGTACTCGCGTCCGCGCACCGCACGCACCGCGGGAACGCGTGCCGCACTGGGCAGCACGTCCGTCACGGCGTTCAGCCGCGGGGCGACCAGCGCGTCGGCCAGGACGTCGGGCGGGGACTGGGTCCGCAGCATGGCGGCCCGCTCGGTGTCCACGACGTCGGCGCCGTCACGCCAGAACTCCACGTCGCAGCCGTACTCCAGATCGGCGAGCAGTTGGCCGTCAGGGCCGAGCAGCAACTCCCCGAAGCGGATGACGCCCTGCCGCTTGAGCTCCTTCGGCAGCGCTCCCTCGGCATAGAGGGCCGCGTCCCGCGGAAGCGGATCCCGGCCGGCCTTCGTCGCGTACAGAGCGGTGGAGCCGTACAGCTCGCGCAGCGCGTCCAGCAGCGGCTTGCGGTCCGCGTACCGGACGCCGACGACGTGCCGCTGGGGGGAGCGCCCCGGGAGGAGGAAGTAGTCGATTCCGGCGTGCGCCAGAGCGTCGGCCACAAGTTCCAGGTTCCGTGCGGACGCGTCAGCGGAGGCGAGGTCGTCCACGCGGCGGCCGTAGTAGGTGTGCCCGTCGACGAGCACCTCGCGCAGGGACCGGTCGGACTCCAGAAGGGCGGCCCGCCGGGCGGCCTTCCGTTCCTCCCGCTTCCTTTCCGCCGCGGCGGCTTCGGCGGCCCGGCGCTCCCGCTCGCGCTCTTCACGCTTGCTTCGTGGCAGCAGACGCTCACCGGAGTTCTTGACGCGGGTCAGCATGAAGGACGTCGGACCTTTCCCATGAGTGTTTCGGCGTGTGACGGATCTCAGACACGAGTACCGCTCCGATTCGGCACCTTCAGCACCCTATCCGGCACCCCGTTCGGCCTTCGTATGGACATTCGCAGGAGCGCCTGTGGGAGCGCCTACGGGAACGGACATCACCTTCGAAGTGGTTCGAGACACACCTCGGCGGCGCGGGGACAATGAACGCATGGCCGATCCCGACGCCCTGCGCTCCCGCTGGACCCGCGCCCTCGAAGGTGCCCGGGGTCCCGGCGGTGGCCCCGATCCCGTGCCGTACGCCGACAACCTGCTCGCCCGCTGGCAGGAGCCGCAGCGGCACTACCACACGCTCACCCATCTGACCGCGGTCCTGGACCGCGTCGACGTGCTCGAGGAGTACGCCGACGATCCGGACGTGGTGCGACTGGCGGCCTGGTTCCACGACGCCGTCTACCTGCCCGAGCGCTCCGAGAACGAGGAGCGCTCGGCCCGGCTGGCCGAGCGGGCACTCCCCGAGGCCGGGGTGCCGCAGGCGAAGACCGCCGAGGCCGCCCGGCTGGTCCGGCTCACCGTCTCCCACGACCCGGCCGACGACGACCGCGACGGCCAGGTGCTGTGCGACGCCGACCTGGCGGTCCTCGCCGAGTCTCCCTCGGCGTACGCCGCCTACGCGGCCGGGGTCCGCGAGGAATACCACTTCGTCCCGAGCGACACCTTCCGCGAGGGCCGTGCCACCGTGCTGCGGCAGCTCCTCGCCCTGCCCCGCCTGTTCCGCACCCCGTACGGGGCGGAGCACTGGGAGGCGACGGCCCGCTACAACGTCACCTCGGAGCTGGAAATGCTGTCGCCCTGAGGACCCCGCCGCGCCTACCCTGCGCCGTATGCGTACATGGGGCGGGGAACAGGTGGAGCAGGCCGTCGCGGGCGCCGTGGCGCTGCTGAGGACGGCGACGGACCGGGACTGGGACGGGGCGGGGGCCGGGCGGCTGGACTGGAGCTGCCGGCGCACGGCCGAGCACATCGCGAGCGATCTCCTCGCGTACGCCGGGCAGTTGGCCGGGCGGGCACAGGGCGCCTACGTCCCCTTCGAGATCACCCTCGACGAGGGCACCGGGAACGCGGACGTCCTGGACGTGATCGAGACGACCGGCGCCCTGCTGGCCGCCGCCGTCCGCACCACCCCGCCCGGGGTCCGGGCCTTCCACCCGTACCCCTTCCGCAGCGCGAACCGCGAGGGCTTCGCCGCGATGGGAGTCACCGAGGTCCTGCTGCACACGCACGACATCGCGGAGGGTCTGGGCCTGACGTACGAGCCGCCCACCGAGCTGTGCGAGGACGTGCTGGCCCGGCTCTTCCCGCACGTCCAGCCGGGCTCCGCGCCCTGGCCGACGCTGCTGTGGGCCACCGGCCGCGGCGACCTTTCCGGCCGGCCGCCGGTCACCGAGTGGCGCTGGAGCAACCCGCCGGCCGTCCCCGCCGGCCGGCTCACCCTGGAGGGTGTCACCCCCGCCGCCGCCCGCGATCTGCACGCCGGCGGTGACGGCGGGTTCCTGTGGGTCGAGGACGGGCCCTACGAGAGCACGCGGGACGCCGCCGGGATGACCGTGAAGGCGTACGAGGCCGGGGTGAACCGGCCCGAGTGGGGGATGTTCGTGCTGGTGCGGCAGGAGGACGGCCGCGCGGTCGGCGGCATGGGCTTCCACGGCGTGCCCGACGAGGAGGGGCGCGCGGAGGTCGGGTACGACCTGGCCGTGTCCGCCCGCGGCCACGGCTACGCGACCGAGGCGCTGCGCGCGCTGTCGGCCTGGGCGCTGGCCCGCGGCGACGCACGGATGCTGATCGCGTCCGTGGACCGGCACAACGTTCCCTCCCAACGCGTGGTCAGCCGCGCCGGTTTCGTCGCCGTGCGTGAGGACGAGGAGGAGATCTCCTACGAACTCCGGCCCTGAACACGGCGCTTGGGGCGGCGCAACCCGGCCGCGTACAGCAGCCGCACCACCTCGCGGCTGCTGACCTCGACCGCCCCGGCCGCCACCGCGTCGGCGTACCGGTGGGAGGGCAGGTCGTAGTGGTCCCGCTCGAAGGCCCGGCGGGGCACCCCCAACCCCTCGGCGAAGAGGTGCAGTTCGTCGTACGAGACGTCGCTGACCAGGTGTGACCACATGCGGCCGTGGCCCGGCCAGGACGGCGGGTCGATGTAGAGGGTCACGGCGCGACCGCCCGGCGCGGCGCCGTCACGACGTCGTGCTCCGGCCGGTCGCCTCCGCCAGCGCGCCCACCGGCGCCACCTTCACCCCCGCCTTGGAGCACACCCAGTGCGGGTCCGGCCCGAGTTCCGGCTCGACGTCCAGCGCGTGCGGGTCGCCGTAGCCGCACACCGGGCACAGCGGCCAGCGGCCGTACCGCTCCAGGAGCGCGTCCTGGACGTCCTGCGCGACCAGGCCCGCCACGTACTGCGCGCCTTCCGGCCACTGCTCCACCCACCAGCGGCGCTGGACGACGGAGTCCTCCACGAGCGAGACCACGTCCGCGTCGGCGACCTCGCCGGCGACCAGGTCGGCGAGCACCAGGGCGCGGGCGGCGTGCAGGGCCTGCTCCAGGGGGGTGATGGGTTCCATGTCCCTCATTGTCACCCGGAAGTCACGGACCGGACACCGGTGGCGGATCACGTGAGCGGGCAGAGGCCGCCACCGGAGCCGAGGAATCCACCGCTGTAAAGGATTTCTTGACACACCTCGGAACGTAAAGGCATCCTTTACATGTGACCGATTCCCTGCCCCTCACGTCCCTCAGCGCCCGGCTGGCCGAGCACGCCTCGACCCTGGCCTCCGCGGTGGGCAGCCCGTTGGCCCCGCCGGCCTACCTCGACCTGGTCCGGCACGCGCGGGACGTCGACACCCTGGCCGAACAGGTGCTCAAGCTCTGCGTGCAGCAGTGCCGGGACGCGGGCCACACCTGGCAGGAGGTCGGGGACCTGCTCGGAGTCACCCGCCAGGCCGCCTTCCAGCGGTTCGGCAAGCCCATCGACCCCCGAACGGGAGAACCCATGGACAAGACAGTGCGCATGCCCGACGCCGCCGAGCGCGCCCTCGCGATCGTCACGGCCGTCCTCGAAGGCCGCATGGACGACGCCAGGCCGTCCTTCAACGCCGAGGTCCTGGCCGCCTTCACCGACGAGGTGCGGGGCGACGCCCTGGCGACCGTCGCCGGCCTCGTCGGCGCCTTCGAGGGCTTCGGTGAGGGCGAGCCGTTCGTCCGGCGCGTCGGCGACCACACCGTGGTCGACATCCCGCTGCGCTACGAGGCCGGCGAGATGAAGGCCCGGGTCGCCTTCGACACCGACGAGAAGGTCGGCGGCCTCTTCATCCTCCCGCCCGAGACACCGTGACCCGGCCGCTCCGGCCCCCTTTCAGAGAGTGCGTCCCGTGACTGCTTCCTCCCTCCACTCCTCGGACATCCCCTGGGCCGCGGTCGCGCCCCTGCTGGTCGCCGAGCTCGCCCTGCTCGTCTACTGCCTCGTCGACGTGGCGCGGCACCGAAGCACCCGTCACCTGCCCCGCTGGGCCTGGGTGCTGATATGCCTGTTCGTGAACCCCGTGGGCCCGATCGCCTACCTCGTGGCGGGGCGGAGCGAGGACCGATGAGCGGGCCGGCCGTGGTGACCGAGGGCCTGGTGCGCGACTACGGGCACGGGGCGGGGCTGCACGGCGTGGACCTGGAGGTGCCGCGCGGCGGTGTCTACGGCCTGGTGGGCCCGAACGGCGCCGGGAAGACGACGCTCCTGTCGATCGTGGCGGGTCTGCGCCGCTTCGACGCGGGCGAGGTACGGCTGTCGGTCGACACGGGACGGATCGGGGTCTGCCCGGACACCCCCGAGTTCGAACCCTGGCTCACCGCGGCGGAGGTGGTGCGCCAGTCCCGCGGTCTGGCCGCACGCGGCGAGCGCCGGCGCCGTGGCGGAACGGCGCACGACAGCGGCGGGACCGCCCCCGATCCGGTCGCGGCCGTACTCGCCGAGGTCGGCCTGACCGAGGCGGCGGACCGGCGCACGGGCGGCTTCTCCCGCGGCATGAAGCAACGGCTGGGCCTCGCGGTGGCGTTGGCGCTGGACCCCGAGCTGCTGATCCTCGACGAACCGTCCAGCGCGCTCGACCCGTCCGGGCGGGCGGAGGTGCTGTCCCTGGTCGCCGGGCTCGGCAGGACCCGCACCGTGATCTTCTCCAGCCATGTCCTGGCGGACGTCCAGCGGGTCGCCGACACGGTGGGCGTGCTCGACCGGGGCAGGCTCCTGTTCCAGGGGCCGGTCCGCGATCTGATCGACCGGTTCCTCCGGCCCGCCTGGGAGGTACGCCTGCGCGCGGGCGGCGAGCAGCCGCTGGCAGAGCTGCTGCGGCGGCAGGAGTGGGTCACCTCGGTGGCGGTGGGCTCCGACGGATCCGTGCGCGTCGAAGCGTCGAGCACGGAGGTCGGTGAGCTCCGGCTGCCGCAGGCGATCGCCGCGGCGGGTGCCGCGCTGATCAGCCTGCACCCGGTCGACGCCGACCTGGAGGCCGCGTTCCTGGCACTGACCGGCGGACGGCACGGTCAGGAAGGTCAGGAAGCAGAGCACGGGGAGCACGGACAGCGGGAAGCGGATCGGACGGGTGCGGCGTGAACGAGCTTTCACTGTGGCGGGTGGAGTGGCTCCGGCTGCTGCGCACCAAGAGGCTGATCGCGCTGCTGAGCGTCTTCGTGCTCTTCGGCTTCGCCGGGCCCCTGCTCGCCCGGTACTCAGGCCAACTGCTGGACCACGCCGGAGGTTCTGCCCAGCGGGTGAAGATCGTCTTTCCGCCCCCGGTCCCGGCGGACGGCGTGTCCCAGTACGTGGGCAACGCGCTCGGGATCGGCCTCATCGTGACGGTCGTCGTGGCGGCGTACGCGTGCTCGATCGACGCCAAGCCCGCACTGGCGGTCTTCTACCGGACGCGCGCCCGGCGCTTCGGCGATCTGCTGGTGCCGAGGTTCGCGGTCAGCGCCGCCGGGGCCGTGGGCGGCTACCTGGCCGGGCTGCTCGCCGCCTGGTACGAGACGGCCGTCCTGCTGGGGAATCCCGGAACGGCGGCCATGGGCGAGACCGCGCTCGCCGGCTCGGTGTACCTGGTGTTCGCCGTGGCGGTCACCGCGCTGGCCGCGACCCTGGCGCGCAGCACGCTCGGCACCGTCGGGTACGCGCTGCTCGCACTGTTCACGCTCCCGCTGCTCGGGGCGCTGCCGCGGGTGTCGCGCTGGCTCCCGACCGAGCTGACGAAGGCGCCGGACGCGTTCCTGCGGCACACGGCGGCCGACCACGCGCAGCGGGCCCTGGCCGTCGCCGCGCTGCTCACGCTCGGCTGCGTGGCGGCGGCGATCCTGCGGGGTGCGCGCAAGGAGGTGCGCTGACGTCCGCGCCGGGGCCACGGGGCCTCGGCGCGCGGCCTTGACCACGCGACCGTACGGAAAATACCTTTCACGGTGTGACCCAGGACGTGAAGGAAATTTTCGCAGGCGTGGGCACCCCGGGCCTCACGCCCCCCGCACCCGCCGCCCTCGCGGCCAAGGTACGCACGCTCGCGCCCTCGATGACCCGCTCCATGCAGCGGGTCGCCGAGGCCGTCGCAGGCGACCCGGCCGGCTGCGCGGCCCTCACCGTCACCGGCCTCGCCGAACTCACCGGCACCAGCGAGGCGACCGTCGTACGCACCGCCCGCCTGCTGGGCTATCCGGGGTACCGGGACCTGCGGCTGGCCCTCGCGGGCCTGGCCGCCCAGCAGCAGTCGGGGCGCGCGCCCGCCATCACGACCGACATCGCGGTGGACGACCCCATCGCCGACGTGGTCGCCAAACTCGCCTACGACGAGCAGCAGACCCTGGCCGACACCGCGGCCGGTCTCGACACCATCCAGCTCGGCGCGGCCGTCACCGCGCTGGCCGCCGCCCGCCGCACCGACGTCTACGGCATCGGCGCCTCCGGTCTGGTCGCCCAGGACCTCACGCAGAAGCTGCTGCGCATAGGACTGGTGGCGCACGCCCACAGCGACCCGCACCTCGCCGTCACCAACGCGGTGCAACTGCGCGCCGGGGACGTGGCGATCGCCATCACCCACTCGGGTTCCACCGGGGACGTGATCGAGCCCCTGCGGGTGGCCTTCGAGCGCGGCGCGACCACCATCGCCGTCACCGGCCGGCCCACCGCGCCCGTCACGCAGTACGCCGACCACGTCCTGACCACCTCGACGGCCCGCGAGAGCGAGCTGCGGCCGGCGGCGATGTCCTCCCGGACCAGCCAACTGCTCGTGGTGGACTGCCTGTTCGTCGGAGTGGCGCAGCGGACGTACGAGACGGCGGCGCCCGCGCTCGCCGCGTCCTACGAGGCCCTCGCCCACCGGCACAGCCCACGGGGCGGAACCCGGCGCTCGTAGCGCCCACGGCCGAGAACCACACAAGCCCGAACAAGCCCGGACCCGCACGGTCAGCCGTACCGCAACGCACGGAGAGAGCCGCCCCCTCATGACCTCCACGCCCCACTACCGCGAACTGCGCGCCGAGTTGGAGTCGCTGACGACCGAGGCGTTCCGCCCCGAGCTGGCGGAGATCGACCGGCTGCCGACGCTCGAGATCGCCCGGCTGATGAACGCCGAGGACACCACCGTGCCCGCCGCCGTGGCCGCGCGGCTGCCGCAGATCGCCGCCGCGATCGACGCGGTGGCGGAGCGGATGGCGCGCGGCGGTCGGCTGGTCTACGCCGGCGCGGGCACCGCCGGACGGCTGGGCGTCCTGGACGCCTCCGAGTGCCCGCCGACCTTCAACACGCGCCCCTCCCAGGTCGTCGGGCTGATCGCGGGGGGCCCGCCGGCCATGGTGACCTCCGTCGAGGGCGCCGAGGACTCCAAGGAACTGGCGGCCGAGGCGCTCGACGCACTCGGCCTCACACCGGACGACACGGTGGTGGGCGTCTCCGCCTCCGGCCGCACCCCCTACGCCATCGGCGCGGTGGAGCACGCCCGCGCCCGGGGCGCCCTGACCATCGGCCTGGCCTGCAACGCGAACAGCGCGCTGGCGGCCGCCGCCGAGCACGGCATCGAGGTCGTCGCCGGCCCCGAGCTGCTCACCGGCTCCACCCGTCTGAAGGCCGGCACGGCGCAGAAACTGGTCCTCAACATGATCTCGACGATCACGATGATCCGGCTGGGCAAGACCTACGGAAACCTGATGGTCGACGTACGGGCCTCCAACGACAAGCTCCGTGCCCGCTCCCGCCGCATCGTCGCCCTGGCCACGGGCGCGACGGACGACGAGATCGAACGGGCCCTGACGGCCGCGGACGGCGAGGTGAAGACCGCGATCCTCACCCTCCTCGCCGACGTCGACGGCCCGACGGCGACCCACCTCCTGGACCAGTCCGACGGCCATCTACGCGTGGCTCTGGATCACGCCCGGAGCTGAGGCCCACAGGCGGCAGAGCGGCGGCGGGCGGGTGCGGGCGGGCCGGGGGCTCCCGTACCGGCCGGGGCGTCCTACCCTGGAGGACACCATGAACCACGCCCAGCTCACCGCCCTCGGGCGGGCCCTGCGTCTGCTCGGCGAGCATGGCGAGGCGCTCTCCACGGAGACGCCCGACGCCAGGCTGCACGAGGTGAAGGCGGACCTCCGGCGCGCTCTCGACCTGCTGGACGAGACCGTCACAACGGCCGCGCCCGCCACCCGCTGCCCCGAGCATCCGAACGGGCCCGTCGACGAGAGCGCGCCCGACCTCTGTCTGCTGTGCGAGACCCGGCGCCGGTCCGCCCGCCGCTCCGAGGTCGACGGCGCGTACGCGTCGTACGGGCGCCGCGCCGCCGAGGCCACCGCCCCCGCCCCGTCCCGCTACGGCGTCCGCGAGGACCGGCCGCAGCCCCAGCAGCGCTGGCTGCCGGAGCTGTGGAACGGGCGGGAGTGGCAGTTGTGCGGGACCCCGCGCCGGGACCGGCGCGAGGCCGAGCTGTTCATCACAGCCCAGCGCCGGGCACCGCGCGCCGCGCCCGCCTACCGGCTCGTGCACGAGTTCACCGACTACGAGGTGGTGCGGATCTGGGGCCATCCCGTACGGACCGACATCGAACCCATGGGCAACCCTCCCTCGGGCAACCCGCCCCTGGGCAACCCGTAGGGCCTACGGGACCTTCGCCCCGGCGGGCGCGGGCTCACCGGCCGCCGCCGGCTCCCCCGGTGCCGCGGTGCGGCGGCGTGGGATGAAGGACGCGACCAGGAAGCCGAGCAGGGCGGCGCCGCCGCCGACGGCGAGGACCGTGCGGAAGCCGTTCTCGGAGGGCAGCGCGTAGGACCCGAACGCGGTGGTCATATGGGCCAGGACCACACCCGCCACCGCGCTGGCGACCGACGTGCCGATCGAGCGCATCAGGGTGTTGAGGCTGTTCGCGGCGCCCGTCTCGGACGCGGGAACGGCACTCATGATGAGCGCGGGCATCGAGCCGTAGGTGAAGCCGATGCCGGCGCCGATCACGCAGGACGTCAGGACGAAGTGCCAGACCTGGCTCATCAGGACGATGTTGAGGCCGTAGCCGGCGGCCACGATCAGCGCGCCGATCATCAGCGTCACCTTGGGGCCCCTGCTCCGCGAGACGATCGCCGACACCGGCGCGACGGCCATCATCACCAGGCCGGAGGGTGCCATGACCAGGCCGGAGGCGAGGAGCGACCTGCCGAGGCCGTAGCCGGTCTGCTCGGGCAGTTGCAGCAGCTGCGGGATGACCAGGGACATCGAGAACATCGCGAAGCCGATGGCCACCGAGGCGAGGTTGGTCACCAGCACCTGGCGGCGGGCCGTGGTGCGCAGGTCCACCAGGGGCGCCTCGACGCGCAGTTCGAACAGGCCCCAGGCGACCAGGACCACGACCGCCGCCGCGAACAGGCCCAGGGTCGTGCCGCTGGCCCAGCCCCAGTCGGCGCCCTTGGAGATCGCCAGCAGCAGGCAGACCAGGCCCACCGCCATCCCGATCGCGCCGGGAAGGTCGAAGCGGCCGCCGGTGCGCACCGCCGACTCGGGCACCAGGCCCAGCACCAGCGCCGCCGCCACGACACCGAGGCCGGCCGAGACCCAGAAGAGCATGTGCCAGTTGAGGTTCTCGGCGATCAGGGCGGCGGCGGGCAGCCCGAGGGCGCCACCGACGCCGAGCGAGGCGCTGATCATCGCGGTCGCCGAACCGAGCCGCTCGGCGGGCAGTTCGTCGCGCATGATGCTGATGCCGAGCGGGATGACACCGGAGGCGAGGCCCTGGAGGGCGCGGCCGACGATCATCGGCGTCAGGGAGTCGCTCAGCGCGGCCGTGACCGAGCCGACCACCAGCATGGCCAGGCTCACCAGCAGCATGCGGCGCTTGCCGTACATGTCGCCGAGGCGGCCCATGACCGGAGTGGCCACGGCCGCGGCGAGCAGCGTGGCGGTGACGGCCCAGACGGTGTCCGACGCCGAGGCGTGCAGGAGCCGGGGCAGCTCGGGAATGATCGGGATCACCAGGGTCTGCATCAGCGAGACCACGATGCCGCCGAAGGCGAGTACGGCCACGACGGCGTTGGGCCGGGGCGCGGATTGCCCGGCCGTGGCGGGCCGGGCGAGTGCGTCGGACATGAAGGAAGGTCTCCGTCGGAGAGCGGGTGTACTTGACTCAGGCAACCTTAATTGGAATTGATTGACTTAAGCAAACTAAATCAAGCCAGAGAGCCCCGCCAGGCGAAGGCCCACCGGGCGATGACCCGACGGGCAGCCGGGCCGAGCCCCTGGGGGCCCGGCCCGGCTCAGCTCAGCCCCGCGGCTCAGCTCAGCGTCTTCAGCGCCTCCGCGTCGTACGGCTTCAGCTCGTCGAAGCGGCCGCCGAGGACCTTCGCCGCCCACTCGGGGTCCTGGAGCAGCGCGCGGCCCACGGCCACCAGGTCGAACTCGTCGCGCTCCAGCCGGTCCAGCAAGTTGTCGAGGCTGCCGACCGCCGCGCCCTCGCCCTGGAACGCCTTGATGAAGTCACCGTCCAGGCCGACCGAGCCGACGCTGATGACCTGCTTGCCGGTCAGCTTCTTCGTCCAGCCCGCCAGGTTGAGGTCCGAGCCCTCGAACTCCGGCAGCCAGTAGCGGCGCGTGGAGGCGTGGAAGACGTCGACACCGGCCGCCGCGAGCGGGGACAGGATCGCCTCCAGCTCCTCCGGCGTCTCGGCCAGCCGGGCGTCGTAGGCCCCCGACTTCCACTGGGAGTACCGGAAGACGACCGGGAACTCGGGCGAGACGGACGCGCGCACCGCGGCCACGATCTCCGCCGCGAACTTCGTACGGGCCACCGGATCGCCGCCGTAGGCGTCGGCGCGGCGGTTGGTACCGGCCCAGAGGAACTGGTCGAGCAGGTAGCCGTGGGCGCCGTGCAGCTCCACGCCGTCGAAGCCGATGCGCTCCGCGGCGCCGGCCGCCTCGGCGAACGCGCCGATGACGTCGTCCAGGTCGGCCCGGGTCATCGCCCTGCCGGTGCCCTCGGTGCCGTCGAGACGCAGCCCGGAGGGGCCGACCGCGGGCGCGTCCGGGAACGGCGCCTGCCCCTGCTCGCGGACCATGCCGATGTGCCACAGCTGCGGCACGATGGTGCCGCCCGCCGCGTGCACGGCGTCGGCGACCTTCGCCCAGCCCGCGAGCTGCTCCTCGCCGTGGAACCGCGGCACACGATCGCTCTGCCCGGCCGAGTCGTGCCCCACGTACGTGCCCTCGGTGACGATCAGCCCGACACCGGCGGCGGCACGGCGGGCGTAGTAAGACCGCACGTCCTCCCCCGGGACGCCACCCGGCGAGAACATCCGGGTCATCGGCGCCATCGCGATCCGGTTGGGGACGGTGAGCCCGTTGAGCGTGACGGGACGGGAGAGGATCTCGGCCGCGCGGGCGGCGTACTCGCCGGCGGGCTCGGAAGCGGTGACGGTCACGTGGGGGACTCCTCGACGTCATGGTCGGTACCGGACGGTGTGCGCACACGCGCGCATGCGCCGCGCGGCGCACTGGCCTCAACCGGCCCGCCCATCACGGCATTCCACCGCCGCCCCCGCCTGTGATCCGGAACACGCCCGGCCCTCACGACGGCCCGGACGGCCCCCGCAGGTGTGCGTGGCGTGCGTCCCGGTTCAGCCGCCGCACGCGCTCCCGCAGGATCTCGGCCGGATCGGCCTCCCCCAGCTCTCCGGCCGGACAGTCCCACTCGCGCCCGCCACCCACCGGCCGCAGCTGCACGTAGCCTCCCTCGCACCCCATGACCTCACCGATCCGCCCGTCCCGGCCGTCCACGGCGTACGCCCCGACCGCGGGCCCCTCCCCGCTCACGCGTCACCGCCCCGCACCCGCGCCCCCGCCCGCAGGGCGCCGGCCAGCCGCGAGGCCGCGTCCAGGTTGCAGCGGCCCAGGTCCACCAAGGCGTACGGGTCGCCGTGCCCGCCCGTCACCGGGTCGACCCGCAACGACGGCAGGACGACCCCCACGTCGTGCAGGACCGCGCGCAGCCGCTCCACCGCCTCCTCGGCCGTCCGTGCGGGCCGGTCACCCGCTGCCTTCCCGGTCGTCTCGTTCACGTCGATCCCTCCACGCTGAGTGTTCGCGTTCACCACACAGAGTGGTCATCAACGTCCTAACCTGCCAGGGACGGCGTTCAAACAACCGCTCCTGTGTGACAGGGAGTCGCCATGCCAGGACCGAAGGACCTCGACCCGTCCTCCTCACCCCGCGCCCTGCTGGGCGCCGAACTCCGCCACGCCCGCGAGAAGAAGGGCCTCAGCCAGGCCGAACTGGGCGAACCGCTCTTCGTCAGCGGCTCGTTCATCGGCCAACTGGAGGCGGGCACGCGGCGCCTGCACCTCGAATACGCCGTCCAGATAGACGAGATCCTCGACACGAACGGCTTCTTCACCCGCAACTGCGCGGCCCTCGCCAAGTCGAAGTACCCCGACCACTTCGCGGAGGCGGCGGAGGCGGAGGCAATGGCGACCGGGATCAGGCAATACGCGCAGCTCCTGATCCCGGGACTGTTGCAGACGAAGGCGTACGCGGAGGCCGTGTTCCGCGCGTACAGGCCGACAGCACCGGACACCGAGATCGACGAGCTGGTCACCGCCCGCCTCGAACGCGCGCACCTCCTCGACGATCCAACAACGCCGTTGTTGTGGGCAATCCTCGACGAGGCGGCGCTGCGGCGGGCGGTCGGCGGCAAGGCGGTGATGGCGGAGGCCCTGCGGCACGTGGCGGATCTGGCCCGCAGACACCGGATCATCGTGCAGGTGCTGCCGTTCGACGCCGGGGCACATGCGGCGATGGAGGGCTCTTTGAAACTCATGGAGTTCGACGAGGCACCGCCGCTCTCCTTCGTGGACGCACCAGACATGGGGAAGCTGCTGGACGACCCGGCCACGGTCGCCCGCCACACCCTGATGTTCAGCCTCCTCCAGGCCGCCGCACTCTCGCCTCAAGACTCCCTGGTCCTGCTGGAGTCGGTGGCGCAGGATTACGGGTATGGAGACGAACACCACCCGTGAGTACGACCTGAGTACGGCCACCTGGTTCAAGTCCAGCTACAGCGGCGGCCAGGGCGGCGACTGCCTGGAAGTCGCCCGCTGGCGCAAGTCGACGTACAGCGGCGGCAGCGGCGGCGACTGCCTGGAGGTCGCCGACGGCCACCCCGCCGTCGTCCCCGTCCGGGACTCCAAGAACGCGCTCGGCCCGAAGCTCGTGTTCCGGGCCGAGGCGTGGTCCGCGTTCGTGGAGAACGTGAAGCTCGGCTGACCCACGCCCGGCCCGAGGCTCAAGTGCCGAGCTTCGAGCCCTCTTTGCAAGGAATGGGCGGAGGGCCCAACCCGCCCTCCCACCCGCGTGTTGACTTGACGCGTCCGGCTTGCCACGCACAGTCACAAGGGTCTAGCGTGCCCGAATACCGAACAGCCCCCGCCAGGTGCACCAACACCTGCGGGGGCCTGACCAACAAGATCGAATACGAGGTTCGATCCCATGGCTGACGCCAAGCTTAGTCCTGCCTTCCCGCCCACGCACGGGTCCCCGCACCCGATGGCCAATCCGGGTTACGGAAAGCGCTCCGTGCCGGACCAACTCCCCCGCACCGCACACGACTTCACGGACCTGCCGCCCCGCGAGGCGGCCATCGCCGCGTTCATCGACCGCCTCCCCGAGGGCGCCGACATCTGTGTGAAGACGCTGGCCAAGACGCTCCCGTACGGCCAGTGCGCCCTGCGCACCGCCCTCAACAACCTCCAGCGGGCAGGCCACTTGCGCCGGGGCCGGGAACATCTCGTAGGAACGGGCAGCCGGCGCTGGATCACCCGAACGTGGTTCTCCCGTACCGCACGGGAGGACGCCTGGTGGGCCGCGTTCATGCGCGGCGACGTGCCGGAGGAGGCGGCGCCACCGGAGCGTGCCCGCCCCACCCGCTCCCGCGCCCACATCCTGCTCGCCGCCCTCGGCCGTACGACCCCGGCGCTCTCGCTCTCCGAGGCGGACTGCGCGCGGCTCGCGCCGCTGGTGGTGGAGTGGTTCGCGCGCGGGGCCACCGACGAGGCCGTGGTCGCCGCCCTGACCACCGGCCTGCCCACGCCGGTACACCATCCGGCGGCCCTGCTCCGCCGCCGCCTCACCGACAAGCTCCCGCCGAAACCGGAGCCGAAGTCCTCCCCACGCCCACCCCTGCGCGTCCTGGAGTGCGCGAAATGCCGCGCTCCGGGCCGCCCGGAGGCCCTGCCTGGCGGCCTGTGCGGCGCGTGCCGAGGTGAACGCTCCCCTGCCCGCCCCCATACGCCCCTGTCCGCTTCAGCGGTCCGAGTCCGCGCAGATGAGATCCGCGCTGCGATGTCCCTGCAGCAACGAGAAAGGACACCCGCATGACGGCTCCTACGGTCCGACGACACGACCCGCGGGCACGATGGAGGGGAGGAGGCGAAGCCATGACCCGCAGCACCGCCGAACGCCCGCAGATGCCCATCGAGGACTTCGAGGACCTGGCCGCCGCGGCCCCCGAGAACGTACGGCTCGAATTCGTCGACGGCCGGGTCCGCACCAGGGACCCGCTCAGCGTGGAGGATTTCGAGGAACTGGAGCGCCGCGCGCCGGAGACCGTCCGGCTTGAGTACGTCAACGGAAAACTAGAGGTCAAGGCAATGCCGGACGGCAATCACCGCGAGATCTTTGTCTGGCTCATGGTGCAGTGCATGCAGCACCGGCCCGACCTTGCCCTCTATCCCGAGTCCGGCATCAAGACCGAGGCGTACCGTGAAGGCCGCGCTCGGACGGATGGCGCTCTCGCACGGCGGGGCCACTTCGAGGGGCACGGCGAGTGGTCCGGGTCCGACGGCATCCTGATGACCGTCGAAATCACCTCCCACGACCGGGACACCGACCAGCGCGACCGCATCGACAAGCCTGTCGGCTATGCGGCAGCCGAAATTCCCGTCTATCTGCTGATCGACCGCGACAACAACACGATCAGGGTCTACAGCGAGCCCAAGGACGGCCGCTACCAGCAGTCCCCTTCCTATCCCTGGGGGACGACGGTCGAGCTCCCGCCCCCGGTGAGCATCACCCTGGACACCGAGCCGCTCAAGCGGTACGCCGACTGAAACGCCCGAGGGCGGCACCCCCTGTCGAACAGGGAGTGCCGCCCTCGGTACGTGTCGGACGGGTCCGATCCTCGGGGAGGATCAGAAGTCCATGTCACCGCCCGGCATGCCGCCGCCGGCCGGCGCGGCGGCCTTCTCCGGCTTGTCGGCGATGACGGCCTCGGTGGTGAGGAACAGCGCGGCGATGGAGGCGGCGTTCTGCAGCGCGGAACGGGTCACCTTCGCCGGGTCGATGATGCCCTCGGCGATCATGTCGACGTACTCGCCGGTGGCGGCGTTCAGACCGTGGCCGACGGTCAGGTTGCGCACCTTCTCCACGACGACGCCGCCTTCGAGACCACCGTTGACGGCGATCTGCTTCAGCGGGGCCTCCAGGGCCAGCTTCACGGCGTTGGCGCCGGTCGCCTCGTCACCCTCGAGCTCCAGCTTCTCGAAGACGCTGGTGGTCTGGAGCAGGGCCACGCCACCGCCGGCGACGATGCCCTCCTCGACGGCCGCCTTGGCGTTGCGCACGGCGTCCTCGATGCGGTGCTTGCGCTCCTTGAGCTCCACCTCGGTGGCGGCACCGGCCTTGATGACCGCGACGCCGCCGGCGAGCTTGGCCAGGCGCTCCTGGAGCTTCTCGCGGTCGTAGTCGGAGTCGCTGTTCTCGATCTCGGCGCGGATCTGGTTCACGCGGCCCGCGACCTGGTCGGTGGAGCCGGCACCGTCGACGATGGTGGTCTCGTCCTTGGTGATGACGACCTTGCGGGCGCGGCCCAGGAGGTCCAGGGTCGCGTTCTCCAGCTTGAGGCCGACCTCCTCGGAGATGACCTCGCCGCCCGTGAGGATGGCGATGTCGCCGAGCATGGCCTTGCGGCGGTCGCCGAAGCCCGGGGCCTTGACGGCGACGGACTTGAAGGTGCCGCGGATCTTGTTGACGACCAGGGTCGACAGGGCCTCGCCCTCGACGTCCTCGGCGATGATCAGCAGCGGCTTGCCCGACTGCATGACCTTCTCCAGGAGCGGGAGCAGGTCCTTGACCGAGGAGATCTTGGAGTTGGCGATGAGGATGTACGGGTCCTCGAGCGACGCCTCCATGCGCTCCATGTCGGTCGCGAAGTAGGCGGAGATGTAGCCCTTGTCGAAGCGCATGCCCTCGGTGAGCTCGAGCTCGAGACCGAAGGTCTGCGACTCCTCGACGGTGATGACGCCTTCCTTGCCGACCTTGTCCATGGCCTCGGCGATCAGCTCGCCGATCTGGGTGTCGGCGGCGGAGATGGAGGCGGTGGAGGCGATCTGCTCCTTGGTCTCGACCTCCTTGGCCTGGTCGAGCAGGGCGGCGGAGACGGCCTCGACGGCCTTCTCGATACCGCGCTTCAGGGCCATCGGGTTGGCACCGGCGGCGACGTTGCGCAGGCCTTCCTTGACCAGGGCCTGGGCGAGCACGGTCGCGGTGGTCGTACCGTCACCGGCGACGTCGTCCGTCTTCTTGGCGACTTCCTTGACCAGCTCGGCGCCGATCTTCTCGTACGGGTCCTCGAGCTCGATCTCCTTGGCGATGGAGACACCGTCGTTGGTGATCGTGGGGGCGCCCCACTTCTTCTCGAGGACGACGTTGCGGCCCTTGGGGCCGAGGGTCACCTTGACGGCGTCCGCGAGCTGGTTCATGCCGCGCTCGAGGCCTCGCCGCGCCTCCTCGTCGAACGCGATGATCTTGGCCATGTGAAGTGGTCCCTCCAGGACTGGGGGTGATTCCTTCGGACCGCGCCCGCGCCCGCGACGGACGGCTCGCCGACCAGTGGTTCCTTGCCCCACCCGGCCTGCGGGCCTCACCGACCCGGTCCTCGTTGTCACTCTCACCTTCAGAGTGCTAACGCCAATGATTAGCACTCGACCCCCTCGAGTGCAAGGTGCGCCCGCGAAGCGGGCTCGATGAGGGGTGGTGGTCGGGTGACGGGTGGGCGCAAGCGCCTTCGGGGCGGCGAGGGGACTCAGCCGGGCGCGAACACGGACACGGCGGGCCGCGGGAAGCGCGCGGCTGTGCCAACACGGGCGGGGCGGGCGAGGCAGGCCGCAGGAGCACGCGGCCGCGCGAACCCGACGGGGCGGCCACAGAAGCGCACGGTGCGCCGACTCGGGCGTGGCGCGCCGTGCGGCCGTGCGGGCGCACGGACGCGCGGCGCGCGGGCACGGCGAAGGGCCCGCACCCCGGCAGCGGAGGTGCGGGCCCTTCCGAAGAAGAACGTCGCTTGCGGTGGTCGCGCGATTCAGGCCGAGACGCGGACCATGTCGGCCTGCGGACCCTTCTGACCCTGCGAGATCTCGAACTCGACCCGCTGACCCTCTTCCAGCGAGCGGTAGCCGTCCATCTGGATCGCGCTGTAGTGGACGAAAACGTCCGCACCACCGTCGACCGCGATGAAGCCGTACCCCTTCTCCGCGTTGAACCACTTGACGGTGCCCTGAGCCATGCCCAACTCCCCTATTACTGGCCCTTGCACAGATCCACACTTCGCGGACCCGGGTCAGACCTCACCCCCCGTGGATCGGGGGCGTGCGCCGGAACGCGTCGACCGCGGCTGAATGTATCTGTCCAACTGCCGTCTGCAACAGGTCAATCGGACGAGAAATCTGGACGCACGCGGTCCGGAATATTGGAAGAATTCACGTGAACTCAGGGCAAGTCGGGCCTCATAAACAAGGCAAATGCCGCAAAAGGCTCGCAGAGTTTGGCTACTTCTTACCGGGTCCGCGGCAGGAATCCATGGCCCCGGATTCCGAGTTCGAGGGCGCGTTCCCCAACTCTACCGCGCTCAATCACACAGAATTGCCCCCTCCGCTTCTCTCACGGAAGGGGCAACTCGGTGAACTCTGCGTGACCGCAATGACCGAAGGTGATGATCAGCCGCCGGCCACCGCCGGGATGATCGAGACGCCCGCGCCGTCCGGGGTGGCCGTCTCGAGCCCCTGCTCGAACCGGACGTCGTCGTCGTTGACGTAGACGTTGACGAAGCGGCGCAGCTTGCCCTGGTCGTCCAGGACCCGTGCGGCGATGCCCGTGTGGTTCTTCTCCAGGTCCGAGATGACGTCGGCCAGGGTCGCGCCCTCGGCGTCCACCTCGGCCCGGCCGCCGGTGTAGGTGCGCAGGATGGTGGGGATGCGAACGGTCACGCTCATGCCAGGCCAGCCTCTCGGAAGGAGTCCAGGGTCGGACGGATCGTCGCGGTCAGGCCGGTACCGGCCACCGCGTCCAGCGTCTTCAGTCCGTCGCCGGTGTTGAGGACAACGGTGGTCTTCGTCGGGTCGAGGACGCCGTTCTCGACCAGCTTCTTCGTGACGCCGACCGTCACCCCGCCCGCGGTCTCGGCGAAGATGCCCTCGGTCCGCGCCAGCAGCCTGATCGCGTCGACGATCTGCTCGTCGGTCACGTCCTCCACCGCGCCGCCGGTGCGGCGCGCGATGTCCAGGACGTACGGGCCGTCGGCCGGGTTGCCGATGGCCAGGGACTTGGCGATCGTGTCCGGCTTCTGCGGGCGCACGACGTCGTGTCCTGCCTTGAAGGCGGTGGACACCGGCGAGCAGCCCTCGGCCTGGGCGCCGAAGATCTTGTACGGCCTGTCCTCGACCAGCCCGAGCTCGATCAGCTCCCGCAGCCCCTTGTCGATCTTGGTGAGCTGGGAGCCGGACGCGATCGGCACGACGATCTGGTCCGGCAGCCGCCAGCCGAGCTGCTCGCAGATCTCGTACGCCAGCGTCTTGGAGCCCTCGGCGTAGTACGGCCGCAGGTTGACGTTGACGAAGCCCCAGCCCTCGCCGGCCGGATCGCCGATCAGTTCGGAGCAGAAGCGGTTGACGTCGTCGTAGTTGCCCTCGATGCCGACGAGTTCGCCGCCGTAGACCGCGGCCATCACGATCTTGCCCTGCTCCAGGTCGTGCGGGATGAACACGCACGAGCGCAGTCCGGCGCGGGCGGCCGCGGCGCCGACGGCGCCGGCCAGGTTGCCGGTCGAGGAGCAGGAGAGCGTGGTGTAGCCGAAGGCGCGGGCCGCTTCCAGCGCCTGGGCGACCACGCGGTCCTTGAAGGAGTGCGTCGGGTTGCCGGAGTCGTCCTTCACGTACAGCCCGCCGGTCACCCCCAGTTCGCGGGCGAGGCGGTCGGCCCGGACGAGCTTGGTCCAGCCCGGGTTCAGGTTCGGCTTGCCTGCGACGTCCGCGGGGACGGGCAGCAGCGGCGCGTAGCGCCAGATGTTCGCGGGGCCCGCTTCGATCCTCTTGCGCAACTCCTCGGCGTCGTGGGCCGAGAAGTCGTAGGCGATCTCCAGCGGGCCGAAACACTCCTCGCAGGCGAAGACCGGGCCGAGCGGGACGCGGTGGCCGCACTCGCGGCAGCTCAGCGCGGCGGCGGGGCCGAGGTCTACGGTGGAGTCGGTGCTGCTTGCGACGGTCTGCACAGCCATGTGAGGCGAGGCCCTTTCTCCTCATCTTCCTCACGACGCATCTCGCCGTGAGACGGATTTGGCACCTTCCCTAGCCGGGAGCCTCGCGAAGACGATCCGCTGTGCGCGCACAGCGGTGTCACGAGAACCGGCTGGAGGGTTGCCGGGGCTTCATCGGGCCGTGTCCCTCTGCCCCTCTGGATGAGCGGTATGCGGTTGTGACGCGGAGGCGACCCCCGGCATGGGATGGTCGTCCGCGTTGTTCAGACTGTAACGGAAGGCCACAAGGGTGGAGACGGTCGTCCGAAGCGCGAGACGACTCTGCGGGACGACACCGTGAGACAGCAGTGAGGAGCCGCCGACCGTGCTGGAAGAAGTCGAGCGCTGGCTGGCCAGCCGCTCCTGGTCCGTGGCCGACCGGCCGCTCCACCAGGTCCTGGCGGCCAAGCAGCGCACCGGTCAGTCGGTCTCCGTGGTGCTGCCCGCGCTGAACGAGGAGGCGACGGTCGGCGACATCGTCTCGGTGATCCGCCGCGACCTCGTGGAACGGGCACCGCTCGTCGACGAGATCGTCGTCGTCGACTCGGGCTCCACCGACCGCACCTCCGAGGTGGCCGCCGCCGCGGGCGCCCGGGTGGTGCACCGCGACGAGATCCTGCCCCGCCTGCCGGCCGTGCCGGGCAAGGGCGAGGTCCTGTGGCGCTCCCTGCTCGTCACCCGCGGGGACGTCATCTGCTTCGTCGACGCCGATCTGCGCGAGTTCTCCTCCGACTTCGTCACCGGCATCGTCGGCCCGCTGCTCACCGAACGCGACGTCGACCTCGTCAAGGCGATGTACGACCGCCCCTTCACCGTGCCCGGCCAGGACGCCTCCGCCTCGGCCGCGGCCGGGCAGGGCGGGCGGGTCACCGAGCTGGTGGCACGCCCGCTGCTCAACCTGCACTGGCCGCAGCTGGCCGGCTTCGTGCAGCCGCTCGGCGGCGAGTACGCGGCCCGCCGCTCCCTGCTCGAACAGCTGCCCTTCCCGGTCGGCTACGGCGTCGAACTGGGCATGCTGGTCGACGCGCTGCACCTGGTGGGTCTGGACGCGCTCGCCCAGGTCGACGTCGGGGTGCGCAGGCACCGGCACCAGGACGGGCAGGCGCTCGGCCGGATGGCCGCCGCGATCTACCGCACCGCCCAGCTGCGCCTGGCCCGGGGCCACCTCGTGCGCCCCCGGCTCACCCAGTTCGAGCGCGGCGAGAACGGCTTCGAGCCGCGGACGTACCGCGTGGACACCGAGGAGCGTCCGCCGATGGCCGAGATCGCGGAGTACGCGGCCCGGCGGGTGGCGTGAAACACCGGCCTCGCCCGCATTCCGGCGGCTACGAAGCGGAACCGTACGTTTGAGTGTTTCGGGGCCGGGCTAGGTTGAGGCGTATGGCTTCTACGCACGGTGCCGAGGTACTGGTCGCGTCCAACCGCGGCCCGGTTTCGTACAGGGTGCGCGAGGACGGCTCGCTCCACTCCCGGCGCGGAGGCGGGGGGCTGGTGTCCGGGCTCTCCGCGATCGGCCCGGAGGCGGGCGCGGTGTGGGTGTGCGCGGCGCTGAGCGACGCCGACCGGGAGGCGGCTCGCCGCTTCGAGGGCGAGCGCCGGCTGCCCTCGGAGGCGACCGGTGGGCAGCGGGTGCGGATGCTCGACATCGACGCGAAGGTCTTCTCCGACGCCTACAACGGCATCGCCAACTCGGTGCTGTGGTTCGTCCACCACATGCTGTACCAGACCCCGTTGGAGCCGGTCTTCGACGCGGAGTTCCGCCGCCGCTGGACGTCCTACGAGGCCTACAACCTGGCCTTCGCCGAGGCGCTGGCTCAGGAGGCCGCCGAAGGGGCGGCCGTGGTGGTCCAGGACTACCACCTGGCGCTCGTGCCGGGGATGCTGCGCGATTTCCGGCCGGATGTGCGCATCGGGCACTTCTCGCACACGCCGTGGGCGCCCGCGGACTACTTCCGGATCCTCCCCGACGACATCGCCGAGCAGGTGCTGCGCGGGATGCTGGGCGCGGACCGGCTGGGCTTCCTCACCCAGCGGTGGGCGGACGCGTTCACCGGGTGCTGCGACGCGCTCGTCGGCGGGCTCGGGGGCACCCGGATCGGGGTGCACGGGCTGGGCGCGGACGGGGAGTTCCTGCGGGAGCGGTCGCACCGGGCCGACGTCGAGGAGCGGATGGCGGCGCTGCGCGAGGAGATCGGCGCCGGTCCGGACGGGAGCCCGCGCCGGACGATCGTGCGGGTGGACCGGACCGAGCTGTCCAAGAACATCGTGCGGGGGCTGTACGCGTACCGGGAGCTGCTTCAGGAGCGCCCGGAGTGGCGCGAGCGGGTGGTGCACGTGGCGTTCGCCTACCCCTCGCGGCAGGACCTCGCGGTGTACCGGGAGTACACGGAGCAGGTGCGGCGGGTGGCCGAGGAGATCAACGCGCGGTACGGGACGCCCGGCTGGACCCCGGTCCTGCTCCACGTGGAGGACGACTTCGCGCGGTCGCTCGCGGCGTACCGGATCGCCGACGTGGCGCTGGTCAACCCCATCCGGGACGGGATGAACCTGGTCGCCAAGGAGGTGCCGGTCGTCTCCGACGCGGGGTGCGCCCTGGTGCTGTCGCGGGAGGCGGGGGCGTACGCGGAGCTGGGCGAGGACGCGGTCGTCGTCCATCCGTACGACGTGGTGGGCACGGCCGGGGCCCTGCACCGGGCGCTGAGCATGCCGGGCCCCGAGCGGGCGGAGCGGACGAAGCGGCTGGCCGCCGCCGCGACCGCACTGCCGCCCGCTCAGTGGTTCCTGGACCAGCTGAAGGCGCTGGGCGGCTGACCGACCGAGCGGACGGGCGGACAGTCGGACGGGCGGACAGTCGAGCCGGGCGAGCTAGGCGAGGTGGTCCGCCAGGTTCCGCAGCAGGGCCACCACCCCGGCCGGGCCGTCCACCACCAGGTCGGCCCGCTCCGACACCGCCATGACCTCCGTGCTGCCGCTGCAGACCACGACGCCCGGGACTCCGTCCGCGCGGAGTTCGTCGACCGCGGCGAAGGCGGGGAGGTCGCCCAGGTCGTCGCCGGCGTACAGGACCGACGTGGCGCCCAGGTCGCGGGCGCAGTCCAGGAGGGCGACGCCCTTGTCCATGCCCGCGGGGCGCAGTTCGAGGACCATGCGGCCGGGCTCGACGATCAGCCCGTGGCGGGCGGCCAGGTCGGCGAGGGGCTCGCGCAGCGCCTCGAACGCGGCCTGCGGGTCGTCGGCGCGGCGGGTGTGGACGGCGACCGAGCGGCCCTTCTCCTCGATCCAGGTGCCGTGCCAGGCGCCGATCCGGTCGAGCAGGCCGGGCAGTTCGGCGCGGGCCGCGGCGACGCCGGGGGGCGGGGGCGGGGCGGTGAGAGTGCCCGTGGCGGCGTCCCAGCGCTCGGCGCCGTAGTGGCCGAGGACGACCAGGTGTTCCAGGCCGGGCACGCCCGCGAAACCGCCGTGGCGCACCGCGACACCGGGCGGGCGGCCGGTGACCACCGCGACGGCGGCCACCTTCGGGGCGAGCGCGGAGAGCGCGGGCACGGCGTCCGGGTGGGCGCGGGCCTGGTCGGGGTCGGGGACGATCGGGGCGAGCGTCCCGTCGAAGTCGAGCGCGATCAGCGCCTGCCGGGGCCGCGCGAGGATCGCGGCGAGCCCGTCCCGGCCCGCCCGGGTGAGGGGCGTCGGCAGGGAGGAGACGGGGGCGGTCGAGTCGGTGGCGTGACTGTCCTGGCTTCCCATGGGGCGAACCTATCCCTCGCCGGCCGCGAGCACTCCTCGGTTCCGGACGGGTCTCACCGCTCGGCGCGCCGGGCCTCGCGCACCCGGCGCAGCCGGTTCACGGTGACCGGGTCGTGGGCGAGGGCGCGGGTGTCGTCGAGGAGGGCGTTGAGGAGCTGGTAGTAGCGCACGGGAGACAGGTCGAGCTCCTCCCGTATCGCCCGCTCCTTCGCCCCGGGCCCGCCGAAACCGCGCCGCTCCAGAGCAAGGATCCCCCGCTCCCTGCGCCCGAGCCGCTGTTCCTGGTCGTCGTCCATGTCGTCGCCCATACCGGGCACGGTAGCCTCCGCCGCCGACAGCGTCACCAAGTGGACACAATTGGTCTGCACCAAGTAAGTGGACTAGACCTCTCCCGGTCGGACGGTCCACACTGTTCCACGTGAAACACGTCATCGCCCTCGATGTGGGCGGCACCGGGATGAAGGCCGCCCTGGTCGCCGCCGACGGCTCCCTGCTGCACCGGGCCCGCCGGGCGACCGGCCGTGAGCGTGGACCGGAGGCCGTCGTCGAGGGCATCCTCGACTTCGCCGCCGAGTTGCGCGCGCACGGTGCCCGGCACCTCGGGCAGGAGGCGGCCGCGGCCGGCGTCGCCGTCCCCGGCATCGTCGACGAGGAGCGGGGCGTCGCCGCCTACGCGGCCAACCTGGGCTGGCGCGACGTGCCCCTGCGCGATCTGCTCGCCGAGCGGCTCGGCGTCCCCGTGGCCCTGGGCCACGACGTGCGCACCGGCGGGCTCGCCGAGGGCCGGATCGGGGCGGGCAAGGGCGCCGACCGGTTCTTCTTCGTGCCGCTGGGCACCGGGATCGCCGGTGCCATCGGCATCGACGGCCGGGTGGAGGCGGGCGCGCACGGCTTCGCGGGCGAGATCGGCCACATCGTCGTACGCCCCGGTGGCCTGGCCTGTCCGTGCGGGCAGCGCGGCTGCCTGGAGCGGTTCGCCTCCGCGTCGGCGGTCAGCCAGGCGTGGGCCGAGGCGTGCGGGGACCCGGACGCGGACGCGGCGGACTGCGCCAAGGCCGTGGAGTCCGGGGACGCGCGGGCCCGCGCGGTCTGGCAGGAGGCGGTCGACGCACTCGCCGACGGGCTGGTCACCGCGCTCACCCTGCTGAACCCGCGCACGCTGATCATCGGCGGCGGGCTCGCCGAGGCGGGCGAGACGCTGTTCGCGCCGCTGCGCGAGGCGGTCCGGCGGCGCGTCACCTTCCAGAAGCTGCCGTCGATCGTCCCCGCGGCCCTGGGGGACACCGCCGGCTGCCTGGGCGCGGGCCTCCTGGCCTGGGACCTGCTCAACACTTCTACGACTTTCCGGAGGTAGCCATCCGATGGCCCCCAGCAAGGTTCTGACCGGAGCCCGGGTGGTGTTGCCCACCGGGATCGTGGACGGCGGCCGTGTGATCGTCGACGGCACGCGGATCGCCGACAACGCCCGGGAGGACGCCGAGACCCTCGACGTACGCGGGCACTGGCTGGTCCCCGGCTTCGTCGACATCCACAACCACGGCGGAGGCGGCGCCTCCTTCTCCGGCACGGCCGACGACGTGCTGACCGCCGTCCGCACCCACCGGGAGCACGGCACCACCACCCTGGTCGCCTCGACCGTCACCAACGACATGGGCCTCCTCGTCAAGCAGGCAGGGCTGCTGTCGGAACTCGCTGAGCAGGGCGAGATCGCGGGCATCCACTTCGAGGGGCCGTTCATCTCGCCCTGCCGCAAGGGAGCCCACTCCGAGGAACTGCTGCGCGACCCCGACCCCGCGGATGTGCGCAAGCTCGTCGACGCCGCCCGCGGCCGGGCCAGGATGGTCACCCTCGCCACCGAGCTGCCCGGCGGCCTGGACTCCGTACGGCTGCTCACCGAGCACGGCGTGATCGCGGCGATCGGGCACACGGACGCGACGTACGAGCAGACGGTGGAGGCGATCGACGCCGGAGCCACCGTCGCCACCCACCTGTTCAACGCGATGCCGCCACTGGGCCACCGAGCCCCCGGCCCGATCCCGGCCCTGCTGGAGGACGAGCGGGTCACCGTCGAGCTGATCAACGACGGTGTGCACCTGCACCCCGCCGCCCTGGAGCTGGCGTTCCACCACGCGGGCGCGGACCGGGTCGCGTTCATCACCGACGCCATGGACGCCGCCGGGATCGGCGACGGCCGCTATCTGCTCGGCCCGCTCCAGGTCGAGGTCGACGGCGGAGTGGCGCGGCTGGTGGAGGGCGGCTCGATCGCGGGCTCGACCCTGACCCTGGACCGGGCGTTCCGGCGGGCGGTGACGGTCGACCGGCTGCCGGTCACGGACGTGGTGGCCGCGCTGTGCGCCAATCCGGCCCGGCTGCTCGGGCTGGACGACCGGGTGGGCTCCCTGGAACCCGGCAAGGACGCCGACCTCGTCCTGCTCGACGACGACTTCGCGCTGAAGGGCGTGATGCGGCGGGGCGCCTGGGTGGTTGAGCCCCAACTGGGCTGATCCGTCCGCCCGTCCGGCCGCGGGAACCGGTCCGGGGGTGGGCGGTGGGCCGCGCGTTTGGCATGATCGAGTCTCCAAAACGTCGCGGCGGACGCGCTTACTCGGGGGAGGTCGGCCCAGGTGATCCTCACGGTCACACTGAACACCGCGCTCGATCTCACCTACCGGGTGCCGTCCCTGCGCCCGCACACCTCCCACCGGGTGACCGAGGTGACGGAGCGGCCCGGCGGCAAGGGCGTCAACGTGGCCCGCGTGCTGGCGGCCCTCGGCCACGAGGTGACGGTCACCGGCTTCGCGGGCGGGGCCACCGGGCGCGAGCTGCGGGATCGGCTCGCGTCCCAGGCGCCGGGCGTGGTCGACGCGCTGGTCCCGGTGGCCGGCGCGACCCGGCGCACGATAGCCGTGGTGGACCAGCGCACCGGTGACACCACCCAGCTCAACGAGCCCGGCCCGGTCGTCACCCCGGCCGAGTGGTCCGCCTTCCAGGGCGTCTACGAGGGCCTGCTCGGCTCGGTGTCGGCGGTGGCGCTGTGCGGCAGCCTGCCGCCCGGGCTGCCGGTGGGCGCGTACGCCGGTCTGATACGGACGGCGCGGGCGGCCGGGGTCCCCGTCCTGCTGGACACCAGCGGCGAGGCCCTGCGGCGGGGGGTGGCGGCCCGCCCCGACGTCGTCAAGCCGAACGCGGACGAGCTTGCCGAGCTCACCGGCTCCCACGAGCCGCTGCGCGCCACCCAGGACGCCCGCCGCCGCGGTGCCCGCGCGGTGGTCGCCTCCCTGGGTGCGGAGGGCCTGCTCGCGCACACCTCCGACGGCCTGTGGCGGGCCGCTCCGCCGTCCCGCGTCCGGGGCAACCCGACCGGCGCGGGCGACTCAGCCGTGGCGGGCCTGCTGTCCGGCCTCGTGGAACGCCTGCCCTGGCCGGACCGCCTGGCCCGCGCGGTCGCCCTGTCCACGGCGACGGTCCTGTCCCCGGTGGCCGGCGAGTTCGACCACGCGGCCTACGAGGAACTGCTGGGCCGGGTGGCGGTGACGGGGGAGGCCAGCGCGGCGTGAGCGTCAGCCCGACTTGACCCAGCCCTTGGCCAGCCACAACTGGTCGAGGTTCGCATCACACTGGTTGCCCTGCTCGCACGAGATCTTGATGGTGTTCATGCCCTTGTTGAGCTGGATCCAGTTGTAGGTCTTCGTCCAGCCCTTCTCGTAGTCGCCCTCGGGCGCGCCCGCCCAGTTCTTCAGATTGATGTTGGACGTGTTGCCGTTGACCGTCAGAGTGGCGGTGCCGTCCCTGCCCGGGACGTCGTAACCGATGAAGACGGTGTACTTGCCGTCCTCGGGGATGCCGTCGACGGTCCAGGTGGCCGAGGCGCCGACGTTGTTGAAGTTCGTCACATAGACGCCGCCGGCAGCCTGGGCGCCCTTGATGCCCGAGGCTTTGGTGGCGCCGCCGTCCAGTTGCAGCACCTCGGCGTCGGTCTTCGGCAACTCGCCGTCACTCGGTGCGTTGCTGCTCGCCGACGGGCTCGGCTCGGTGCTCTGCGTGGCCGTCGGGGGCGTACCGCCGGCCTGGTTGTCGTCCTTCTTGCCCGAGTCGCCGTTGATCATCGCCACGCCGATGCCGATGACGACCGCGGCGACCACCGCGACGGCGCCGATCAGCAGGCCCTTGGTGTTCGGGCCGCGGCCGCGGCCGCCACCACCCTGGGGCTGCTGCCGCGGCGGAGCTCCGCCGGGGAGGGTCTCGGGTGCGGCGTACTGGGCGCTCGGCTGGCCGTACGCGCCTTGCTGCTGTGGGACCTGGCCGTACTGCCGCTGACCGACCGTGCGGACCCGGTTGACCGCGTTCGGGTAGCCGTATCCGCCCGAGGGCGGCTGGGCTCCGTTGGCCTGGCCGTCGGCGTACAGATAGCCGAACGGGTCGTCGTCCTCGGGCGTGCTCGCGCCGCTGTTGCCGGGCGTCATCCCTAGGTACTCCTCAACAAGGTGCGGGGGCGGTACGTCGTGAGATAGGCGAGCCTACCCGCTCCGCGGGGCCCGAACGGGTGACTCATGCCGCACAGGTCGGCCGACCTGCGATCATCCGGCTCGACGATGTTGTTTGGGACGAGATCGTTTCTCGACGTACATCCGCTCGTCGGCTGATTTCAACACTTCGTCCGCCGTCATTCCGCAGTGTGCCCACCCGATGCCGAAGCTCGCCCCGACCCGGACCGCCCGGCCCTCGGCGCGGATCGGCTGGATGATCTCGTTGCGCAGCCGTACGGCGAGGTCCTGGGCGTCGGCCCGGCCGAGGCCGTCGGCGAGGATCACGAACTCGTCGCCGCCGAGGCGGGCCACGGTGTCGCCGTCGCGCACGCCGTTGCTCAGCCGCCGGGCCACCTCGATGAGCACCGCGTCGCCCGCGTTGTGCCCGAACCGGTCGTTGATCGACTTGAAGCCGTCGAGATCGCAGAAGAGGACCGCGAGCCCCTTGGTGCCGTCGTCGTGGTCGCCCTCGGGGGCGACGGTGTGCACGTGGTGGTCGTAGGCGTCGTAGGCCTGGGTGTCCGACCGGAAGTCGAAGCCGTGGTCGTAGCCGGGGTGGCCGTAGGCCGTGTCCTGCGACTCGGTGTCGCCGGCGTGCTCGGCCTGGGGCCGCCGGCACAGCCGGGCGGACAGGCGGGCACGCAGCTCGGCGGAGTTCGGCAGACCGGTGAGGGAGTCGTGGGAGGCGCGGTGGGCGAGCTGGAGCTCGCGGCGCTTGCGCTCCTCTATGTCCTCGACGTGGGTGAGCAGGAAGCGGGGCCCGTCGGCGGCGTCCGCGACGACGGAGTTGCGCAGCGACACCCAGACGTAGGAGCCGTCGCGGCGGCCCAGCCGCAGCTCCGCCCGGCCGCCCTCCGCCGAGGTCCGCAGCAGGGTGCCTATGTCCTCGGGGTGGACGAGGTCGGAGAAGGAGTAGCGGCGCATGGCGGCGGCGGGGCGGCCGAGCAGCCGGCACAGGGCGTCGTTGGTGCGCAGGATCCGGCCGTGCTGGTCGCCGCCCATCTCGGCGATGGCCATGCCGGAGGGCGCGTACTCGAAGGCCTGGCGGAAACTCTCCTCGCTGGCGCGCAGGGCCTGCTGCTCGCGCTCCAGGCGGACAAGGGCGCGCTGCATGTTGGAGCGCAGCCGGGCGTTGCTGATCGCGATGGCCGCCTGGAAGGCGTACATCTGGAGGGCCTCGCGACCCCAGGCGCCGGGCCGGCGGCCGTTGCGCGGGCGGTCCACCGAGATCACGCCGAGCAGCTCGCCGGAGGAGCCGCCGGACCCGCCGGGGGCGTCCATGGGCGCGAAGAGCCGGTCGGAGGGGTGCCATTCGTCCTCGAAGCGCGGCGCGGGCCCGTCGGTGTACCACGTCGGGACGTCGTCGTCGTCGAGGACCCAGCCCTCGGTGTGGGGGATGAAGACCAGGCCGCCCCACTGCTCGCCCATGGCCAGCCGCCGGTCCCAGGACTCCCGGGGGCCGACGCGGCCGGTGATGATCGCCTCCGCGGCGGCGTTGCCGGCGAAGGCGGCCACCACGAGGTCGCCGTCGGGGCGCACGAGGTTGACGCAGGCCAGCTCGTAGCCGAGGCCGTTCACGACGCCGTCGGCGACGGTCTGCAGCGTGTCGGCCAGGCTCCTCGCGGTGTTCATGTCCGCCATGACCTGGTGCAGTTGCCGCAGGGACGCCAGGCGGACGTACGGTTCCGAGTCGGTCTCCATGCTCGCCCTCCCCCCGAGACCTCGCCAGCGAATCAAGGGTGCTGTTCGGCGTGTCGTCTGCGCAATCTCAGCCACTGAATCACAGCGCGGAGCCCACTCGGTACACAGGGTCAACAATTCACTGCCCTTGTGACTCAAGTCACAGATGAACGTGAACAATTGAGTGCGGTTTCTGTCTTTTTCCCGTGCGTTTGGTGAACGCGGGCGTCACGACTGTAGGGACATGATGCACGACACACTCCCCCCGCACTCCCCCGCCACATCCCCCACACTCGTCCGCTGGTCCTAGGTCCGGCTTCGGGCGGAGGCCCGATGCGGCGGCCGCGAACCGGTGGTTAGCGTTCCGTGTGTGTTGAACCCATCCGCCGTGCCGCCCGTCCCCGCCCCCACCGCCTCCGCCGGGCTCCCGGCTCCGCTCGGGCAGCGGGGAGCCCCGCCCGGGCATGCTGAGGGGGTGACCAACGAGGAGTTCCGTGCCGCGATGTCCAGGCTGGCCGCCGGTGTGGTCCTGGTGACCGCGCAGGAGCCGCCGCTCGACCCGGACGACCCGGAGGCGCCGAGCGGCGAGGACGCGGGCATGACAGCCACGGCGTTCATGTCGGTGTCCCTGGACCCGCCGCTGGCCCTGGTCAGCCTGCGCGCGGGCTCCCGCATGGACGACCTGCTCGCCGAGCAGCCGCTGTGGGCGGTCTCGGTCCTCACCGACAGCCAGCACACCGTCGCGGGCCGCTTCGCCATGAAGGGCCGGGTCAGCGACCGCCTGCTGTTCCGGGACCTCCCCCACACCCGCGGCGAGGTCTCCGGCGCCCCGCTGCTGACCGATTCCCTGGCCACCCTGGAGCTGCGCACCGAGCAGCGGGTGGCGGCCGGCGACCACACCCTGGTCATCGGCCGGGTGCTGACGGCCCGCCTGCCCGGCACGCACGGCGAACCGCTGATGTACTACCGCGGCCGCTACCGCCGCCTGGGCTGACGCCCCGCCCTCGCGGCACACCGCCGCTCGGCGCTCCGGGGTCCCGCCGGCCAGCCGCCGACCGGCCGCCGTCGGCCGCTATCCCCAGTCCTTCCCGGAGCGCCCCCGCTTGGTGTCCGAGCGCTGCTTCTTCTCGCGCAGCCGCCGCTCGTTGATGCCTCGCGGCACCCGGGTGGGCCTGCGTGGCCTGGGCGGGGGCGCGGTCGCCTCGGCGAGGAGAGCGGCCAGACGCACGGCGGCGGCCTCGCGGTTGCGCCACTGGGAACGGTGCTCGGAGGCGCGCACGCTGATGACGCCGTCGACGAGCCGGTCCGCGAGGCGCTCCAGCGCGCGCTGCTTCCACACCTCGGGCAGCGCCTCGGTGTTGGCGAGGTCGAAGCGCAACTCCACCTGGGAGTCCGTGGTGTTGACATGCTGGCCGCCGGGCCCGGAGGACCGCGAGAAGCGCCAGGCCAGTTCGGCCTCGGGGAGCGCGACGGAGCCGCGGATGAGATGGGGACCGGACATGTCGTCCATGTTCCCCTTCCCAGCCGCTTCACGTCATCATGTTTTCGCCGCGGGCGTGTTCGATCGGGGTGGGTAAAAAAGGTAAAGGGACGCGGAACCCGGAGGACCCCCCTCGGCGTTCCTATGGGTGGCGATAGCTTCGTCCGCAACGCAACGAGGGAAGGGACTCCCGACAATGGCTGTAAGCCTGTCCAAGGGTGGCAACGTCTCGCTCACCAAGGAGGCACCGGGCCTGACCGCCGTCACCGTGGGCCTCGGCTGGGACGTCCGCACCACCACCGGCACCGACTTCGACCTGGACGCCTCCGCGATCGCGGTCAACGCGCAGGGCAAGGTCTACTCGGACCAGCACTTCGTCTTCTTCAACAACAAGCAGACCCCGGACAACACCATCGTCCACACCGGCGACAACCTCACCGGCGAGGGCGACGGCGACGACGAGGCGATCAACGTCAACCTCGGCGGGCTCCCCGCCGACGTCGACAAGGTCGTCTTCCCGGTCTCCATCTACGACGCCGAGAACCGCGGCCAGAACTTCGGGCAGGTCCGCAACGCCTACATCCGCATCGTCAACCAGGCCGGCGGTGCCGAGATCGCCCGCTACGACCTGTCGGAGGACGCGGCCACCGAGACCGCCATGGTCTTCGGCGAGCTGTACCGCAACGGCGCGGAGTGGAAGTTCCGCGCCGTGGGCCAGGGCTACGCCTCGGGCCTGGTCGGCATCGCCCAGGACTTCGGCGTCAACGTCTGACGACCCCCGGTCCACCGTCCGAGCCCCGGCCCGCCCAGAGGACGGGGCTCGGGCGGGGCTCGGGCGCTGCCCCGATCGACTCCCCCCGGCCGCCCTCCACCCCGCCACCCGAGGCATCCGGAGCGCCCGGGCCACCGCCGCTCCGGGCCACCGACGCTCCGGGCCACCGGCGCACGGTAGGTTGCCCGGGTGTTCCTCGAGCCCCTGACTCTCCCGCCGGACCGCGTCATCCCGGGCGGGCTCCTGACCGAGCTGACCGCGCTCTACGGCTCCCAACGCGACTTCCACGCCCTCAGCGGTGACTTCCCCGACCCGGACGACATCCGCCCGGAACAGGTGGCGGCCGCGCTGGCGGACGACCTGGCCGACCCGGACTCGGAGGTGCTGCTCGCGCGCGACGAGCAACGGCTCGCCGGGATCGCGATCACGCTCGCCCACCACCCCGATCCGGCCGACCCGGACCCGTGGATCGGCCTGCTGATGATCGACGCGGGGTCACAACGGCACGGCCTCGGGCGCCGGTTGGCGTCCCTCGTCGAGGACCGCTTCCGCGCCGAGGGCCGCACCGCCGTACGCCTGGCCGTCCTGGAGAACAACCCCGGGGGCCTGGCGTTCTGGACCGCCCTCGGCTACCGGCACCTCGCGCATCGCCGGGACCGGCAGTGGGGCCGCCCGTGCACGGTGCTCCGCAAGCGGCTGGACTGAGCGGACCGCCCGGCCGCTGAGGGAACCGGCCGCGGTTCAGCGAGGCGCCGGTTTGCCGTCCCCGTACAGCCAGTCGGCCCAGATCCCGCCGAAGTCCGTGCCCGGGGCCTTCCTCTCCACGTAGGCGGTGAAGTCGGCGGTGTCCGCGTTGCCGTGGCGGTGGGCGGCGGACCAGCCCCGCAGGATGTCGTCGAAGGCGTGGTCGCCGACCGTCTGCCGGATCCTGTGCAGCACCATCGCGCCGCGTTCGTAGACGGGCCGGCCGGAGATGTGCTCGGCACCGCTCGGCCCGGCGGGCGGAAAGGCCCACACCGCCTCGTTCGCGGCGTCGTCGGCGAAGTAGTCGCCGCGCTGGAGCGCGTCGAAGGCCTGCTGCGCGGTCCGGCCGCCGTGGTCCTCCTCCCACAGCCACTGCGCGTACGTCGCGAAGCCCTCGTTCAGCCACATGTCCCGCCAGCTCTTCGGGGTGACGGAGTTCCCGTACCACTGGTGGACGAGTTCGTGGACCAGGGTGCGGAGGTCGGGGGTGCCGGGGAAGACGGGCCGGTTCTGGGTCTCCAGGGCGTAACCGGCGTCCCCGCGACGGCCGACGATCGCGCCGGTGGACGAGAAGGGGTACGGGCCGAAGCGGCGCTCCGCCCACTCGACGATCTCGGGGATCCTGGCCAGCACGGCCCGGCTCCCCTGCACCTGGGACGGCTCGACGGCGACGTACACCGGCAGACCGCTCCTCGTGGTGGAGCGGGTGATCTCGAAGTGGCCGACCGCGACGGTGGCCAGATAGCTCGCCATCGGCTCGGTGGTGCGCCACCTGAACGTCGTACGCCCCCCGCTGGTCGTCTCACTCCTCAACTCGCCGTTGGAGACGACTTGCAGCCCCTCGGGCACGGTGACCGAGATGTCGTACGCGGCCTTGTCGGACGGGTGGTTGTTCCCCGGGAACCACGCCATCGACCCGACCGGCTCACCGAGGGCGAGCGCACCGTCCGCGGTAGGCAGCCACCCCTCCCGCGCCCCGTCGGGGTCGACGACGACCTCCGGCCGCCCGGAGTAACGCACCGTCGCGGTGAACGTCTCGCCCTTCACCAGGTCGTCGTGCGGGCGCACGGTGAGTTCCTGCCCGGCCCGGCTGAACAGGGCGGCTTTCCCCGCCACCGTCACGCTGCGGACGTCGAGCCCGCTGAGATCGAGGTCGAAGGCGGACAGGTCCTGGGTGGCCCGGGCGGTGATGACCGCGGTGCCCGTGAGAAAACGCCGGTCCGGATCGTAGGCGAGGGTCAGGCCGTAGTGGCCGACGTCGTACCCGCCGTTGCCCGCCCTGGGGAAGTACGGGTCGTGCACGCCGGCCCCGCCGGGGGTGCCCCGCACCCCGCCGTCGCACCCGGTCAGCGTCAGCACGAGCAGGGCGCAGCCGACCGCGGCGGTTCGGACAAGCAGGGCAGATCGATACACGCGCGCGATCCTATGCGGCGCACATGACACCATCGCCTACGTGCTCGACATCGGCTACGCCCTCTCCAACCGCTTCCCCGACCCGCCGCAGACGGACTACCGCCGGGCGGACGTGCGCGCGCTGCGGCACGACCTGTTCTGCGGCGACGTCTACCTGGCCGACACCGACTCCGACCGCGAGCTGGCCACGGCCTGGGGCTGGGTGCCCGTGCTCGACTTCGCGTGGGCCCTGTGCGACATCGTCGAGCGGCTGGACCGTGACCCGGCGGGCTCCCGCGCCTCCCGTCCGCAGCGGGCCGAGCTGGACTTCACCGAGTCCACGGACCGCATGCTCTTCGAGCGCCGCTTCGGCTGGGTCGACGTCGAGTCCGACTGGATGCCCGCCGAGGAGCCCCCGCTGACCTTCTCGCACACCGCGCTGCGCCGCGAGGCCCGCGACTTCCTGCACGACCTCGTCGCCGACCTGTGCGACCTCCACGAGGACCTGGCGGAGAACCCGGCGATCTGGACCCTCCAGGCCCGCTACCCCCGTCTCGCCTGATCCCCTCTCCGCGTCACCCCTCCACCCTGATCCCCAGCTCCGCCGCCAGCACCGGCGCCAGGTCCAGGAGCTGGCCGGTGCTGATCACCGCGCCCGCCAGCCGGTCGAGACCGCGGGCGATCTCCAGGGACGCGGCGCCCCGCAGGTCCACGTCCGAGAGCGTCGCCGCGCTGAAGTCGACGCCCTTGAGCACGCAGTCCGCGAACTCCACCCGCTCCAGCCGGGCGCCCCCGAAGTCCGGCTCGACGAGGACGCAGCCCTCGAAGACGACGTCCCGCAGCCGGGCGCTGCGCAGGTTCAGGTAGTCGATCTTTCCGCCGCGGATCCACACCCGCTCCAGGACCGCACCATGGCACTGCACCCCGCCGAGGCGCGCGTCGACCACCTCCACGTCACGCAGGGTCGCCTCCGCGAGGTCGGTGCCGACGCCCCGTACACCGGTGAGGAGCGAGTCCAGGAAGCGGGCGTGGCGCAGCGACGTGTCGTCCAGCGCGCAGCCCCCGAGCGCGCAGTCCAGGAAGCGGGCGCCCGACCCGTCCTGCCCGGCGAGGTCCACCTCCCGGAACTCGAGCCCGTCGTAGTCCCCGTCCGGCGCCAGTCCCCCGCCGCCGTACGCCTCCAGGGCCGGCAACCGCACCTCGGGCCGCCGTGCGCCCTTCACACGGGCCCTGCCGCTCGCTTCGCTCACCATGCCCCCATGCTGCACCCCGCCACTGACAACGCCCCTCTCCGACCGCGAGGCCCCGCGGGCCGGGCGGACGACGGGACTTTCACCGCAGGCCCTACCGCCGCAGCGCGCACAGCGCCTCCTGCGGGTTCCACGGCTCGCCACGGCCCCTGGCCGACGGACGACAGCCCAGGCCGACCAGGACGGCGGTGAAGTGTCCGAGATCGGTGAAGGTCCGCCCGGTCACCAGCGACCCGGCGTAGTAGCCGAGGACGGCGGCCAGGTACAGGTACCGCCAGGGCGGCGCGATCCGGTACGTCAGCACCCCCACCACCCCGGCCAGGGCGTAACTGACCCCGACGTCGAGGGTGTTGACGGCCGACTCCGGCACCATGTGCCGCTGGATCGCCCACAGCAGGGCGCCCTCGCTGACCAGGGTCGCCAGCACGTGCGCGGTCACGCACACCAGCAGCCAGCGCAGGGTGCCCAGCCAGCGCTCGGCCTGGGCGTGGAAGACCGTGTAGAGGACCGCGTACGGCAGCCAGTGGCCGTTGTCGATCCACATGGCGCTGGAGAAGAGCACCCGCACCGGGTCCTTCGACAGCCCGCGCAGGTTGGTCGAGCGGTGGCGCAGGAAGTGCTGCTCGAAGTGCGGCGACATGTGGTGCAGGGCGACGGTGGTCAGGAACAGGACCAGCAGCCAGACATACGTGCCCGGAGCGCTGCGGACGTACGCCCTCGCCGCCCGAAGCCCACGCCGCATCCGCATGACCCCGCTCACACGCGCAAGTATGGTCGTCAGGGTGATCGAGGTGCCCGTCGCGCTGGCCGCTTCCCAGGAGAAGTTCAACGGGGCGGCGGGCCGCGCGTTCGTCGCCGGCCTGCCCCGGCGGGCGGCCGGCTTCCTCGACCGGTGGCGGCTGCGGATCGACGGGCCGGCGATGCACGGCGTGTGCGCGCTGGTCCTTCCGGTCGTCCGCGCCGACGGCCTGCCCGCCGCCCTGAAGCTCCAACTGCCCGACGAGGAGAGCGCGGGAGAGGCGCCGGCGCTGCGCGTGTGGGCCGGCGCGGGGGCCGTGCGGCTCCTGGAGCACGACGAGCCCACCGGCACGCTGCTGCTGGAGCGGCTCGACTCCGCCCGCCCGCTGACGGGCCTGCCGGACGCCCGCGCGGCCGTCCTGGTGATCGCCGGCCTGCTGGCCCGCCTGACGTCCGTGGCGGCCCCGGCGGGGATACGGCGACTGGGTGACATCGCGGGTGCCCTGCTGGAGCGGACTCCGGGCGCGTTGCCGCGGCTGCCCGACGGGGAGGACCGCCGGCTGCTCGCGGACTGCGCCGCCGCCGTGCGCGAGGTCGCCGGCGAGAGCGGCGACCGGCTGCTGCACTGGGACCTGCACTACGGCAACGTGCTCGGCGCCGGCCGCGAGCCCTGGCTGGCCATCGACCCCAAGCCGCTCGCCGGGGACCCCGGCTTCGAACTGCTCCCGGCACTGTTCAACCGCTTCGAGCCCGGCGAGGTCGTCCCGCGTTTCGAGGCCATGACCGGGGTGCTGGGCCTCGACCGGGACCGGGCCCGCGCCTGGACGCTCGGCCGGGTGCTGCAGAACGCCGTGTGGGACCTGGAGGACGGCCGTCCACCGTCCCGCGCACAGCTGTGGATCGGCCACGCCCTGCGCCGGTGACACGCCGCCGGACGGCTCATCCGGCGTTCCAGCCGACTATCCGGCCATACCGTACAGAATATGACGAAACGGTATATCGCTCTGCTCCTGAGCGCCGCCGCGCTGGCCGGCTCGGGCGTCGCCGCCGCCCGGCCGGTCCCGGTGCCCAGGACGCACCTGGTGCACCCGGGCCAGTCGATCCAGCGGGCGGTGAACGCCGCGCGGCAGGGGGACACCGTGCTGGTGCTGCCCGGCGTCTACCACGAGAGCGTCAAGGTGACGACGCCCGGTCTGACGCTGCGCGGCGCGGGCCGCGGCACCGTCCTGGAACCGGGCGGCAAGAAGCTCTCGGGCGGCTGCGCCAAGTGGGGCAACGGCATCTGTGTGGTGGGGGCCAAGGGCAAGCGCCTCGAAGGTGTCACCGTGTCCCGTCTGACCGTGACCGGCTTCTCGCACACCGGCCTGATGGCCGTGGGCACCGACCGGCTGACCGTGCGGCAGGTGACCGCCGAGAAGAACGGGATGTGGGGCATCGCCGAGGAGCGGTCCGTACGCAGCGAGTACCGGAACAACATCGCCCGGAACAACGGCGACGCGGGACTCTTCCTGGCCAACACGGTCACCGCCGAGCAGGGCGCCACCGACACCCGCGGAACGCTGGTCGCCCACAACCGGCTGGAGGGCAACCGGATCGGCGTCACCGTCCGCCGGCTGCGCGACCTCACCGTCACGGACAACCACGTCACCGGCAACTGCGCGGGGATGTTCGTCGTCGGCGACGAGAACGAGCCGCGGGCCGGCGCCCTGACCGTGCGCGACAACCGGGTCGTGAAGAACAACAAGTTCTGCCCGGCGACCGCCCGGATGCCCTTCCTCCAGGGCTCGGGCATCGTCCTGACCGGGGCCGAGCGGACCTACGTGTCCCGCAACCTCGTCGTCGGCAACTCGGGCACGTCCCCCTACTCCGGCGGCATCGTGCTGTTCAGGAGCTTCGTCGGCGCGGTCGGCGAGAGGAACCGGGTGACCCGGAACGTGCTCGACGGCAACTCCCCGGCGGACCTGGTCAACCAGGAGAGCGCCGCGCACCACAACACCTTCGCGGAGAACTCCTGTGAGGCCTCCAGGCCCGCGGGACTGTGCTGAGGCCGTAGCCACTCGTGGAACCCACCGGACCCAGAAGGAAGGAAGGCGGCACATGACGACCGCTCAGTCCGCCCCACCGCCGTCCATGCGACTCAGGGAGCTCGCGTTCGGGGCGGCGTGCGCCGCCGCCCTCCGCGCGGCCGCCCGGCTCGGTGTGGCCGACGCGCTCGGGGAAGCGCCCATGGCCGTGGAGGACCTCGCGGCCGCGGTGAAGACCGAACCGAAGCCGCTGCGACGGCTGCTGCGGGCACTGACCTGCTACGGCGTCTTCACCGAGCAGCCCGACGGGACGTTCGCGCACACCGGCATGTCCCGGCTGCTGCGCGAGGACGACCCGGGCAGCCTGCGCTACATCACCCTGTGGTGCACCGAGCCGTGGACCTGGGACGCCTGGCCGAAACTGGACGAGGCGGTGCGCACCGGCCGCAACGTGGTGGAGGACCTGTACGGCAAGGAGTTCTTCGTCCATCTCAACGAGGACGCCCCCGAGTCGGCGGACGTCTTCAACCGGGCCATGACGACCTCCAGCAGGCAGTCCGCGCGGGACGTCGCCGAGCTCCTCGACCTGTCCGGCGCCTCCTCGGTCGCCGACATCGGCGGCGGGCAGGGGCACGTGGTGGCGAGCCTGCTGGAGAAGTACCCGCGGATGCACGGCACCCTGCTGGACCTGCCGCGGGTGGTGGACAACGCCGACCCCCGGCTGCGCGCGGGCGGCTCGCTGGCGGACCGGGTGCGGATCGTGCCCGGCGACTGCCGCGAGGCCATCCCGGTCAGGGCCGACGTCTACATCATCAAGAACATCCTGGAGTGGGACGACGACTCCACCGCCCGCTGCCTGCGCAACGTCATCGGGGCGGGCGGTCCCGGAGCCCGGGTCGTGGTCATCGAGAACCTCGTCGACGACACGCCCTCGATGCGGTTCAGCACCGCTATGGACCTGCTCCTGCTGCTGAACGTCGGCGGCGCCAAGCACACCGGCGCCAGCATGGCCGACCGGCTGAAGGCGGCGGGCCTGGTCATCGACGACATCAGCCCGGTCAACCCCTACCTGCACGCCTTCGACTGCACGGTGCCGGGCTGACCGGACCCGGCCGGCGGCACCGCCGCGACCTCCTCGGACACCGGCCGCCGGGCCCGCGACACAGCGGGCCCGGCGGCCGGTGGCCGTCCGTGAGGGACCGGACGGCTCGTCAGGTTGGCTCAATGCGGCGGCTCAGTCACGCTCCCACAGGTAGAAGCGGTGGGCCATCGCGTCCTTGGGCGAGCGCCAGGTCTGCGGGTCGTACGCGCTGACGTACGCCGACAGCCGCTCGCTGATGCCCCGGAACTCGGGGTGGTCCACCACCTTGGCGATGGCGGGTCCCGGGTCCCGGTCCGCATCGATCAGGTGCATGTACACATCGCCGAACTGGTAGAGGCTGCGCCGGTTGACGCCGACCAGGTGCGGCAGCTCCCCGCGGTCGGACTCCTCGAAGATCCTGGCGATGTCCGGGGCCGAACCAGGGGCCATCCGGGCGACGATCAGTTCTTGGTGCACGAGGCTTCCTCCGTCCGGCTCAGTCGGTGGTCAGGGCCGGTTCGGCCCGGCGGCCGGCGACGGTCTTCTCGATCCTGTCGCGGATCAGGGCCATCTGGACCTTGGAGTTCTTGTTGATGTTGTCGGTCATCCAGTCGTCGTCGACCGGCGCCTCCGGCTTCATCGCGAAGTCCTGCGTCCAGATCATCCGGGTGCCCCCGGGGACCTCCTCGTACCTCCAGTGGATGTTCATGTGGTCGAACGGGCCCGTCTCGACCCGGCGGGCCCTGACGGTGAGCTTGGCCCGGTCGGGCTCGCGCTCGGAGACCCAGCTCCACACGGTGCCGTTCTCGTCCGGGTGCATGGTCAGCCGGAAGGTGCACTTGTCGCCTTCCTGGGACAGGATCTCGGCGGAGGCGTACTCGCTGAACAGCCGAGGCCAGTTCGCCACGTCGTTGGTCATGTCCCAGACCAGGTCCACCGGCGCGGCGATGGTGATCTCGTTCTCCGTGTGTCCGGCCATTTCTACGCTCCTGCGAGAAGGGTGCTGTTGACGAGGTCGAGGAACTTCCTGGGCGTCTTGCAGCGCTCCGCGTCGGCGGGCATCGGGATGCCGTGCCGGTTCTCCAGTTCGCCCACGATGCCGAGCAGGCCGAGCGAGTCGATACCGATCTCGTCGAATCCGGTCTCGGACCGGTCCGCCAGATCCTGCGGGCTGACGGTGATCCCGGCGGCCTTCTTCATGAGTTCGGCCAGTTCCTCCACTGTGATGCGGTCACTCATGCGGTTCCTCTCCTTGTCTCTCCCGGGTTGCTCCCGGTTGGTCGTGGCTGCCTCGTCAGTGCCCCGGCACTAGGAGGCCCCGGCGGCACCGTGCCGCAGCACCAGCGCCGAGTTCGAGCCCATGAGCCCCCGGCTGAGGACCAGCGCCGTGCGCATCTCGGTGGCACGGGCACGACCGGTCACCAGGTCGAGGTCATGGCAGATGTCGGAGACGTTCGGGGTGGGCGGGATCAGGCCGTGCTCCATCGCGAGCACCGCCGCCGCCGTGTCCAGCACCGGGGCCGCGCAGTACGCCCGGCCGGTACCGGTCTTGGGCGCCGTGACCGGCACCCGCCGGCCGTGCGCGCCGAGCGCGTCGGCGAGGGCGCGTGCCTCCGCCCGGTCCGCCTCGGGGACGCCGAGGGCGTCGGCGAAGACGACGTCGACCTCCTCGGGTGCGCACCCGGCGTCGGCCAGCGCGCCGCGGATCGCCTCGGCCAGCCCCTGTCCGGACAGCTCCCAGCGGGAGGGGCCGGTGAAGGTCGCCGCGTGCCCGGCCAGGACGGCCCGTACGGGCACGCCCCGCTCCCGCGCCGACTCGGCCGCCTCCACGGTGAGCATCGCGCCGCCCTCGGCCGGCACGAACCCGCATGCGTCCTCGGTGAACGGGCGGTAGGCGCGCTCCGGGTCGGCCACCGGGCTCAGCTCCCGGTAACCGAGCTGGCAGACCATCGAGTACGGGGCCAGCGGCGCCTCCGTCGAACCGGCCACGATCAGGTCGGTGCCGCGCTCGACCGCCCGCGCCGCGTGCGCCAGGGCGTCCAGACCGCCCGCCTCGTCGGCGGCGACCACCGAACAGGGGCCCTTGAAGCCGCGCCGGATGGAGATCTGGCCCGTGCTGGCCGCGTAGAACCAGGCGATGGACTGCCACGGGCCGACATAGCGGCTGCCCTTGCTCCACAGCTTCTGAAGTTCCCGCTGGCCGAACTCGCCGCCGCCGGACCCGGCCGCGGTGACCACGCCCGCGCAGAACGGGGCCGCGTCGGTGTCGGCCCGACCCAGCCGGGCGTCCTGGAGGGCCGCGTCGGCCGCGGCCATCGCGAAGTGCGTGAAGCGGTCGGTCTGAACGAGATAGCGCTCCTCCACCGCCGCCGAGGGTTCGAAGGCCCGCACCTCGCCGGCCACCTTCAGCGGCAGGTGCTCGCAGCCCTCACGCGTCACGCGGTCCAGGAGGCTCGCGCCCTCCAGGGTGGACTTCCAGAAGGTCTCGGTGCTCGTGCCGCCGGGCGCGACGACACCGATGCCGGTGACGGCGGCCCGCCGCTTGCGCGGTGCGCTCATCGTGTCCTCTCCCTCTGCCGGGTCAGGATCACCGCGGACTGGAAGCCGCCGAAGCCGCTGCCCACGGAGAGCACGCTGTCCAGCTTCCGCTCGCGGGCGACCCGCGGGACGTAGTCCAGGTCGCACTCGGGGTCGGGGGTCTGGTAGTTGGCGGTCGGCGGGACCGCCTGGTGGGCCAGCGACAGCACACAGGCCACCACCTCGATCGCCCCGATCGCCCCCAGCGAGTGGCCCACCATCGACTTGATGGAGCTCATCGGGGTGTCGTAGGCGTGGTGGCCCAGCGCCCGCTTCACCGCGGCCGTCTCGTGCCGGTCGTTCTGACGGGTGCCGGAGCCGTGCGCGTTGACGTAGTCGATCGCGGAGCCGTCCAGGCGGGCGTGGTCCAGCGCGGTCTCTATCGCCCGCGCCATCTCCAGGCCCTCGCTGGTCAGTCCGGTCATGTGGTAGGCGTTGCCGAACGTGGCGTAGCCGCTCAGCTCGCAGTACACGTGGGCGCCGCGGGCCCTGGCGCGCTCCAGCTCCTCCAGGACGAGCACCGCGCCGCCCTCTCCCATGACGAACCCGTCACGGTCGTTGTCGAAGGGGCGGGAGGCGTGGGCGGGGTCGTCGTTGTTCGGGGACGTGGCCTTGATCGCGTCGAAGCACGCCATGGTGATCGGTGATATCGGCGAGTCCGACGCCCCGGCTATGCAGATGTCCGCCCTCCCCTCCTCCACGGTGTGCAGCGCGTAGCCGACCGCGTCGAGCCCGGAGGTGCAGCCCGTGGAGACGGTCTGCACCGGCCCGCGGGCCCCGAACCGCTCGGCCACCGTGGAGGCCAGCGTGCTCGGTGTGAAGGCCCGCTCCAGATGCGGCCGGGCCCGCTCGTGGTCCACGTCCCAGCGGTCGCCGTGGTGGCTGACCAGGACGTAGTCGTTCTCCAGCCGCGTGGTGCCGCCGACCGCGGTGCCCAGCGAGACCCCGACCCGCCAGGGGTTCTCCCCGGCGAGGTCGAGTCCCGAGTCCGCGACCGCCTCCTGGCCGGCGGCCAGCGCGAACTGGATGTAGCGGTCGCAGCGCGCGATCTGCTCCTCGTCCAGACCCGAGGCCGTCGGATCGAAGTCGCACTCGGCCGCGATCCGGGACCGCAGCCCTGACGGGTCGAAGAACGTGATGCCCCGCGTCGCGGTGCGCCCGTTCGCCAGCAGGTCCCAGAACGCGGAGGCACCGATACCGCCCGGCGCCACGATGCCTATGCCGGTGACCGCCACCCGCCTGGTCATGATCGGACCTCTGCCACGCCGGCCGGCGGCGCCGGCTCGGCGCCCTCCGTGTCGACGTGGCCGAGCTGCGGGCGCGGGGCGAGCGGTCCCAGGTGGAAGACGATCCGCGCCTCCACGTCGCCCACGTTGCGGAAGCGGTGGCGCATGTAGGCGGGGATCATCAGACCCTGCTCCGGCCTGAGCGGGTGCGGCTCGCCGTCCAGGTCCACCTCGAGCTCCCCGCAGACGACGTACACGAACTCCTCGGAGTACGGGTGGTAGTGCTCGCCGATGCGGTCGCCGGGCTGCACGATGGCCACGCCCATGAAGCCGCTGGTGGAACCGACCGTGGCCGGGGTGAGCATGGCGCGCAGATCGCCTCCGCGCTTCGTGTTGGGTTCGGTGTCGCAGAGCTCCACGATCCTGGGCCTGGGTTTGATCACGTCGTTCCTCCGGTGGTGTGATACGTCCGCTTCGGGATGCGGTCAGGCGTCCGGCGCGGACCGGCGGTCGGTGATGAGCTCCATACGGGCGAGGGTGAGCAGACGGGCCAGGTCGCCGTCCTTCGGGTCGGCGCCCTCGTCGAGCAGGGTGGTCAGCTCCGGCACCTTCGCGGGGTCCGCGAGACCCAGCGCGGCGACCGGGTCGGCGTCCAGGCCGCCACGGATGTCGATCAGCCGGACGACGACGTCGTCCCGCTCGAAGACCGTGCTGCGCAGCACCGGGCTGCGCGGGTCCTCCGCGGCCCGCTCGTCCTGCTGGGACAGCAGCTCCGCCAGCTTCATGCCCAGGCCCGGCCGCGCCGGGTAGTACAGCGCGTGCCGCTCCGCCTCCGGGCTCTCCTGATCGGCCGTCACGTGGTGCACCGCGGGCAGTGCCGCCCGGGTGAAGAACACTCGTGCGGACTCCTGGTCGTCGAGGTCGCGGTCCTCCTCCAGGTAGGGGTTGATGGCCTCCTCGACCTTCCGGATCTGCGGCTGCCGGGCCACGTGCCGCAGCGCCGCGAGCAGGTCGCCGCGCACCTCGATGGCCCGCACGACCCGGTTGCCGTGCATGAACAGGGAGGTGCGGCACAGCCGGGTGGCGCCGTCCACCTGCGCCTCGGGCGATTCGTATCCGGCCAGGATCTGGGCCACCTTCTGCTCGCTGCCCGGCTTCACCGTGAAGGTCAGCGCGTGCCGGATCACCCCGTCCCCGATCCGCGGCGAGTCCTGGAGCCGCCGCTCGGCGGACGGCGCGCCCACCTCCGTGTGGCCGGTCTCGCGGACGATGTGGAAGCGCAGCGAACGGGTGTCCCGGATGCAGCTGTGCATCGGCTGCACCATCCGTACGTGCTCCTCGCTGTTCACCCAGGCGAGGAACGGCGGGGCGCTCTCCCACTCGCTGGTGATCAGCCACTGGGAAGGGTTCTCGATGGACTGGCACAACTGGTCGCTGACGTGCCCGGGGACCGACGCGACCTGCTTGTACATCTCCTCGTACGCCTCCAGGAACTGCTGCTGGGCGCCGTCGTAGACGTCCACCAGCAGGACGACCCGGAGCCGGGAGCCGTCGAAGACGGACTGGGAGACACGTTTGGCGGCCTGCTGCTCGGTCGGTTCTGAAACTCGCTCAGAAATGGCGGTCATCTGCGTACGTCTCCTTGGCGGGCTTGGCGGGGCAGAGGAAACGCCGGCCGCGGGTGACGCGACGTCAGCGTGATCTCGATCCTGTGCCGTGCCCGATCGGTGCGCGACTCGTGTGCACCACGCGGGTGATCACACGGGTGATTGATGCCGCGGATGTACGCATGACGGCCTCCGGGAGGGCATGGACATTCAGATGCGCCCGCACCCCCCGCACCCGCCCCCCTCGCCCCTGGAGGCACCGATGCGCCGAGAAGCCGACCACCGGGTACCCGTCCTCGTCGTGGGCGGCTCCCTGGTGGGTCTGTCCACCTCCCTGTTCCTGGGCCGCCACGGCGTACCGCACATGCTGGTCGAGCGGCACTCCGGCACCTCCATCCACCCTCGCGGGCGGGGCAACAACGTGCGGACCATGGAGCTGTTCCGCGTGGCCGGCGTCGAACGGGACATCAGGACGGCGGCTTCGCTGCTCGCCGGCAACCACGGCATCCTCCAGACGCCGACGCTGGCTGGCGAGGCGGGCGAGTGGCTGTTCAGGCACATCGACCCGGGCGGCGACCTCGCCAGGTTCAGCCCCGCCACCTGGTGCCTGTGCAGCCAGAACGACCTGGAGCCCGAACTGCTGAAGGGCGCCCGCCGACTCGGCGGCGACCTGCGCTACTCCCACGAGATGGAGTCCTTCGAGCAGGACGGCGAAGGCGTGACCGCGGTGGTCCGGGACCGGGGCACCGACGAGCGGTACACCGTCCGCGCCGACTACCTGGTCGCCGCCGACGGCCCGCGCAGCCCCGTCCGGCGCCGCCTCGGCATCGGGCACAGCGGGCCGGGCGACCTGTTCGCCAACGTCAGCGTCACCTTCCGCTCCAAGCTGCTCGCCGAGGTGGTGGGCGAACGCCGCTTCATCTGCTGCTACCTCACCGACCAGGACGCCGACGGGGCCCTGCTGCCCATCGACAACCAGGAGCACTGGGTCTTCCACGCGCCCTGGCACCCGGAGCGCGGCGAGAAGCTGGAGGAGTTCACCGAGGACCGGCTCCAGCGGCACATCCGCCGCGCGACCGGGATCTTCGACCTGGACGTGGAGATCACCGGCAAGGCGTCCTGGCGCGCCGCCGAACGGGTCGCGGACCGGTACGCGGCCGGACGGGTGTTCCTCGCCGGGGACAGTGCGCACGAGATGTCCCCCACCGGCGCCTTCGGCTCCAACACCGGCATCCAGGACGCGCACAACCTGGTCTGGAAGCTGGCCGCCGTGCTCGGCGGCTGGGCCGGCCCGGGCCTCCTGGAGACCTACGACACCGAGCGCCGCCCCGTCGCCGCGGCGACCAGCGCCCGCGCCTCCGCCCGCTCCGTCGAGCACAGCCACCCCGGCTTCGCCCCGGCCCCGGGCGTCGGCGGCGGCCGGCGCGGCGGCATCCTCAACGTCGTCCTCGGCTACCGCTACCCGCGGGGCGCCGTCGTGGGCGCCGACCCGGTCCAGGAGGTCGTGCCCGAGGCGATGCGCCTGACCGGCGAGCCGGGCAGCCGGGCGCCCCACCTGTGGCTGCGCCGCGGCGAGGAGCGGATCTCGACGCTCGACCTGTACGAGCGCTCCCTGGTGCTGCTGAGCGACGCCCGGTCGAGGGCCGGCTGGCACACGGCGGCCCGGCGCGTCGCCGAGAGCGACGGCGTACGCCTGGACTCGTACCGCGTCGGCGCCGAGCTCGCCCACGACCCACGCGACGGCGGGGTCGCGGCGGCATCCGACTGGGCGCGGGCCCACGGAACGACGGCCGACGGGGCGGTGCTGGTCCGCCCGGACGGGTTCGTGGCGTGGCGGGCGGCGGGAGCCGCGCCGGACGCGGAGGCGACGCTGCGTCAGGTCGTACGGACCGTGCTCAGCACAGCCTGACCTGCGAGGGCCGCGGCGAACCATGGAAAAGGCCAGGTCAGAGGCGTCTGACCTGGCCTTGGTGGAGCCCCCTGTCGGATTCGAACCGACGACCTGCTGTTTACAAGACAGCCGCTCTGGACCAGCTGAGCTAAGGAGGCCTGTTTGGGTGTGTCCGTGCAGTGTACCCAGGTCCCCACAGCGGCCCGGCAGGAATTTCCGTGAAGTTCACTCGGCCTCAAGTGCTGACAGACCAGGTGAACGCCAGGTACCGTCCTGTGCCAGTTCACCCTTGTGGACTACACCACCACCACAACGGAATCACCCGTAGTGGCAACCGCCTTCCTACAACGGATCGTCCGGCACGTTCCTGCCGGTAGAAGGGGGCCCATTCGCCATGGCCACTGTCCAGTTCGACAAGGCGACCCGGATCTACCCGGGTTCCGACAAGCCCGCCGTCGACGCACTCGAGATCGACATCGCGGACGGGGAGTTCCTCGTCCTGGTCGGCCCGTCCGGTTGCGGCAAGTCCACCTCCCTGCGGATGCTCGCGGGCCTGGAGGACGTCAACGGCGGCGCCATCCGGATCGGTGACCGCGACGTCACCCACCTGCCGCCGAAGGACCGGGACATCGCCATGGTGTTCCAGAACTACGCGCTGTACCCGCACATGTCGGTCGCCGACAACATGGGCTTCGCGCTCAAGATCGCCGGCGTGAACAAGGCGGAGATCCGCAAGAAGGTCGAGGAGGCCGCGAAGATCCTCGACCTGACCGAGTACCTGGACCGCAAGCCGAAGGCGCTCTCCGGCGGTCAGCGCCAGCGTGTCGCCATGGGCCGCGCGATCGTGCGCGAGCCGCAGGTGTTCCTCATGGACGAGCCGCTGTCGAACCTGGACGCCAAGCTCCGGGTGAGCACCCGTACGCAGATCGCCTCGCTCCAGCGCCGGCTCGGCATCACCACCGTCTACGTCACCCACGACCAGGTCGAGGCCATGACCATGGGCGACCGCGTGGCGGTGCTCAAGGACGGTCTGCTCCAGCAGGTGGACTCTCCGCGCAACATGTACGACAAGCCCGCGAACCTGTTCGTCGCCGGCTTCATCGGCTCGCCCGCGATGAACCTCATCGAGGTGCCGATCACCGACGGCGGCGTGAAGTTCGGCAACAGCGTGGTGCCGGTCAGCCGCGAGGCCCTCAAGGCCGCCTCGGACAAGGGCGACCGCACGGTGACGGTGGGCGTGCGCCCCGAGCACTTCGACGTGGTCGAGCTGGGCGGCGGCGCGGCGGCCTCGCTGTCGAAGGACGCCGAGGACGCTCCGGCCGGCCTCGCCGTCTCCGTGAACGTGGTGGAGGAGACGGGCGCCGACGGGTACGTCTACGGCTCGGTCGAGGTCGGCGGCGAGCAGAGGGACCTCGTCGTCCGCGTCAGCAGCCGCTCCGTCCCGGAGAAGGGCTCCACGGTGCACGTCGTGCCGCGGCCGGGCGAGACGCACGTCTTCTCGACCTCGACGGGCGAGCGCCTGTCGGACTGACGCGTCCGCGGCTGACGCCTTACGGCTGAAACCTCGGGACACCCCCCAGGGGGATTCACCCGAGTTGATGAGAAGGGCCCCGTGACCTGGCCACGGGGCCCTTCTCCATGTCGGCGAACCACCCCCGCGCACCGGACATTTCGAGCGGTGTGCGTCAACACCTCACCCGGGAGGGAGTGTCCGGCCATCCCCCGAAGGGGTGACTAAATGTCGCCAAATCATCACCGGGCGCTACCCTCACTCGCGTGAAGCACTCCACCAACCACCCCACGCGACGCGGCCCGGGCCCCGCCCGCCGGATCGGCCGCTCCCTCGCCCTCGTCCTGCCCGTCGTCCTGGTGCTCTCCGGAACCCTCGCGGTCACCCGGGTCAACTGGTCGGGGAGCCCCGCGAACTCGGTCCTCACCGCGTCGGACGCGGTGGCCGTCGGCGCCCCGGCGAAGTCCCGCGCCCGCGCCCCGCAGGACGTGCTGCGCGATCAGCTGCTGACCGAGCTGCAGGACAAGAACCCGGGCGTGGTCCTCACCCACCTCCAGGAGGCGGTGAACGGCCGCCCGTCGCTGGCCAGGTACTGCTCCTCCATCGCCCGCACCCTGGGCCGCGCCGCCGTCCACATCTACGGCCCCACCCGCGCCCAGTCCTACGCCCGCCCGGTCTGCGACACCTCCTTCGCCTCCGGCATCCAGTCCACGCACACCTGACGCCCCACGGCCCTCCGGCCGACCGAGCGAAGCCTTCAGGGCCAGGGCGGGCCACCCCACAGCGCGGGGGCCCGCCCTCTGTACGGCCGAACGGGCCCGCAGAACGCCCCGCGGCACCCCCGGGCCCGCCGGGTCGGCCCACCCCCGGCCAGCCGCGTGCCCCGTCCGAAGGGCCGACCGCACGCCGTGCCCGGAGGACCCGGGACGGCGGGGAGCCGGTGGCCGGTGGACGTGGGCAGGGAATTCCTTGGCGGCGGCCGGAGGCCGAAGTGCGGGACGTACAGTGCGGGCATGACCCATCCGAACACCGCGACCCGCCCCACCCAAGCAGTCGTCCTGGCCGGAGGCCAGGGCTCCCGGCTGCGGCCCTACACCGACGACCGGCCCAAGCCGATGGTCGAGATCCCCGGCACGGGCACCCCGATCATCGGCCACCAGCTCGCCTGGCTGGCCGAGGAGGGTGTGACGGACGTGGTGGTGTCCTGCGGTCACCTCGCCGACGTGCTCCAGAACTGGCTGAAGTCGGCGGACCTGCCGCTCCGTGTCTGCACCGTCGTGGAACCGGAGCCCCTCGGCCGCGGCGGCGGCCTGAAGTTCGCCGCCGCCCAGCTCCCCCACCCGGACCAGCCCTGGTACGCCACCAACGGCGACATCTGGACCCGGTTCTCCCTGCGCGACATGGCGGACTTCCACACCGAGCGCGACGCGGTCGCCACGCTCGCACTGGCCCGCCCGCGGATCCCCTGGGGCGCCGTGCGGACGGACGGCTTCGGTCACATCACGGACTTCATCGAGGCCCCGCCCTCGACCTTCGAGATCAACGCGGGCGTCTACGTGTTCTCACCCGAGTTCGCCGCCCTCCTCCCGGAGCGCGGCGACCACGAGCGCACCACCTTCCCGCACCTCGCCCGCGAACGCAGGCTCGCCGGCTTCCCGATCCCGCAGGGCGCCTACTGGCGTGCCATCGACACCGCGAAGGACCTCACGGAGGCCGCGAAGGAGCTGGCGACGCTCGGGAGGTGAACCCGCAGCGCCGCACCCCGTGCGACGCTGCGGGGGGGCAGGGCTGCTATCCCAGCAGTCCGCCGACCAGCCCGGGCTCGCCCGAGGACGAGCCGCCGCCGCTGGAACCGGGTCCCCCTGAGCCACCGGTCGATCCGGTGCTGCCGCCGGTCGCGGTACCGCCGGAGGTCGGACCCGAGCTGGTGCTGGGCGCCTGCTGCGCCGGGGCGGAATACCGCGGCGGGGTCTGGCCGGTGCCCTGGGTCTCACTGGGCACGCCGCCGGTCGCGGTACCGCTCTCACGGGACGCCTCGCGGTCCGCGCCCGGCGTGCTCGCGGGCCTGGAGGACGGACTCGCCGAGGAGCCCTGCCGGGTGGTCGGCGAGGTCGACGCCGACGGCGGCTGCTGCCGCTCGCCCGACTCCTTCGGCAACGGCGAACCGGGCAGCTCGTTGCGCGGGGCCTCGCCCGGCCCGGGCACGACCACCCGGCCGGAGTCGCGGACGGCGCCGCCCAGCAGCGAGCCGACGAGCAGCATCAGACCGGTGACGACCACCGTGACCAGCGCGCCGCGGCGCAGCACGAACCGGCGCAGTTCCCAGATGTCGGAGCGTGGTCCGAGCCGGCGCCAGGCGGAGGCGGCCAGGCGGCCGTCCACGGAGTACACGGGTGCGCCGGCGATGACCAGCGGGGACCAGGCCGCGAGGTAGATGATGTCCGGCGCGTCGTAGACGGGCGCGGTCTTCCAGCTGACCGTCACGATCAGCGCGGCCGACAGCAGCGCGCCGATCGCCGCGGCGACCCGCTGCCAGCAGCCCAGGACCGTGAGGATGCCCACGATGACCTGGAGGAAGGCGATGACGAGCCCGGAGCCGACGGGGTGCTGGAGCGCGAACTGGCGCAGCGGCTCGGCGACTTCCCAGGGGTGCAGGGTGTCGAGCCACTTGACCATGGAGCCGCGCTTGCCGCCGTCGAAGTAGAGCGGGTCGCACAGCTTGCCCATGCCGGCGTAGAGGGAGATGAACCCGAGGAAGATGCGCAGCGGGAGCAGCACGACGCCGAGGTTCATGCGCCGACCCGGGTAGTACGCGTGCCGGGACAGGTCGTCGGCGTGGCGCCCGCCCTGCCGACGCCCCTCCGGCTCGCCGTACTCGTCCTGCTCGCCGTACTCGTCGTACGCGTCGTCCGCGAAGCCGCCGTCGTCGTAGCGCGGTTGGCCGTACGCCGGGGTGCCGTACCCGCTCTGGCCGTACCCGGCGCCGCCGTGGGCGGACTCCTCGTAGGCACTGCCCGGGGTCCGCATGTGCGGCAGCAGCCGGGTCTCGCCGGGCCGGGGCGTGCGCTGGGCGCCGACGACCGGGGTCTCGACCGTCTGCTCCAGGTCGTAGGGGTCGTGGCCCGGCATGCCGCCGACGCGCGGGATGAACTGCGTGGCCCCGCCGTTCGCGGACGACTCGTCGGCGTACCGCACGCTTCCGCTCCGCACGGCCTGGAGCAGCCGGTGGGCGCCGGTGTCGTCCGGGGAGGACCGGCCGCTCCAGACGAGCGGGCGGCGGTGGGTCGCGGTCCCGGCCCGGCCCGCGGCGAAGGGCACGCCGCCGGTGTACTCGATGCCGCCGGGATGCCGGGCGATCCGCCGGGACGGGGCGCGCCGCGAGGTGGCGCCCAACTGCACGCGGAAACTCGCGTGGTTGACGATGACCTGCGCCGGATCGCTCGGCACCTTCACCATGCTCAGCGCGGGAGCGTCGTCGTACCCCGACGAGCGGTCCCCCGTAGGTGTGCGGGGTGTTCTGGTGTCCACACTCATCTAACCGAGTGACGAGGAGTTAGGACACTGCCGTGACGCGTCGGATCTGTCCGGACCGCGTCAAGGTTGTGCGGATCGCCCGGTTTCACCGGGGCGGGTGACCGAACGGACGACCGTTCGACCACCCGCGCCCGGCTCCGGACGACCGGTCAGGCGCGCCTGCGCGCCGCCTCGTAGAGCACGATCCCGGCCGCGACACCGGCGTTCAGCGACTCCGCGCCACCCGGCATCGGGATCCGCACCCGCAGGTCGCAGGTCTCGCCGACCAGCCGGGACAGGCCCTTGCCCTCGCTGCCGACGACGATGACGACGGGACCCTCCAGGGCCTCCAGGTCACCGAGTTCCGCCTCGCCGTCCGCCGCGAGGCCGACCACCGTGATGCCCGCCTTCTGGTACGTCTCCAGGGCCCGGGTCAGGTTGGTGGCACGGGCCACCGGCGTACGGGCGGCCGTGCCGGCGGAGGTCTTCCAGGCGCCCGCGGTCATCCCGGCCGCGCGCCGCTCCGGGACGACCACGCCGTGCCCGCCGAAGGCGGAGACGGAGCGGACGACCGCGCCGAGGTTGCGCGGGTCGGTGACCCCGTCGAGGGCGACGATCAGCGGGTCCTCACCCTCGTCGTAGGCGGCGTCGGCGAGGTCCTCGGGGTGCGCGTACTCGTACGGCGGCACCTGGAGGACCAGACCCTGGTGGTTGAGCCCGTTCGTCATCCGGTCGAGCTCGGGACGCGGGGCCTCCATGAGGTTGATCCCGCCGCGCTCGGCCGCGAGCTGGAGCGCCTCACGGACCCGCTCGTCGTTGTCGATGAACTGCTGGACGTAGAGCGTGGTGGCGGGCACGCCCTCGCGCAGCGCCTCGACGACCGGGTTGCGGCCGACGACGAGCTCGGAGGACGACCGGCCCGAGCCGCGCCGCTGCTGCGGACGGCCCTGGGCACGGCGGACCTTCGCCTGGGCGGCGCGCTGCTTGGCGTGTCCCTTGCGCATCTCTGCGGGGGGCGTCGGCCCCTTGCCCTCGAGTCCCCGGCGCCGCTGGCCGCCGCTGCCGACCTGCGCGCCCTTCTTGCCGGACATGCGGCGGTTGTTCCCGGCCATGACCTACCTGTCTGTTGAAGCGTCGTTCGTACGTCTGTTTCGTACGCCTGTTACGTACGTCTATGCAGTGTGCCGCCCGGGAGGCCGGGCGGCACAATCGATCTTCCGTGCTGGTGGGCGGGCTCAGCGCGCGCCCAGGCTCCAGCGCGGTCCCTGCGGGCTGTCCTCGATGACCAGGCCCGACTGGTTCAGCTGGTCGCGCAGGGCGTCGGCGGTCGCCCAGTCCTTGCGGGCGCGGGCCGCCTCGCGCTGGTCGAGGACCATGCGGACCAGGGTGTCGACCACGCCGTGCAGGTCCTCGCCGCGCTGCTCGCTCCCTCCGGCCCAGTGCGGGTCCAGCGGGTCGAGGCCGAGGACGCCGAGCATGGCCCGCACCTCGGCGAGCCGGGCCACGGCGGCCTCCTTGTCGTCCGCGGCGAGCGCGCTGTTGCCCTGGCGGACGGTGGTGTGCACCACCGCGAGCGCCTGCGGCACGCCCAGGTCGTCGTCCATCGCCTCGGCGAACGCGGGCGGCACCTGCTCTGCCGGCTCGACCGGTCCCGCCTTCTCCACCACGCGCTGGATGAAGCCCTCGATGCGGGCGAACGCGGACTCGGCCTCGCGCAGCGCCTCCTCGCTGTACTCGATCATCGAGCGGTAGTGCGGGGTGCCCAGGTAGTACCGCAGCACGATGGGCCGCCACTGCCTGACCATCTCGGAGACCAGCACGCTGTTGCCCAGCGACTTGGACATCTTGTCGCCGGCCATGGTCACCCAGGCGTTGTGCACCCAGTACCGGGCGAACTCGTCGCCGTAGGCCTTGGCCTGGGCGATCTCGTTCTCGTGGTGCGGGAAGATCAGGTCGAGGCCACCGCCGTGGATGTCGAAGGCGCTGCCGAGGTACTTGTGCGCCATCGCCGAGCACTCCAGGTGCCAGCCCGGGCGGCCGGGACCCCACGGGGTGTCCCAGGTCGGCTCGCCCGGCTTGGCCGCCTTCCACATGGCGAAGTCGCGCGGGTCGCGCTTGCCGGTCTCGCCCTCGCCGGAGGGCTGGAGCAGGTTGTCCAGCTCCTGCCGCGACAGCTCCAGGTAGCCGGGGAAGGAGCGCACGTCGAAGTAGACGTTGCCGTCGGCGGCGTAGGCGTGACCGCGCTCGATGAGCCCCCGCATCATCTCGATCATCTCCGGCACATGGCCGGTGGCGCGGGGCTCGTAGGTGGGCGGCAGGCAGCCGAGCGCGGTGTAGCCGTCGTCGAACGCGCGCTCGTTGGCGTAGCCGATCGCCCACCACGGGCGGTGCTGCTCACGCTCCTTGGCGATGATCTTGTCGTCGATGTCGGTGACGTTGCGGATGAACGTCACCTGATAGCCGCGGTAGGCGAACCAGCGGCGCATGATGTCGAAGTTCAGCCCCGAGCGGATGTGCCCGATGTGCGGGGCGGCCTGCACGGTGGCGCCGCACAGGTAGATCGAGACGCAACCCGGCTCGAGCGGGGTGAAGTCACGGATCTGCCGGGCACTGGTGTCGTACAGGCGAATAGTCACGCCTACAGGGTAGTGGGCGCCGCGCGGTGCCTCGGCTGCCTTTTCGGCACGGGTCCCGCACGTGCGCCGCGCGGGAGGGCCGCGGTCACAGGATCCCGACGACCTTGCGCGGCCTGACCCGCACGACCACGCGCTCGGCGTCCTGCGCCGAGGAGGGGTTGAACTCGGCGTACTTCTTGCCGGTGTACTTCAGGGACAGCTCGTCGATGAGCTGCGGGGCGCCCGTGGTGGTCGTCTCGGCGGTGCCGCGGATCTCGGCGTACTCGTACGGCGACCGGGGATCCTGGACGACGACGCTCACGCGCGCGTCGCGGTCGAGGTTCTTCTTCTTGCGCCGGTCGACGGTGGTGGAGACGAGGACGTCGTCGCCGTCCCGCTTCGCCCACACCGGGGACAGCTGCGGGCTGCCGTCGGGCTGGATCGTGCCGAGGATGACGAAGACGGGACCGTCGAGGAGTGACTTGAGCCGGTCGGGCAGGGCGGCGGACATGGGGGACCTCCGTGAACCTGATCGCGCGTGGGTACCCGCGTGGGGGCCTGGCGTACACGTCGGGGCGTACGCGGGTACCCTCGCACGCCGTCAGTCCACTCGCACCACGAGCGCCGTGGCCACCGCCATCAGCCCCTCGTCGCGGCCGGGGAAGCCGAGCCCGTCGGTGGTCGCCCCGGAGACGGTGACCGGCGCTCCGGCCGCCTCGGACAGGATCTTCTGGGCCTCGTCCCGGCGCTTGCCGATCTTCGGCCGGGGGCCGACGACCTGCACCGCGACGTTCCCGATCCGGAAGCCCGCCGCGCGGACGATCCGCGCGGCCTCCGCCAGCAGGGTGACCCCGGAGGCGCCGGACCACTCGGGGCGCCCGGTGCCGAAGTGCTGACCGAGGTCGCCGAGGCCGGCGGCCGAGAACAGCGCGTTGCACGCGGCGTGCGCGACGACGTCGGCGTCGGAGTGCCCGGCAAGGCCCGGGCCCTCGCCCTCCCACTTCAGGCCCGCGCACCACAGCTCGCGGCCCTCCTCGAAGGCGTGGATGTCGGTGCCGATGCCGACCTGGGGCAGCAGGGGCGCGTCAGAAGCCATCGGTCAGCCTCCGCCGGGCCAGGACCGCCTCCGCGAGGACCAGGTCCAACGGGCGGGTGACCTTGAAGGCCTCCTCGTGGCCGGGCACGGCCACGACCCGCTCGCCGAGCTGCTCGACCATGCTCGCGTCGTCGGTGACGTCGTCGGTGACCGTCTCGTGGGCGCGGACCAGCGTCGTCCGGTCGAAGCCCTGCGGGGTCTGCACGGCCCGCAGCCGCGACCGGTCGGGCGTGGCCACCACCGGCTCGGGCCCGCCGGGCACCGCCGCGGGCTCGACCTGCTTGACGGTGTCGGCGAGCGGTAGCGCCGGCACGACGGCGGGCGCCCCGGCCCGCACGGCCTCGATGACCGCGTCCACGGTGTCCACGGGCACCAGCGGGCGGGCCGCGTCGTGCACGAGGACGATGTCGTGGCCCGGCGGCAGCGCGTCCAGGCCGAGCCTGACCGACTCCTGGCGGCTCTCGCCGCCCGGCACGACGACGAAGTCCGTGCGCTCGGGCAGCGCGTGCGCGTCGAGGAGCGACTTGACCTCGGCGGCGCCGTCGGGCGGGGCCACGACGACGACGAGCGAGACCGCCCTGGAGGCGGCCAGGGCCCGCACGGCGTGGACGAGCATGGGCGTGCCGTTCAGCGTGCGCAGCGCCTTGGGGGCGCCCGGGCCGAGGCGTACGCCCCGGCCGGCGGCCGGAATCACGGCGGCGACGAGGGCTCCCGGCCGACCGCTCGTGGGTGAGGGACGCGAATCGTCAGACATGGTTCCTGTCAGGTTTGTGTGGCGGCCCGGCGTGGGTATGGCCTGGAGGAGCGCCCCCCTGCTCGCAGAGCGCGGGGGAGTGCCGGACGCGCGGCCCCGACCGGACCCTTCCGTGACCCTGGTCGAGCCGACGTGCGGGCCGGCACACAGTATCGGGGGTCCCTCCCCGGCGTACGGCGTGGAGGACACCCGCACGGGCGCGCGCGGGTACGAACATGCCGCAGCGCCCGGCGACGTGAAACGCGCCATCGGGCACCGCGGCATTTTCTGTGCTGAACTGAGGCGGGTGTGACGGTCGCCTCGCGTCAGGACGCGAGAACCTCGTCGAGCAGGGCCTCGGCCTTGTCCTCGTTGGTGTTCTCCGCGAGGGCGAGCTCGCTCACCAGGATCTGGCGGGCCTTGGCGAGCATGCGCTTCTCACCGGCGGAGAGTCCGCGCTCGCGCTCGCGACGCCACAGGTCACGCACGACTTCCGCGACCTTGATGACATCGCCGGAGGCGAGCTTCTCCAGATTTGCCTTGTAGCGACGCGACCAGTTCGTGGGCTCCTCGGCGTACGGAGCACGCAGGACCTCGAACACCCGGTCCAGCCCGTCCTGACCGACCACATCACGCACGCCGACGAACTCCGCATTGTCCGCTGGCACACGCACCGTCAGGTCACCCTGGGCGACCTTCAGCACCAAGTAGGTCTTGTCCACGCCTTTGATCTGGCGAGTTTCGATAGCCTCGATCAGCGCGGCCCCGTGATGGGGATAGACCACGGTGTCGCCAACCTTGAACGTCATGTGACAGGTACCCCTTCCGTGGCTATCCAGGGTAACACGGATACGGCGTCTTCTGAATGGCGTTTTCGCAGGTCAGAGCATATCTCGGGGCTTGACAACAGCGACGGGGACGTGCTTCGGAAGGGTCACGGGGGTCAAGGGGAAGCAGGTATTCGCAGGTCGGAGGGGCTCTGCACACGGGGTGAAACGCGTACGTTACACACATCCGGCGCCCCATCCAAACGGCCGAACATCCCGTTTTGTCTGGTTCCAAGCGCTCGACTTCCGCTACTCCGTTCGGTGCCCAGGAGCCGCCTCCAAGACGAATCCGGAATTGATCACGCCGTTCGTCCCATCCACCGGACGGACCGCCGTGATCAATTCCCGCCCCCGGCGCGCATTCCTTCACCGGAAATCCCCAGCAGGCCGATGACGGACTATGAGCGGACTATGCGGGGTGCGCTTATGGGAAAGGCGGACGACCACGCCGCCAATGCGCGGGCACCCGTACCGACCCGGCCGCGGGATCGGATTCACGGACGCCGGGACGGCCGCGCCGCGGGGGTGCGGGACGCGGCGGGAGGCCCAGGGGGCGGGTCGGGTGCAGGCCCGTGGGAACGGCTCGGTAACCTATGGCCGCTGACAGACGCTTAGGACGGCTTTATAAAGGAGCCGCCCTGTTCCGCCCACGTTAAAAGGAGTTGCCGCCGCCGTGAGCAGCAGCCTTCGACGCGGCGCCCTTGCCGCCGCCGCCATCGCGTTCTCGATCGCCTCGCTCGCCGCTTGCGGCGCCGGCAACGACGCCCAGACGCTCCAGATCCGCCCCGACAACGCGGCCACGACGGTCGGCCCGATCAAGATCCAGAACGCGGTGATCGTCACCCAGCCCGGCGTCCAGACCAAGGGCCCGGCCGTGATCATCGCGACGCTCTTCAACAGCGGCACGACCGACCAGACGCTGGACGCGATCCGCGTCGACGGCGACGGCTCCGCCCAGATCACCCCGGCGCAGGGCAGCGGCAAGGTGACCATCCCCGCGCACGGCTCCGTGATCCTCGGCGGCAAGGGCAACGCCTCCGCCGCGCTGACCAGCCCCGGCCCGGTGCTCAAGGACGGCAACGCGCAGAAGGTCACCTTCACCTTCAGCAAGACCGGTGAAGTGAGCCTGCGCCCCTTCGTGGTCCCGGCCGAGGGCTACTTCGACAAGTGGGGCCCGAGCAACATCCCGGCGGCGCCCGGCGAGCCGGCCGCCGGCAACTGAGACCCGCTCGGCGACCAGCACCACCGACACGTCAAGGGCGGCTCCCTCTCCAGGAGGGTGCCGCCCTTGACGTGGGGGGTGGGCAACGGACGGTGCGCGCGGCGCGGCCCGCACCGGCCTACGGCTCGAACTTGTAACCGAGCCCCCGGACCGTCACCAGATAGCGCGGGGCGCCGGGATCGGGCTCGATCTTCGCGCGCAGCCGCTTGACGTGGACGTCCAGCGTCTTGGTGTCGCCGACGTAGTCGGCGCCCCAGACGCGGTCGATGAGCTGCATCCGGGTCAGGACCCGGCCGGCGTTGCGCAGCAGCATCTCCAGCAGGTCGAACTCCTTGAGGGGCAGGTCGACCTTGGAGCCGGCGACGGTGACGACGTGCCGGTCGACGTCCATACGGACCGGCCCGGCCTCCAGGGCCGCCGGGGTGACCTCCTCCGGCTCGCCGCGCCGGCGCAGCACCGCGCGGATGCGGGCGACCAGCTCGCGGGAGGAGAACGGCTTGGTGACGTAGTCGTCCGCGCCTATCTCCAGGCCGACGACCTTGTCGATCTCGCTGTCCTTGGCGGTCACCATGATCACGGGGACGTTGGAGCGGCCGCGCAGCTGGCGGCAGACCTCCGTGCCGGGCAGGCCCGGCAGCATCAGGTCGAGGAGGACGAGATCGGCGCCGTTGCGCTCGAACTCGTCGAGTCCATCGGGCCCGGTGGCCGCGACAGCGACCTCGAAACCCTCCTTGCGGAGCATGTACGACAGGGCGTCGGAGAAGGACTCCTCGTCCTCGACGACGAGCACTCGGGTCACGGAAGGACCTCCGGGGCAGGAAGCGGTTCGTAAGGGGTTGGTTGGGGAACTGGCTGCCCGGCCTCCTCGTCGAGGGCGGGGTGCTGCTGCGCGCGGTCGCGGGCCTCTCGGGCCGCGGCCGCCTCCGGCAGCCGCAGGGTGAAGGTGGAGCCCTGTCCCTCAGCGCTCCACAAGGTGATCTCCCCGCCGTGCGAGGCGACCACGTGCTTCACGATCGCCAGACCCAGGCCGGTGCCGCCCGTGGCACGCGACCGGGCCGGGTCGACGCGGTAGAAGCGCTCGAAGATGCGCTCCTTGTCCTTGTCCGAGATGCCGATGCCCTGGTCGGTGACGGCGATCTCGATGAGGTCCCCGCCGGGGACGTCGACCCGGCGGGCGGCGATGCCGACGCGGGTCCGGGACGGGGAGTAGTTGACGGCGTTCTCCACGAGGTTACCGAGGGCGGCGGCGAGCTGGCCGCGGTTGCCCCACACCCGCAGGTCTTCGGTGCCGCCGGCCGCCATGGTGATCTGCTTGGTCCCGGCCTGGTGGCGGCAGCGGTCGACGGCCTCGGCCACCAGCTCGTCCACCCGGACGGGCTCGGCGTCCTCCAGCGGGTCGTCGTTCTGCACCCGGGAGAGGTCGATGAGCTCCTGCACCAGGTTGGTGAGCCGGGTCGCCTCGATCTGCATGCGCCCGGCGAAGCGCTCCACGGCCTCCGGGTCGTCGGAGGCGTCCATGACGGCCTCGGACAGCAGGGACAGCGCGCCGACGGGCGTCTTCAGCTCGTGGCTCACATTGGCGACGAAGTCGCGTCGTACGGCCTCGATCCGGCGGGCCTCGGTGAGGTCCTCCACCAGGAGCAGGACCAGCCTGGAGCCCAGCGGCGCGACGCGCGCGGAGACGGCGAGGGCCTCGCCGCGTCCGGTGCCGCGCCGCGGCAGGTCCAGCTCGACCTGCCGTATCTCTCCGTCCCTCCTGGTGTCCCGGGCCATCTGGAGCATCGGCTCCACGGCCAGCTTGCCGCCGCGGACCAGCCCGAGGGCGTACGCTGCGGAGCTGGCCTTGACCACGGCGTCGGCCTCGTCGAGGACGACCGCTGAGGAGCGCAGAACGGAGAGGACGGTGTCCACACCCGGCGGCAGGACCGGGTCGGTGTGCAGGGAAGTACGGGTCGGGCGCCTCTGCTCGCGCTCGCTCCAGCGGAACGCCAGCATGGCGATGACGCCGGTGAGCACTCCGGCGATCGCTGCCGCTGCGGCGACCGCCGCGTTCACGTCCATGCGTCCAGGTTAGGCACGGGACGGGACCGGACCACAGCCGCCGAGGTGCGACCTCGGACACTCGTCGCCCAGAGTTCACCTTGGAGCCAGTGATGGTTCATTTGGGGTGACGGAAACGGACGCGTGGGCCCCGGACCGTGGGAGCGTGGGGTTCGCACCGTCGGCTCTTCCGCGGTCCCGGCCCCGGAAAACCCCTACGAACCCCCGAACGACGACGCACGAGAGGGAACCCTGATGCGGGACGCGTACCACGAGGAACTTGACTCGATCGGCGACGGTCTGGTGGAGATGGCGCGGCTGACCGGGTCGGCGATCGGGCGCGCCACGACCGCCATCCTGGACGCCGACCTGAAGCTGGCCGAGAGCGTGATCGAGGCCGACCAGAGGGTCGACGAGCTCCAGCACGACCTGGAGGCCCGGGCGATAGCCCTGCTGGCCCGGCAGCAGCCGGTGGCCACGGACCTCAGGATCGTCGTCACGTCCCTGCGGATGTCCGCCGACCTGGAGCGTTCGGGCGACCTGGCCCAGCACGTGGCCAAGCTCGCCCGGCTGCGCTTCCCGCAGCGCGCGGTCCCGCAGGACCTGCACGCCACCATCCTGGAGATGGGGCAGTTGGCCCAGCGCCTGATGGCGAAGTCGGCCGAGGTCATCGTGACCAAGGACGTCGACCTGGCCCTCCAGCTGGAGCAGGACGACGACGAGATGGACCTGCTGCACCGCACCCTGTTCCAGCACCTCATCGACGACCGCTGGAAGCACGGCATCGAGACGGCCGTGGACGTCACCCTGCTCGGCCGCTACTACGAGCGGTACGCCGACCACGCGGTCGCGGTCGCCAAGCGGGTGGTGTACCTGGTGACCGGCGAGCACGCGGACGAGCTCCAGCAGGACATCCAGCCGGTGACGGGAGTGGAGGGCGCCTGACGACCGCGGGCGGTGGCGGCGGCGCGAAGCAGGTGCCCGAGGCGGGGCGCCGGGGGCGGCGGCGCACGGCCGGGGCGCCTGAGGCGCCGGGCGTGCACGAGCCACCGTGCGCCGTTGATGCGCCCAGGGCAGCGGGCATGGAATGGGCGAAGGCACCAGTCTCGAGGAGGGACCCATGGCCGAATCCCCCAGCACCACACCCGACCCCACGCAGGAGCGCGAGACCGAGCAGCCCGCCGAGATCAAAAGCCTCCCGCTCTTCGGCGCTTGCGGCTGCGGCTCGGGCTGCGGCTGCGGCTGCCAGTCGGGCGGCCCCTGCCAGTGCGGCTGACGGGCCGCCGCCCACCACATTCGTCCACCACCGCACCGCGGCGCACGTCGCCGCGGTGGTCGCGGGGCCCCGGTACTCCACCGGGGCCCCGCGCCGTCTGCGCGGGCTGTTACCCACGGGGGAGTGACGGCCGTGCCGCTTCCGGGGTGGGACGTCATGGCGTACGCGCGCGGCGGCTCAGTGCCCGCAAGGGCCTCCCCCGCCGACGGCCCGTCAACCGCCCGCGTTCGGCGACTGAATGAGCCCTACAGCCAACCGTCACGGAAATATGGGCACTCTGTAACACCAGTCGGGAATTACCCGCATGTCCCGGAATCGGCGGACAAGGTGTGAGGGCGCGGCCGGCCGGCCGCCACCGCACAGCGCACACCTTCCCGCGCGGCCCGTCCCCGCAGGCGGAGTGTGCTCGCACCAAGCAGGGAGAGACCGTGTCCGTTTCCGTTTCTGTGACCGCTCGTCGTCTGGCCGCCACCGTCGCCGCCGCCGGAGCACTGGTCGGCACGGTGGCGCTGCCGGCGTCCGCGGCCGGCCACGCCCCCCGCGCGCACCGCCAGGACGTGGTGATCAGCAACGTGCACCTCGGCTCCGAGGGCCGCGACCACCGCGCCAACCGCGCCGTGAACCAGGAGTGGGTGGCGATCACGAACACCAGCCGCCAGAACGTCAACCTGAGCGGCTGGACGCTGTCCGACCGGCACGGCCACACCTACACCTTCCGCCACTTCCGTCTCAACGGCCACGCCACGGTCCGGGTCCACACCGGCGTGGGCCGCGACACCCGTACTGACCTGTTCCAGGACCGCCACAACCAGATCTGGGACCGCCGCGACTCCGCCACCCTGCGCAACGAGCGCCGCCACCTGGTGGACACCAAGAGCTGGAACACCAACCTCCGCGACGACCGCGGCCACCACAGCGGCCGCCGCTGACCCCGGGTACCCCCTGCCGCTCAGCACTTCTCCCTGAGCACCTCGTAGAAGTCGTCGGCGAACTCGTCCTCCGATTCCGCTGACGCATAGGTGGGGAGGTGGATGGGGCGCTGTGGATCACGTGCGCGGTAAGCCTCGCAGTATCCCCGGCGCTCCTCCTTGCTGCTCGAGTACCAGGCGCCCTCCCCCACCGACCTGGGCGGACGCAGCTCCTCCTCCTGAGCACACGCCGTGAGCAGGGCGGCGGAGGAGAGAAGGGCTACGGCGGCCATCGGTGCGAGTCTCACAGTTCTCCCGGTCGTCAGGGTCGCAGGCTTCGCACAGCACCCTAGGACTCCCGGAGCTGACGGACGGCTCGATCTCGACACCGCCGGCCAGGCAGGAGGGACCAGAAGACAGCGGAGCCCGGGCGCCGTTCGGGCGTCCGGGCTCCGTGGTCAGCGGTGTCAGCCGCTCTGTTCCCTGTTCGGTTCTACTCGGTGATGTCGATCTTGTCGTGAGAGGGCTCGGCCGGCGCCGGAGTCGACGACTCGACCTGCGCCGGGGTCTTCGTCGTGCCGCGACCGGCGATGCCCTGGAGGAGCTGCGCGAGGTCGACGCCCGTGGTGGAGCTGAGGAGTTCCATGCCCTGGGCGACGTTGTTGGCGACCGTGCGCGGGAGTTGGCCCGCTCCGTCCGTGGAGATGACGGTCAGCTTGTCCACGGCCGACAGCGGCTCGGCCGCCTTGCCGACGACCTGCGGCAGCACCTCGACCAGCATCTGGAGCACCGCCGCGTCGCCGTACCGCTCGAAGGCGTCGGCCTTCTTGTGCATGGCGTCGGCCTCCGCCGCGCCCTTGGCGGCGATCGCGGCCGCTTCGGCCTCACCCTCGATACGAACGGCCTCGGCGAGCGCCGCACGCTGGGCCTTCTCGCCCTCACCGGTGAGCCGTGCCCGCTCGGCGGCCGCCTCGGCCTCCTTGACCAGGGCGATGCGGTGGGCCTCCGCCTCCTGTTCGGCCCGGTAACGGGCGGCGTCGGCGGGCTTGCGGACCTGGGTGTCCAGTTCGCGGTCGGTCAGCGCGGCCTGCCGGGCGGCGACCTTCTCCTGCTCCTGCAGGACCTCCTGTCGCCGGGCGGCCTCGGCGAGCGGGCCGGCCGCGTTGGCGCGGGCGGCGGCCTCGTCCGTCTCGGCCTTGATCTCGGCCTGCTTCAGGGCGTAGGTGCGCTGGGCGACCGCGATCTCCTCCTCCGCCTTGAGGCGGGCCTGTTCGGAAGCGCGCCGGGCGACGGCCTCGGCGATGTCGGCCTCCTGCTTGGCGCGGGCGGCCTCGGGCCGGCCGAGGTCCTCCAAGTAGGAGCCCTCGGTGGTGATGTCCTGGATCTGGAAGGCGTCCAGCACCAGCCCCTGCCCGGACAGGCTGGCCTCGGCCTCCTCCGCGACCTGTCCGGCGAAGGCGGCCCGGTCCCGGATGATGTCCTCGACGGACATCCGTCCGACGATGGAGCGCAGCGCGCCGGACAGCACTTCCTGGGTGAACCCGACGATGCCCTCCTGCTGCTGGAGGAAGCGCTGGGCCGCGGCGCGGATCGAGTCCTCGGTGCCGCCGACCTTGACGATGGCGACGCCCTCCAGGTGGGCCTTCACCCCACGCAACGTGACCGCGCCCCGGACGGCCACCGGAATGTGCCGGCTGGACAGGTCGAGGGTGAACTTCTGCTGGACGAAGGGCACGACGAAGACACCGCCGCCGACCACGACCTTCTGGCCGCTGTTGTCGGTGAAGACCTGGCCGGTCTCGGGATCGGTGGACTTCTTGCCGCGCCGGCCGGTCACGATGAACGCCTCGCTGGGACCCGCGACCTTGTAACGGGTGACGACCACGAGGGCCAGCAGGACCAGGAGTACGACGACTCCTATCACGGCAATCAGTACAGGGCTCATATGTGGAATCCCCTCAGCCCTCCCCGGGGGACGGCGAATTGGAACGAATCAGATCGGATCAGATCGGATCAGATCGGATCTGAACCGAACTGATCTGAACGGATCAGGAATGGATCGGGAACGGATCAGAACGGGCGCGGAAGAAAGATGAAGGAGCGGGGGTGTGGGCCTCGCTGCGTGGCACGCCGCTCCGCCGGTCAGTCCTCGACCGGCCGGACCGCGACCGAGGTCGCAGAGAGTACCGACTCCACCCAGACCTCGGCACCCCGCGCCACGGGCACCGAACACTTCGCGGCCAGCTTCAGCGGCTGCCCGGCGAGACGTACCAGTACCTCGCCGTACCCCTCGGCCGGAATGGCGGTCACCACGGACCCCGAGCTGCCGACGAGATCGCCGCCCCGTGGAGCGGCGGCGCCCTGCTCCCGCATCAGCACGCGGCTGAGTTTCCACGTCAACCAGCCCGTGGCGACGCCCGCCACCACGCCGATCGCCGTCGCCCCCGTGACCCCCAGACCGGTGGTGCCGAGCGCGATAGCCCCGCCGAAGCCGAGCATGGACACGAATCCGGCGATGACCGGCAGCGACAGCAGCCCGTCGAACAGCCCGTCCAGCACCCCGCCGAACACGCCTTCCAGGATCCCGTCGAAGATCAGCGAGAGCACCAGCAGGACCAGTCCCGCGACGCCGAGACCCACAAACCAGTTCATTCGGGCCCCGCTTTCACTCGGCGATCTCCCCCGCCTGCATAGTGCCATGCGACCGGGTGACAATACATTGCCTGCCCTCGGCAATCTTTACGCCCACTTGATGCCGCCTTGCTCCCGCCTTCGCCCGGACATCGGCGTTCCGCCGCGACTCGTGACGCCGAGCGCGACTCGTGACGCCGAGCAGGGAAGCGAAGCCCGGCGGCGGTACGGGCCACCGCCCCGAAGGCCGACGCCCGTTCCACCGGAAACCGTGCACCGCCCGTAGAACCCGCCACCCCCGGGTCGGGGACGGCACCCACCACGGTCAGCGCTTCCGTTGCCGGACCATGGAAGCGGGGTCGAGGATGCCGTGCGTCTCCAGGTCTCGCTCCGCCTTGTCCGGAACCGGGGTCATTTCGATCCGGAACTCGACAGGCACCAACTCCTCGTCGGCGCCGAACCGCCACACAAACGGCTTCCTGACGGATCAGGCGATCCTCGGTGTTCCCTGCAACAATGCCGCGGAGTGACGCTGATCGTGGGGTTGGGCATGGGAGCGGCGTTGGTCCTTCGTGGGGCACTCGCACTGCTCGCGGGCAGCGCGTTCATGGCGGTGGCATGCGGCTACCGCGGTGTCGACGTGTGGATGTGGGATTGGGCGGACGTGGTGGGCACGCGGCGGACACGGTACGGAACGCCCTGGCTGAGCCCTACCACCATGCGGATCCAATTCGGGATCGCGGGAGTAGTTCTTCTGGCAGTCGGGCTGCACACCCTGGTGGGCTGACAGCCGTGCAGACCGACAGGTCGTCCGCGTCTGTGCCGAAGAGTGCCAAGGCTGCTCGGCCCCGACGGAGAGCCGTCTATCCGCTGGGGAAGGAGCGCTTCATCATCACCTCATATCCGTGCGGCCCTGTCACGCGCACGGTGACGGAGAAGTACATGGCCCGTCGCGACGGGTTGGGGATGTGGATGGCGGTGTAGACGCCGAGTTCGTCCGGGGTGAGCCGAATATCGTGATGTTGCCGATTGGGGCCAGCCTGGATCCCTGATCGGGCAGGAGGCCGTCATCGTTCAGGTCCGCACGGCTCACTGGCGTGCGCTCGGCGTCATCGCCACCAGGCCCAGGGCATCCAGCCGAAGGACCCGCAGGAACCCTTAGCCGTACAGGCGATCAACCCACCGTTATCCTCGGCGAAGTCACACACGGGGGAGGGGCTCGCGGATGGGACGCAGACTGTCAGTGACAAGGGGATGGACACTGGCGGCGCTAGCCGTTGTGGTGCTGACGGCGGCCGGATGCCAGGGCAGCGAGACAGCTGCTGGCGGCACGGGGCGCAGCACTCGTACGCCGGCCGCCCCAACTCCCGATCTGCCGACTCCCCTCAACTACGCTCGACTCAAGCAGACGGTCCCGGATCTGCAGAGCATGCCCGTCGGCTGGAAAGTCGGCAGAACGGAACTACGCGGACGCGACTATCCGAAGAGCGCTCCCTGCCGCGCAAACGTGTGTGCAGGACTGACCAGTCATGCTGAGCTGCAATACGACAACGCGGACAGCACAGGAAATGTCTACATCGACCTCTACGCCTATGACGACACGCAAAGCGCTCGGTCGGGATACGAGAAGCATCGTAAGTCGTACGCCAGCCAGCAAGATCGCGCCATCTCAATGCCCACCGTGGGCAACGTGAGCATGGCACGTACCGGATTCAACAAGTACTCCGACCAGCCTTTCGTCTCCATCGTGATGCGGGTCGGCACAGTCGTCGCCACTATGGCATACACCCATGAGCAGAAGGCCGACCCTCAAGACATGCTTGCCCTGGCTCGCTTGCAGGCGGAGCGGATTCAGCAGGCTCAACGGGGAGGAAGGGTCACAGCCTCGCTCGCGGGGCACAAAATCTAAGCAGAGGTCACCCAGGGGCGGATTCCCCGTGCTGTCGCAGGCGTGGAAGCTGCTGTCTGTCGGGGCGAAGATCGGCCAGCCTGCGCGTTCCTCGTCATCGGCCCATGTGTAGACGGCGCCCTCGGCTGTGCTGGACAGCAGTCGGACTCTTACCCACGCGGTCACCAGGAACCCTCCTCGGGCTGGGGCCTTGGGCGGGGACCACGATACGGGGGGGCGCGGACCCAGTTTGGAAGATCGCGTACGTGCAACCGGCCTGACCTGGCGAGTTGCTGACCCGCGGGATCTCGGACCGTTCGCCGAGACTCCCCGCTGCTCCCCGTCGGCCGCTTCCCCTTCCGCCACGCAGGGGGCACGCCGTCACTCGTGGAACCGCGCTGCGCTCAGGGCCCGAGCGATGAACGTCCAGGCGCCGTCGGCCGGTAGCTCCTGGCCGTGGTTCGCGTCCCGCCCTGGGGCGTCGGCCACCCACGCTTGCTCAGCATGTGCGATCACGCTTCCGCTGATCGCGAATCCCAACGGGGAGGGACAGTTCCAGGCTGGCGGCAAAGATCTCTTGCTCGGACACGGCTCGGTCTCGGCCTGGTGAACCGCAAAGCAGCGCACGGCGTGACGTACGAGCATGTGGCCATGCGCTTCGAGCCGAGTTCGCGTGTACCGCGCCTGCCGGGGACCGATCGCCGGCCTGGGAAGCGTTCAGACTCGCGAGGCGACGGGTTCGCGGGTGGCTGCATAAGTCTGATCGTGCTGCTCATCGAGATCCCGGTCGCCATTCTGCTGGTGCTGACGTTGGCCATCCGTGGATGGGGCAGTGCGGACGAACAAACCGGGACACCCACGATGGACTGGGTCCCGGTCCTCTGGCTCGGCGGGTTCACACTGGGCGTGCTCGTGATCGCCGTGGTCTTCCTGTACTCGGCGCATCCGTTCGCAGGAGCGGTCCAACTGCTCATAGCGGCCATTGCACTGATCTTCACGATGACTGCTTGGCACGGGCAGTACGAGCGTGCCCATCGAGTTCATGCGCGCAGTACCGACGCAAAAGCGCACGGAACTGGTCGCATTCCAGGTCCGGCAGGAAACCGTCATGCTGCGCGGGCGCGGTCATGGCCTGCGGGCTAGTACGTGGGCGGCACAGCGACTTTGGCCGGGAGCCGCTTTGGCGTGAGTGATCACGGCCCCTGGCGCCACCAGCGTCCGTAGTCCCACGGCCCACGGACGGCCCCGGCCCGTGAAGAAGCCCCCTGCCCACGGGAAACCCCTTGGATTCCAGCGGTCGTTGCAACGCAGGTTGAGTGCCGCAGCGGTGTCGGTTGCGGCGGTGGTCAGTGTTGCCAGTCGGTTTCGCCGCCTGGGCCTACCAGGACGGGATCGATTCCTGAGCCGGTGAGGCTCCACGACTCGGCCGATCTGATCGTGATCGACGACATCGGCCTGCTTCCGGTCGGCAAGAACGCCGCCGAGGCGTTCTACCGGATCATCGACGCCGCATACGAACGCCGCTCGATCGCGGTGACCAGCAACATCCATCCCTCCGGGTTCGACACGATCACGCCCAAGACGCTCGCCGGGGCCAGCACCGACCGCCTCATGCACCACGCTCACCTGGTGACGACCTCCGGCGATTCACACCGCCTCGCCGAGGCCCTTGCCGGCAAGGGAGTGGTCCCCTTGACGTGACCGGCCCCAGGAACACCGCTGGCCACAGGCATGGATTTCTGATGGCCACCAGCCCGGACACCCGACGGCCGCCCACCTGGGCATCTCAAGGGCCGTTGACACGCACTCTGTGTGCGGGCTGAGCGGGTCTGTTTTTCGTTGGATTGGTGCCGTTGCGCCACCGCTTGCCGGTACGCCGGTTGATGCCGACGATCCGGCACGCCTCCTGGCTGCTTACCCCCCTGCTCCATGAGCCGGAAGTATTCCTCCCGCTCACGGGCCAGCTTCTTCTTCCCCTGCGTGTTCGGATCTTTCGGATCTCGAAGGCCATCGCGTCCCCGAAGGTCGGGTGTTGCGATGATCGTGTGTCAGCACCCACCAGGGCGGTTGAGTAACTGTGCATGTCAGAGGCTTGGTGTGCGTTGGTCTACGTGACCACTGCGCGGCACGACTCTCTTGATCCACTCCCCGCTCACTCCCCGGGGCTCAACCAAACAGCTCCAGTCCGTTCCAGCTACGTTCGCCGCCCGTCGCCCACACATCCAGTAGCTGCCGGGCCTCGGCCTCAGGGGCGGCCAGCCAGACAGTCTGTGAGCCGCCGTGTGTTGGCGCGCTGGCCTCATCCCAGTCGACCCGGCCCTCGCTGCAGCATGCGCACAGCATGTGGAAGCTGCTCGCCGGCTCGGCGCCGAAGTCCTGCGCGAAGAATGAAGCCACCAGGGCGTCGACGTCGGATGCATCCGCTGCGTTTACGGTCGCATGCAGCGTCGGCAGCGAAGAGGCCTCGAAGAGCAGCAATTCGTCGAAGACAGCAACGCTCTGGCCGTTGTACGTCCGCTCCCCAGTCGGCTCCCCATCGTGCACGACGATCTCGCCGAAGCGACGGCCTTTCGTGGCAGGAACGTTCATCACGCGTCCTCGCGTCGGGCAGAGCCGCTGGATCCAGACCACCTCGCGCTCACCACCTGTGTCCAGCCGTACGCACGCCGGGCCGAAGGCGCCGTTGATCTCCCCCTCGCCCGCCGGCATCGGGATCCCGAAGCCCTCCCAGGCGTCACGGGCGGTCGCCCAGTCACGCTGGATCGTGGCAGCGATCCCCAGGTTCCAAAACGCAGGGTCCTGCTCGCCGCGCGGCGAGCGGGCGGCAGCCTCACGGCCGAGTTCGTAGCTCTTTGCCCAGTTGCGCAGAAACTTGTACGCCAGTGCTGCGTCATACCACCACACCGCGCTGGGGCCCTCGTCCGGATAGTGGGCAAGGACCTGCTCGTACAACTCGGCGGAACGCAGCCACTCCTCCGCATCCCACATCTCGCGAGCCCGTTCCAGCAACTGCTTCGCCTCGGACTTCTCCACGCCCCTGCCCCTCCCTCTGACCAGGGAGGGAGTTTCGCACGACGACTGAAGGGGTGGTGGAAGGGGGTGTCGACACGGTCGCACCGGCCGGCCGAGTGTCCGCGCCGGATCGCCGGGGAGGTGGAGGCGGTGGTGTGTGAGTTACGGCGCCGGCATCCCGGCTGGGGTCCGCGCAGGCTGGTGCACGAGGTGGAACGCAGAGGCATCGCACCGGTGCCCTCCCCGGCGACGGTCTACCGGGTCCTGGTCCGCAACGGTCTGCTCGAGCCGGGAGTACGCAGGCGGCGCCGCTCGGATTACCGCGGGTGGGAGCGGTCGACGGCGATGGAACTGTTGCAGATGGACATCGTCGGCGGCGTGCTGCTGGCCGATGGAGGCGAGCGCAAGATGGTCACCGGGATCGACGATCACTCGCGGTTCGTGGTGATCGCGAAGGTCGTGCCGCGGGCCACGTCCGGCGCGGCTCTCAGCGCGGCAGTGGATGACGGCCACCTGCCCCGCAACCCGTGTCCCGCTCGGTCCGTCCGGCCTCCGACCGTCGACACGCGTCGTGCCGTGGACGCCCGAGCGGGTCTTCGCCGTCCGGGCCGACATGCTGGACCACGTGGAGGGTGCCCGACTTGAAGTCGATCGCGTCGACCGCGACGCCCAAGCTCCGAGACGTACCACTCCCCGTGCCGGTCGCTGAGGCTCTCCGAGCGCACATGAAGGAGTTCCCGCCGGTAGAGATCACGTTGCCGTGGAAGGCCGCAGACGGGCCCCTGGTGACCAAGCGGCTCATCTTCACCGGGCCGCGTGGCGGGCATGTCTGGCGGACGTCGCTCAACGAGGAGGCGTGGAAGCCGGCGCTGGCTGCGGCCAGCGTCATCCCGGTGCCCGAGCGGGGTCGACCGTACGCCGAGTCCCGCGAGAACGGCATGCACGCCCTCCGCCACTTCTACGCCTCAGTGCTCTCGGACGCGGGGGAGAACATCAAAGCCCTCGCGGAATACCTGGGCCATTCCGACCCCGGCCTGACTCTGCGGGTGTACGCCCACCTCATGCCGAGCAGCCGCGAGCGCACCCGAAAAGCCGTGGCTGCCGTCTTCGAGGGCGCATACGCTCCCGTTCGCTGAGGCAGGAGGGCGAGATGTCCGATGAAGAGTCCACCGAGTACTACACGCTGCTCTGCGACGACCCGTCCCACGAGGTGGTGCTCATCGACTGCGGGCCCCGCGAGATGGATGTGATCCGAGCCGTGCGAAAGGTGACCGGGCTGAGCTTGTGGCACAGCCGGGTGCTGGCGCGCCAAGCGCCCGTCACCCTCCTTGAGGGACTGTCTGCGTGCAGGGCCCAGTCCGCTGTCGCTGTCCTCCAGAGCGCCGGCGCCAGAGCGGAGTGGAGGCAGGAGCCGGAGCCCGGAGAGCGCACGGCCCCATCGCCCTAACGGCCCACAGACGGCCCCAGAGTGCGAAGACGCCCCCTACAAGCGGAGAAACCGCAGGTAGGGGGCTTATTCGTGGGCGCTTACTTCTTCTTGCCCTGGTTCTTGACCGCCTCGATGGCGGCTGCCGCGGCCTCCGGGTCGAGGTACGTGCCGCCGGGGGTCACGGGGCGGAAGTCGGCGTCGAGTTCGTAGGAGAGGGGGATGCCGGTGGGGATGTTGAGGCCCGCGATGTCGGCGTCCGAGATGTGGTCGAGGTGCTTGACCAGGGCCCGCAGGCTGTTGCCGTGGGCGGCGATCAGGACCGTGCGGCCGGACAGGAGGTCGGGGACGACCGAGTCGAACCAGTACGGCAGCATGCGGGCGACGACGTCCTTCAGGCACTCCGTCTGCGGGCGCAGCTCCGGCGGGAGGTTCGCGTAGCGCGGGTCGGAGAACTGGGAGTACTCGGCGTCGCGGTCCAGCGGCGGCGGCGGGGTGTCGTAGGAGCGGCGCCACAGCATGAACTGCTCCTCGCCGAACTCCTGAAGGGTCTGGGCCTTGTCCTTGCCCTGGAGGGCGCCGTAGTGGCGCTCGTTCAGGCGCCAGGAACGGTGGACCGGGATCCAGTGGCGGTCGGCGGCCTCCAGGGCGAGCTGGGCCGTGCGGATCGCGCGCTTCTGGACGGAGGTGTGGACGACGTCGGGCAGCAGGCCGGCGTCCTTCAGCAGCTCACCGCCGCGGACGGCCTCCTTCTCGCCCTTCTCGTTGAGGTTGACGTCCACCCAGCCGGTGAACAGGTTCTTCGCGTTCCACTCGCTCTCGCCGTGGCGGAGCAGGATCAGCTTGTACGGTGCGTCGGCCATGCCTCAGAGCGTAATCCACGCATTCGGCCCCCTGCCCCGGCGCCCGGCAGGCGGACGGCCGCGCCGCCGCGGCGTCCGACAGTTGACGGCTTCTGCTAATTGAGTGGTCCTGCGCATCCCCCTCCTCGTAAGTTGTGCTCACCGCATCAGCCGCTTACATCCACGGGGGTCGTTCCATGTCCGTCGCCAGTCTGAGACGCGCCGCCCGCGAGACCGTCTCCGGGCTCCCCCGTGAGTTCTGGTGGCTGTGGACCAGCACCCTCGTCAACCGGCTGGGCGCCTTCGTCGCCACCTTCATGGCGCTGTACCTGACCCTCGGCCGCGGCTACTCCGCCTCGTACGCCGGTCTGGTCGCCGCGCTGCACGGCCTCGGCGGCGTCGTCTCCTCGCTCGCCGGGGGCGTGATGGCCGACCGGCTCGGACGGCGGCCGACCCTGCTCATCGCCCAGACCTCCACCGCCGTGTCCGTCGCGGCGCTCGGATTCGTCCGGGAGCCGGTCGCCATCGCCGCCGTCGCCTTCCTGGTCGGCATGGCCAGCAACGCCTCCCGGCCCGCCGTGCAGGCGATGATGGCCGACATCGTGCGTCCCGAGGACCGCGTCCGCGCCTTCTCCCTCAACTACTGGGCGATCAACCTCGGCTTCGCCGTCTCCTCCATGGCGGCCGGCTTCATCGCCGAGTTCAGCTACCTCGCGGGCTTCCTGATCGAGGCCGGGATGACGATGGCCTGCGCGATCGTCGTCTTCCTGAAGGTGCCCGAGTCCCGGCCGGGCCCGGACGCGCAGGCGAGCCACGAGGGCGGCGGCGACGCCGTCCGGCTGTGGACCGTCCTGCGGGACGGGCGGTTCATGGGGGTCGTCGGGGCGTCCTTCCTGATCGCCGTCATCTTCATGCAGGGCTCGGTGGGGTTGCCGGTCGCCATGGGCCGGGCCGGGTTCACGCCCGCCGACTACGGCATGGCCATCGCCATCAACGGAATCCTGATCGTCGCCCTTCAGATCCCGGTCACCCGTTTCATCGAGCACCGGGACCCCGGGCGGCTGCTGATCGTCTCCGCCCTGCTCGCCGGGTACGGCTTCGGGCTCACGGCGTTCGCCGGGTCGGTCGGCGTGTTCGCGCTCACGGTCTGCGTGTGGACCCTCGGCGAGATGATCAACGCGCCCACCCAGACCGGGCTGGTCGTCCGGCTGTCCCCGGTGCAGGGGCGCGGGCGCTACCAGGGCGTCTACACCCTGTCCTGGTCGTTGGCCGCGCTGGTGGCGCCCCTGATGTCCGGTGCCGTCATCGACCGGCTCGGCGCCGAGTGGCTGTGGGGCATGTGCGCGGCCGTCGGCACGGCCGCCGCCCTCGGCTACTGGGTCCTGATGCGCCACCTGCCGAAGGCCGAGCCGACCACCGCCGTTCAGACCCGCACCGAGCCTCGCACCGAGGTCGGCACGGCGTAAGGCAGGCGCAGGAGCGGGCGCGGACGTCGGCAAGCGCAGGCACCGGCAAGCGCAGGCACCCGTTCGCCCGCAGGCCTACGGATGCATCCGCGCCCCCTTCAGCGCCTTGTCCACCGCGTTCCTGGGGCCGTACACCGCCAGACCCACCAGGTCCAAGTCGCCGGTCGGCACCGCCCGGACCGCGGCCCGGTTGTCACGGTCGTTGCCCGTGGTGAACAGGTCGGAGGTGAAGACGGCGCGCGGCAGAGCCCGGGACAGGGCCCGCCCGTGCGCGGCGGTCAGCGTCTCCTTGGTGCCCTGGAAGACCAGCACCGGCTGGCGGAACATCGGCAGGTACGGCACCTCGTCGGCGTCCTCGTACGGCTCCCCGATCACCTCCGGGAGCGTCGTGCCGAGGCCGCTGACCAGGAACGCGGTGACGTTCAGCCGCTGCCAGGGCTCCAGGTCCTCGCGCAGCAGCACGGCGATCTTGGTGTCGAAGCGGACGGGCTGCCCGTCGTTCTGCTCGTCGTTCAGCTGGTCCCGCTCGTCGTTCGACTGCTCGTTGTTCATGGGACGAGACTCCCGAACGCCCTGCCGCGCCGTCTTGTACGTTCTTTGCATGGCCCCGCAGCGGAACGTCTCCGCCTGGCGCCCGCGTGTCCCGGGCGTCGTGGAGGTGTTCCACGCGCACTTCACCGAGTACTCCTACCCGATGCACGTGCACGAGGCGTGGACGCTGCTGATCGTGGACGACGGCGCCGTACGGTACGACCTGGACCGGCACGAGCACGGCACCCCGCACGACACCGTGTCCCTGCTGCCGCCACACGTCCCGCACAACGGCTCCCCCGTCGGCCCGAGCGGCTTCCGCAAGCGGGTGCTGTACCTGGACACCAGCCATCTCGGCGACGAGCTCGTCGGGGCGGCCGTGGACGGTCCCGACCTGCGCGATCCGGTGCTGCGGCGGCGGGTCGGGCAGGTGCACACCGCGCTCGCCCTGCCCGGTGACGAGCTGGAGGCGGCGAGCCGGCTGACACTCATCGGCGAGCGGTTGCGCGCGCATCTGCGGCCCCGGCTCGCCGTCGGGGCCCCGCGCCGCGACCCCGCCCTCGCCCGCCGGCTGCGTGAACTGCTCGACGAGCGGGTGCCCCAGGGTGTCACGCTCGGCGAGGCGTCCGCCCTCGTACAGGCCCATCCCGCCCATCTGGTACGGGCGTTCAGCGGCGCGTACGGCATCGCCCCGCACCAGTACCTGATGTCCCGCCGGGTGGACCGCGCCCGCCGGCTGCTGCTGGCGGGGCGGAAACCGGCCGAGGTGGCCGCCGAGACCGGCTTCTACGACCAGGCCCATCTCACCCGGCACTTCAGGAAACTCGTGGGGGTGACTCCGGGCCGGTACGGGCGCGGGACCTCATGGGGCAAGGGGACATGAGGCGGGCGCGCCTCAGTCGACCGGACGCTGTGTCAGGTGTGCGAACGCCTCGAGGTTGCGGGTCGGTTCGCCGCGCGAGACGCGCCAGGCGTACTCGCGGCGGATCGCCGAGGCGAAACCGAGCTCCAGCAGGGTGTTGAAGCTGCCGTCGGCCGCCTCCAGGACCTGCCCGAGCAGCCGGTCGACCTCGTCGGCGGTCACGGCGGCCAGCGGCAGCCGGCCGGTGAGGTAGACGTCACCGAGCTGGTCGACGGCGTAACTCACGCCGTACAGCTTGAGGTTGCGCTCCAGCAGCCAGCGGTGGACGGCGGACTCGTTCTCGTCGGGGTGGCGGACGACGAACGCGTTCAGGGACAGCGAGTGCCGGCCGACGATCATCGACAGGGTGGTCGACAGCTTGCGGGTGCCGGGGAGCTTCACGACGTAGGTGCCGGTCCGCGGGCTCTCCCACTCCAGTTCGGCGTCCTTGAGGACGTCCTCGACGACCCGCGTCGCGCGCTGCTGCTCCGCCTCACCCGTGGCGCTACCCATGGGGCGAGCGTACGCGACGCCGGTGGGCCTGCAACGCGGCCGTGTACACGTCGGCCGTGGCCGCCGCCGACGCGTCCCAGCCGAAGAACCCCGCGTGCCGGGCGGCGGCGGCGCCCATCCGGTCGGCGAGGCGCGGGTCGTCGGCGAAGCGGCCCAGCGCGTGGGCGTAGTCGGCCGGGTCGTGGCCCTGGACCAGGAATCCGGTCTCGCCGTCGCGCACGGCCACCGGCAGACCGCCGACGGAGGCGGCCAGGACCGGGGTGCCGGCCGCCTGCGCCTCTATGGCGACCAGGCCGAAGGACTCGCTGTAGGAGGGCATGACCAGGACGGACGCGGCCCGGAACCAGTCGGCGAGCCGGTCCTGCCCGACCGGCGGGCAGAACCGTACGACGTCGGCGATGCCGAGCCGGGCGGCCAGTTTCTGCAGGCCCTCCGGCTTGGCGAGGCCGCTGCCGCTCGGGCCGCCGACGACGGGTACGACGATGCGGGAGCGCAGCTCGGGCCGCCGGTCGAGGAGGACGCCCACGGCCCTCAGCAGCACGTCGGGGGCCTTGAGCGGCTGTATCCGGCCGGCGAACAGCGGGACCAGGGCGTCCTGCGGCAGGCCGAGGCGGGCGCGGGCGGCGGCGCGGCCGTCGGCGGGGCGGAAGCGGGTGAGGTTCACACCGGGGTGCACGACGGCGACCTTGGCGGGGTCGGCGCCGTAGTGCCGTACGAGTTCGCCGGCCTCCTCCTCGGTGTTGGCGATCAGCCGGTCGGCGGCGGCGACGATCTGGGTCTCGCCGATGACGCGGGCGGCGGGCTCGGGGGTGTCGCCCTCGGCCAGGCTGGCGTTCTTGACCTTGGCCATGGTGTGCATGGCGTGCACCAGGGGGACGCCCCAGCGCTGGGCGGCGAGCCAGCCGACGTGGCCGGAGAGCCAGTAGTGGGAGTGGACGAGGTCGTAATGGCCGGGGCGGTGGCCGGCCCAGGCCTGCATCACGCCGTGCGTGAAGGCGCACAGCTGGGCGGGCAGCTCCTCCTTGGCCAGGCCCTCGTAGGGGCCGGCGTCGACGTGCCGGACGAGAACGCCCGGGGCGAGTTCGACGGCGGGCGGCAGGTCCCCCGCGGTGGACCGGGTGAAGACCTCGACCTCGACGCCCTGGGCGGCCAGCCGCTGGGCGAGCTCCACGATGTAGACGTTCATGCCGCCGGCGTCGCCCGTGCCGGGCTGGTGGAGCGGTGAGGTGTGCACGGAGAGCATGGCGACGCGCCGGGGCCGTCGGTGCAGTCGCAGCCGCGGGGGCACCGTCGGGGAACGGCGCCCGAGCCTGCTGACGTACTGGCTCACGTGGCGTTCCTCCTCGTTGCGGGCATGCCGTACGAAGGGCGCCGAGCGCCCTTCATGACCCAACGCCGGACGACCTGACTCCATTTCCGCTACCGGGTCCTTTGCCCAATCATTACCGGCGCTCGCTCAACCGTTCGACGTCGGAGGACGTGGCGCTCGCGCGCGACCGCGTACGGGACGGTCCGGCGCTCACGCGCGACCGGCGCCCGGACGTACTGCGGGTACCTCGGGAGCAGCGCGTCACGCACACGCGCGCAACCCGGCACGACGACCGAACGACACCGCCCGCACGACACCGCCCGCACGGCACCGCCCGCACGAGCCATACCCTCGTATGCATGACATCCCGTGCAGCGCCCCTCCCCCACTCTCGGCTTCGTCCGAGCCGGGGGACCCCCGTCGTGGGAACGGTGACGCGCGGGACGACCAACCCCAACCGGCTCCGCCGCATGGACCGCTGGATCGCGGCCGTGCACGGCGCCGAACTGCGCCGCGCCGCCGATCCGGTGGCCGTCGACCTCGGCTACGGCGCCGCCCCCTGGACGGCGGTCGAGCTGCTGCACCGGCTGCGCACCGCCGCTCCACGCGCGCGCGTGGTGGGCGTGGAGATCGAACCGGCCCGGGTCGCGGCCGCGAAGCCGTACGAGCGCGACGGACTCGTCTTCCGGCACGGCGGCTTCGAGGTCCCCGTCCCGCAGCGTCCGCACCTCATCCGCGCGGCGAACGTGCTGCGGCAGTACGACGAGGCAGAGGTCGCCGCCGTCTGGGAGCGGTTGCGCACGCGGCTCGCCCCGGCGGACGGCCACTCGCGCGGAGGCCTGCTGGTGGAGGGCACGTGCGACGAGATCGGGCGCCGGCACGTGTGGGTCGCACTCGGCCCGGAAGGCCCCCGCACGGTGACCTTCGCCACCCGGCTCGGCTCCCTGGACCGCCCGTCCGACCTGGCCGAACGCCTCCCGAAGGCGCTCATCCACCGCAACGTACGCGGTGAGCCGGTGCACGCCTTCCTGCGCGACTTCGACCGGGCCTGGGCGAGCGCCGCGCCGTACGCCGCCTACGGCGCCCGCCAGCGCTGGATCCGCGCGGTGCGCGACCTGGCGGCCGACTGGCCGGTGACGGACGGCCCTGCGCGGTGGCGGCAGGGCGAAGTGACCCTCAAGTGGCGGGCGTTGGCGCCGCGCGCCTGACCGGTGACCGCCTGCCGCGCGGCGGCACGCGTGTCCGCCGCGACCAGCGGGGAACGATCTTTGCGGTGCGTTCGTCACACAGACGGGGAGATCGCCGGGAGATCGCCGCACCTCTGTCGCTTTGCGCCGAGTCGTGGCACGATCGCCCGAGCGTCTGCATGTTACTGACGGTTAATCAGCTGGGGGGCGAGTATGGGACGGGGCAGGCACAGCGTGCTCGCGGCGGCCGTGACCGTGGTCTGCGCGGTCACGCTGCTGGGCGCACCGGGCACCGCCATCGCACGCGCGCTGCCGGAACCGACGCCGCCCGCCGCGCCCGCTCCTTCGGCCTCGCCCTCGGCCTCCCCCTCCGTCACGCTCCCGCCGGACAAGGATCTCCAGGCCGTCCGCGCCAAGCTGGACAAGCTGTACCACGACGCGGCCGTCGCCACCGACGCCTACAACCTGGCCGCGGAGAAGACGAAGAAGCAGTCCGCCGAGATCACGGACCTGAACCGGAAGATCGCCGAGGGACAGCTCAGACTCGACGGGCTGAGGGACCGCGCCGGCGCCGCGGCCCGCGCCCAGTACCGCACGGGCGGCCTGCCGCCCGAGGTCCAGCTGATGCTGGGCAACGACCCGCAGGACTTCTTCGAGGGGGCCGGCCGGGTGCTCCAGAGCCAGCGGGCGACCAAGAGCCTGATCGAGGAAACGGCCCGCGCCCAGCAGGACTTGAAGCTGTACGCGGACGACGCCGCCGACCACCTGCACATGCTGGAGGCGGGCCGCAAGGCCAAGGCCGCGGCGAAGAAGCGGATCAAGCAGCGGATCAAGGAGGCCGAGCAGCTCGAGGCCAGGCTGGAGAAGCGGCAGCGCGAGCGCCTCGCCGAACTGGAACGGCAGGCCTCTGACCGGGCGCAGTCGGCCTGGCTGGGCACCGGGATCCTCGACGAGCTCGACGGGAAGGCGTCCGCGACCGGCAGGAGGGCGGTCGAGTTCGCGACGGCCCAGCTCGGCAAGCCGTACGAGTGGGGCGCAGAGGGCCCCGGGACGTACGACTGCTCGGGACTCACCTCCCAGGCCTGGGCGGCGGCCGGCCGTCCCGTCCCGCGCACCTCGCAGCAGCAGTGGAAGCGGCTGAGGCACGTGGACATCAAGGACATGCGGCCCGGCGACCTGATCATCTACTTCGGTGACGCCAGCCATGTCGGGATGTACGTCGGCGACGGCACGATCGTGCACGCCCCGCGGCCGGGGCGGACGGTGACGCTCGCCGGGGCGGGCTCGATGCCGATCCTGGGCGTCGTACGGCCCGACACGGACTGAGGTTCCCACGGCGGGCCAGGGGCCGAGGCGACGGCGGGACACGGCCACGCACTCCACGGCCCGGCCGGTCTCCGGTGACCCCGGCCACGTGACCGATCGCACCCCCGGGTCGTCGCCAAACCCCTCGGGGACGTGAGCTTCGTCATTCCGGCCCCCGGGTCGCCGTGTCCAACTCCGGTAGGGATCGCGGCATATGACAGCGGCGAAAGCCGGAGCGACGCGCCTCACACCATTCCCCCGCGGCGCCGACTACCGCTAGTGTCCCGTCGGCGGGCCGAGGTCCCTCGTACCCGCCATGCCCTCGGGGGGAGGGAAGGAACCCAGGACAATGCCCGTGCCCGTACCGCGGCAGAGGACAGTCCCGGCCGCGGAGTGCGACCAGGCACAGACCGCGTCCCACGGCGACGACACCTCCGCAGCACAGGCCCCGCGTAAGGAAGCAACCGTCGAGAAGGACAACCGCGCCGGCGCCCAGGCCCACAGCGCCCAGCTCACGCTGCTGCTGATCGAGGACGACCCGGTCGGCTCGCCGATGGTGCCCGAACTGCTCGACTCGTCCGGCAGGCCGATCCGCGTGCGCCGGGCCCGCAACCTCACCGAGGCCGAGCGGCTGCTCACCGATGACGTGCACTGCATCCTGCTGGACCTCGCGCTGCCCGCGCCGGGCCGGTCCGCGGGCGACGACGACGAGCTCGCCGTGCTGCGGCACGTGCTCGAGCTCGCGCCCCGGCACGCCGTGCTCGCGCTCACCTCCTCCGGTGACGCCGAACGCGCCGCCCAGGCGGTGCGGGTCGGCGCCCAGGACTACCTGTTCCGCGACGAGTTGGACGGGCGGCTGCTGAGCCGTGCGATCCGCTACGCGGTGGAACGCAAGCGCTCCGACACGGCCGAGCGCAGGCTCGCCGAGGGCAGGCTGCGCGCGCAGGAGAACCGCCGCCTGGAGCGCGGCCTGCTGCCGACCCCGCTGCTGGACGGGTCCACGCTGCGTTTCGCCTCCCGCTACCGCCCCGGCCGCTCACGCGCGCTGCTCGGCGGCGACTTCTACGACGCCGTCCGCACCCCCGACGGCACCGTGCACGCGATGATCGGCGACGTCTCCGGGCACGGCCCCGACGAGGCGGCGCTGGGCGTGGAGCTGCGGATCGCCTGGCGGGCGCTGACCCTGGCGGGGCTGTGCGGGGACGAGCTGCTGGGCACGCTCCAGCAGGTGCTGGAGCACGAGCGTTCCGACGAGGAGATCTTCGCGACCCTGTGCGCGGTGGACATAGCGCCCGACGGTCGCCAGGCGGGACTGTGCCTGGCCGGCCACCCGTCACCGCTGGTGATCACTCCCGGCAGGCCCGCCCGGCTGCTGCCGTACGAGAACAACGGCCCCGCACTCGGCCTGCTGCCCGGCGCCCGCTGGCCCCGGATGCAGGTGGAGCTGGGCGCGGCATGGAGCCTGATGCTCTACACCGACGGCCTGATCGAGGGCCGGGTCGGGGAGGACGGCGAGCGGCTGGGCCAGGACGGCATGGTCGAGGTGGTCCGCCACCAGTTCGACCAGGGTCTGCGTGGGGAGGGGCTGCTGCGGGCGACGGTGAACGAGGTGCGCGGACTCAACGGCGGCGAGCTCACCGACGACGTGGCGGTGGTCCTGCTGGACCGGGAGCCGTAGCCGACGGGAGCCGGGGGTCACCGGCCGCCGTTGTAGGGCCCGTACGGGCCGTCGCTGCTGCTGCCGCGGCGGCGTCCCCATCCGTTCCCGCCGGAGACCTGCTTGAGCGCGGGCCGCACGTCGACGATGTAGACGATGCTCGCGATGACGCCGATGATCGGCAGGAACGAGAAGATCGAGAACAGGTAGCTCACGGCGAGCGCGATGCCCAGGATGATCAGCCAGAACATCTTGTTCTGCTTGTCGGCCGCGCGGAAGGCGTCCTCGCGCCGGAACGCGGCGTCGAACAGCCCGAACGCGGCCAAGCCCATCAGGACGATCTTCAGAATCCCCAGGAGCCCCTGGAAGCCCAGCATCAGCATGTTGCCCACCGCCCGTTCTCTCCCGATTCCTACGCCGCCACCGTACCCGTAGAACGGGCCGGGCACCCCAAGGGTGCCCGGCCCGGGTGCCCGTCGCCCGTTCGGGTGAGGCGATCCGGCGTGTCGGCGCCTGCCCGACGCCACCCGCAGGAGGCCACCTGCCCGGCGCCGCCTACGGGGCGGGCGGGGTGGGCTTCTTCGCCGTGGGCGGGGTCTTGCGCATGGCCGGACCCTTCTTCGACTGGTTCTTCTTGGCCGTGATGGGCGTGGCCCCGGCCTCGGGGCCGTCCTCCTTGACCATGACCGGCTCCGTCCTCGGCTCGGGCTGCGGCTCGACGGCGACGGCGAGTTCCTCGACCCCGCCGGCGAAGTCCTCGATGCCCTCGGCGGCCTGGCCGCGCCAGGTCTTCACGGTCTGCTCGCCGTGCTCGGCGACCTTCTCGTAGGTCTCGCGGGCCTTGACGGCGTACTCGGCGGCGACGCCGACGCCGCGCAGGGCGAGGTCCTGGGCACTCTCGCCGAGCTTCTTCAGGTCGGCGTCGAGGTTCGTGCTGAGCTTCTTCAGGTCGGTGTCGAGGTAGGTCAGGAAGTCGGTGACCTTGGTCTGGAGGGTCTCCTGCGTCTCCTTGACCCGGACACCGGCCTCCCTGGCGCGGGCGGTGGCCCGTGCCTGGACGGCCTTCGGGTCGGTGTTGCGCACCGCGTCGATACGGGCCGGGGCCTCGGCGCGCAGCTGCTCCATCAGGGCGGGCACCTTCTTGGCCTGCTGGAGGGCCAGGTCCGCGGTGCCCGCGGCGAAGTAGAGCGGCGTGGGGTCGCTGAAGGTCTTGCGCAAGTCGTCGGTGATGGCCATGGTGTGGGTCCTCCCGGGTCGCTTGTGGCTGAGGGTTTTGGGTTTCCGCGGTGGTCGGGCCGGGCGCCCGGCCCGTGACCGTGCGCTCGCTGGGATCAGCCCGCCGCCTCCCGCGGATCGGCGTCACCGCCGGACGTGCGGGTACGGCCCCGCTCGGCGGGGGCGGGCCGGCCGCCGTCCGCCTCGGCGGCGGGCCGGACGGGTATGGAGCCGCCGTCGGTGCCGGTGCCGCCGTCCTGGGCCGCCCGCTCACGGGGACCGTCCGTCTCGGAGGTCCCGAACCCGTTCTCCTTGCGGAAGGACTCGTAGATCTGGAGCAGCACCTGCTTCTGCCGCTCGTTCAGCGACGGGTCGGAGAGGATGACGGCGCGCGTCTCCACGTCGTCCCGGTCCCGCTCGGCGTCGAGGATCCCGGCCCGCACGTACAACGTCTCGGCGGAGATCCGCAGCGCCTTGGCGACCTGCTGGAGCACCTCCGCGCTCGGCTTGCGCAGCCCGCGCTCGATCTGGCTCAGGTACGGATTGGACACCCCGGCGGCGTCGGCGAGCTGCCGCAGCGACAACTGCGCGTTGCGCCGCTGCTCGCGCAGGTACTCACCGAGATTGCCGACGTTGAGCGATGCCATGCCTCCACCTTGCACCACCCCTGCTAACAATTGCAAGCAACCCGCTTGCAAGAGCGAGCCCCGCCGCCCGGGAGCCGGGCTTCCGGGTCAAGGGGGCGGCTGCCGGCGCCAGGGCGGGACCTTGGCGAGGGCCCACAGGTCGTCGAAGTGCTTGTTCCAGGTGGCGACGAGCACCCTGCTGGTCGCGGTGAGCCGTTCGGACAGCTCGGACAGGAGCCGTAGTATTCGCGGCAGCGCCCTGCGTCGGGGCCACCGCAGGACTGCGGACAGACCGACCCCGCGTCCTGTCATGGCCTCCTCAGGCAAGAGCACGGACAAGATAGGGGTTCGCTGTGGCGCGGGCGGTCACGCCGAGTGACCCGGTGGCCGCCGCGAGGGTCATCGCGTACGACTCGACGGCGCGGCGGACGTTGGGGGCGTCCAGGCTCGCGCCGGTCACCAGGCGGTCCAGGTCGACGTAGGCGGAGCGGACGGTCTCGAGCCGGTGGTACACGCGCCAGTCCTGCTCCCAGCCGGTGGTGTGGTCGGCGGGCAGGCGGCGCTCCCAGCGGCTGAACATGCGGGCGCGGATCTCCGGGCGGGTCGGCGTGAGGTGCATGTGCCGGACCAGGTCGTACAACGGGTCACCGATCAGGGCCATCTCCCAGTCGATGATGGTGAGGGCGCGCTCGTCCTCGCGGCGTACGAGGTTCCACGGGTTCAGGTCGCCGTGCAGGAGCACCGGACGGCGGGGGCTGACCCAGTACCGGGTGAGGATCTGCTGGAGCCGGGGGGCGTCGGGCAAGCCGAGAAACCGGGCCAGCTGCCGCGATTCCTTGGGCAGTTCGCCCACCATGAGCACCAACTGGTCGCACAGCCAGTTGAAGAAGGTCCCCTCGCCCGCCACCGGGTCGAGCTCTCCGTAGCCCACGCGCGTCAACGCGCACAACTGGTCGACGAGCGCGTCCGCCTCGTGTGGCCGCAGGCCGAGCTCCGGGTGGCTGGGCGGACGGTCGGTGTCCTCGGGGCCGACATACGTGTGGATGGCGTACTGCTCGCCCTGGTGGCTGCGGCCCAGGGCGAGGACCTTCGGTGCCTCCACCGCAACGCCCGACTCCTCGATGGCCCGCAGCACAGCGTGCTCGCTGAGGAATCTGGGCTCGCGGCGGCAGACGTTCGCCAGCTTGCGGCGCACCACGACCGGGGAGTCGAACCCCGGCACTCGTACCACCGAGTTGAGGTGTGCGGTGCCCTTGAACACCCGGCTGGCCAAGGCCATCCCCTCGGCGAGCAGGGCGTGATCGATGGCGGAGGCGGGGAAATCGCGCCGCTCCGGGAGGCGCGGGTCCGCCGACCACGAGATCGCCCCGCCCGCCCGGCCCGCGCCACCGCTGCGCACCGCCGCCCGGGAGGCCCGCCATCGGAACAGGACACGCTCGATCTCCGCGGTGTCCGGAACGTTTCTGAGCCCGAGTGGTTCGGCGCCCGCTTCCAGTGCCCGACGCACACTCGTCGTCGCCTCGTCCAGGCTCTCCTGGTCGGGCCCGTCCTCCAGGGCCTGCGCCGCCCGCATCACGTCCGGGTAGACGGACTGTGCCCACTCGAAGGCAACGTAGTGCCGCAGATCTCTGGCCAGGCCGTTGACGGCCGCGGGGCGGATCCGGTCCATGGATCCGGCCCAGGCATCGATCACTTCGGCCCACTGGCGTCTGGGGTAACGCATACGGACGAGGTGCGTGGCCAGATCGTGCAGCGGGTCGCCGTAGGTCGCCAGTTCCCAGTCAACACAGAAAAGGGCCGGATCGTCGCCGGACGCCATGATCAGGTTGTCGCGGTGCAGGTCCGCGTGGAGCAGGCTGTACGGCCGCCTTGCCATGGCGGGCACGCGCGCAGCCAGCTGGGTCAGGGCGTCATCGGGGATGCCCAAGGCGACGAACAGGCCACCGAAGGCATACCAATTGGGCTGCCTGATCTGCCGGTCTGCAAGCCTCGCCAGCGTCTGGAGAAAGGCCTGGCTGTCCTTGTCGTTGCACGGCCACTGCGGAGGAAGCGGCGGCAGCGCCTCCCGGCGGACCTGGGCCATCCGGGCGAGCAGGTCCGCCAGCGACTTGACCAGAAAGGTGTCGACCGGCTTGCCGTTGCCGCAGACAGTGGAGAGGGGAACGCCCTCGACGTAGCTGTGGATCGCGAAGGAGTCCTGTTTGACCAGGCACTCCGGGACGTCGGGCAGCACTCCTCTGACGGCGTCGAGGATCTCGGCCTCGTTCTCCCAGGTTCTGATCACCACCGGTAACGCGTGCGCACGGCGGATCCGAACGGTCACGTACGTACCGGCCTCCCTGCGCAGGATCCGCGCCATGTGCTCCGTCAGGGGAAGCACGTGGTTCTGGTTGTGGTGACCGCCGCTGGACTCACCCAGCTCGGAGGCGAGCCGTACGAACCTCTGGACGTCGCGGAGGGCGCGTTCCCCGAGATGGGGACGAGGAGGAGGTGCAGCCACGGCCGCTCCAGTTGCTCAAGTACTCAGGCGAGAACATCGGTATGACAAAAGGTACGCTAAGCGTCAAATCAGACACGCTCGAAGTACGCCTGCTGTCGGCACAACGGGTGGTGTGCCCCTACCAGTGCGTCCGGGCTGCGTCGCACCGTCGAGGTCGCCTTGCACACCACCTCTTGCGTGCTCTAGGTGTGAAACGGAGCTGTTGCTCACCAGGTGCGGGCATGCTACAGCACGGCACCGGGGCGGCCCGCGGTCACTCGGACAGCAGGGACCACACGGACTCGAACCACGCCCGCATCGAGGTCGCAAAGACCGAGCCCGGCGAATCGGGGTCGGCATCGCGTATGTGATGGGTGAGGGTCGCCCCGAGCCCCAGCACGTCGAGCGCCATGATCTCCTCGCCGGTCTCGAGGACTACGGGCCGCTCGGTCACCTCGTACGGCCCGAAGAGAACCTCCACGCCGTTGAGGACGTACAGCTTGAAGGCCGGCGTCAGCGGTACGTGCCGGATCTGCACGTCCACGGCGGGCACCAGTTCCTCGGCCCGCAACTCGCGCAGCACTGTCCGCAGCGAGTCCGTGTGCCGCTCGGTGATGGCGAGCAGGCGGTGGTGCAGACGGGTGGCGTTCTCCTCGTCCTTGGCCGTCGGGTAGGGCAGGGGCACCGACGTGGTCGGCAGCAGCATGCGCAGCGAGATGCTCCGGGGGTGGATGAACCCGCCCCGGATCCGCTCCGCCTGGAGCCTGATGTGGGTATCCAGCGACTCGGACGTCAACGTGTAGACGTCCAGGGCCACTTCCGGCTGTTCGAACGCCTCGCTGATGAGCGGACCCAGGCTCACGCCCCTGCGTGACCGGGTGGCCTTGGCCGTCGAGGACTGTATCCGCTGGTTCTTGACGACACGGGTGCCGCTGCCCTGCCGGGACTCGGTCCAGCCCTCGGTGGCCAGCTCCCGCAGCACCCGCTGCACGGTGTCCCGGGAGACCCCGAACTCCTCCGCGAGGTCGCGCTGCGAGGGCAGGAAGGAACGCACCGGGTAGGTGCCGTCCACCATCCGGGCCCGCAGCTCCTCCGACACCCGGTGGAACTCCCTGCCGCCACCGTCACCCGCCCGTTCCTCACCCACAACCTGACCGTACCGCCGGCAACCCACCAACAAACCGGCTTTTCGCCTCCATCGGGAGTCATTTTGGCCTGCCGCGTTAATCGATCAGACCGGCAGGGGACATCCACTTCAAGGCAACCAGCCCAATTGGGCTACTAGTTGGCCAACTCGCTGACAAATGGAAGGGTGGGTGGGGAACGTGGTCCAGCTGCAACTGCTCAGGGCCCTGGGGGAGTTCCTCCTGACACGCGAGGTGCAGGCCCGGCTGGGCCTGGTGGGACTGGCGCTGCTGACCGCGGTCACGGTGGGCGTACGGGGCCGCAGTACTCGGCTCGCGGTCGGCGCGGCCGTGATCTTCACGCTCCTGATGACCCAGGCCTGACCGTCCGGAGGATCCGCAGTACCGGCTCCAGGGACTCCACGACCACCGTGGCGCCCGCCTCCCTGAGCAGTTTCTCCTTGCGGGCGTTGCTGGCGTAGCCGAGGAAGGGTACGCCGGCCCGCAGGGAGGCCTCGTGGTCCGTGGGGGTGTCGCCGATCATCAGGGCCCGCGCGGGGGAGGCGCCGGTGGCGGCCAGGGCGCGGTTCAGGCAGTGCGGGTCGGGCTTGAGGTGTGCCAGGTCCTGGGTGCGTCCGTAGACATGAGGGGCGAAGCAGTCGTCGAGGTCGCGGCGCGCGAGGTACTCGCGCACCACGAGGGGCGAGTTGTTGGTGGTGATGGCCAGGCGCGACCCCAGGGCCCTCCAGGTCCGTATCAGCGGGTCGGCGTAGGGGGTGGGCCGCGCGGAGGCGGCGGCCCGCAGCTCCTCCTGGGTCAGCCGCTCCTCCAGCTCCGTCACGAGGTCGCTGCCCGGGTGCCGGCGGTCCACGGCGCGCAGGACGACGTGCGGGTCCAGAGACTGCCGTTCGGAGCCGGTCAGCAGGCCGTGCAGGCCCCGGTCCTCCAGCCACCCGACCAGTTCCGTCGCCACCCGCTCCGCCGAGTGCCCGGCGAACAGCCGGCAGATCGGCCCGTCGAAGTCCCAGAGCACGACACGGGCGCCCGCGATCAGGTTCCGCAGTTCCTCGGTCTCGGTCTCGTTCTCGGTCTCAGTTGTCGCCGCTTCGGTCTGCGTCGCATCAGAAGTCACTAGGAGAGTGTCAGATCCGACGTGATGGTTTCCCAGAGGGCGTCGAACCACTTCTGCGATTCCGCCACGAACGCGGCGTCGCGCTGCCCGGTCGCCTCCTCGAAGGAGAACAGCAGGGACTCCGTACCGAGGACGTCGTACATGTCCAGCGTCCCGTCGTCGGCCTGCTCCTCGCGGCGGGTGATCATGTAGTACGCGATCAGCGCCTCCGCGCCGTTGAGCAGGTACAGCTTGACCGGCGGGGTGAAGGGCAGCGCGCGGAATCTCACGCGGACGTCGATGCCGTGGGTGGCGCGCAGGGCTTTGAGGTTGTGGCTCAGGACGTGGCCCTGGGCGTTGCGCTGGGCCAGCCAGCGCTGGTGGACCGGGTCGTCCTCGCTGGGCCGGTCCACCGAGATCGGGAAGGCCAGGTCGATGTTGCGGGACGGCAGGAGAATGCGCACGTCGATCGACTCGGGGCGCAGCCGTCCCTCGTGGATCAGACGCAGGGGCTCGCCGACGGCGACCATCAGGGTCTCGGCCGTGAGGCAGGCCGCGTCGATCCTGACCTGCGGGGCGGAGAAGGCCTCCACGAGCCGGGGCGCGAGGCCGACCATCGTCGGCTGCGGCTCCGCGCGGGCGGCGACGGGCGCGGCGACCCGCGGCGGGCTGCCCTTGGTGACGTTGCTGAGCAGGCCGTCCGCCTGGAGCACCCGCAGGGCCTGGCGCACGGCTCCGCGCTCCACCCCGAACTCCTCCGCGAGTTCGGCCTGGGTGGGCAGGCGGTCGCCCGGCCGGAGCTCGCCGGTGCGGATCCGTTCCCGCAGCGCCTCGGCGATCTCCTGGGGCGAGCTCCTTCTGCTGCCGTTCACGGCCACGCTCTCCTGGGTCACAACCAAACGCTACAACTTTGCCCTATCTGGCGGGAGTTGTTTGGAACTTGTTTATGGATAACCGCCAAGTGGGGCCAACTGCCGCACGGTTGGTCACCAACCCGACTGGGGTGGCGCTCCCCGCGGGAGGCGTCAGCCCGTCAGCAGCAGCTCCGAACTGATCGTCTCCCACAACGCGTCGAACCACACGTGGGACTGCTCGACGAAGGTCGTGTCGCGCGGGTCGGCACCCTGCTCGAAGGCGAAGAGGATCGACCGGGTGCCCTCCGCGTCGTACAGCTCCAGGTGCTCGTGGTCGATCTCCTGCTCACGCCGCCGCAGCGTGTAGTACGCGAACAACGCCTCCCTGTCGTTGAGCAGGTACAGCTTGACCGGTGGAGTGAAGGGCAGCGCGCGGAAGGTCACGCGGACGTCGATGCCGTGGGTGGCGCGCAGGGCCAGCAGGTTGTGTTTGAGCACCTGGCCCTGGGCGTTGCGCTGGGCCAGCCAGCGCTGGTGGACCGGGTCGTCCTCGCTGGGCCGGTCCACCGGGATCGGGAAGGCCAGGTCGATGTTGCGGGACGGCAGCAGCACGCGGACGTCGACCTTGGCCGGTTTCAGTCGCCCGGCGTGGATCTGCCGCAACGGCTCGCCCATGGCCAGGGTGAGCGAGATCGCGGTCAGGCAGAGGGCGTCGATCTCCACGTGGGGAGCGTCGAAGGCGGCCTCGATACGGGGCGCGAGCGCGGCCGTGGTGGGCAACGGCGGGGCGAAGGGACCGCCGGTCAGGGCCCCCATCGGGTCGGCCGCGACGGTCGCCGGGCTTCCCCTGGAGACGTTGGTGAGCAGGCGCTCCGACTGGAGGACGCGCAGGGCCCGGCGCACGGCTCCGCGCTCGACGCCGAACTCCTCGGCCAGCTCGGCCTGGGTGGGCATGCGCCGGCCCGGCCGCAGCACCCCTGTCCTGATCCGGTGCCGCAGTTCGTCGGCCACCTCGCGGTGTGACCTCTGTGGCCGCTGTGACCTCTTCCGCCCATTGACGGAGGCGTGTTCCGGGTCCACACCCAAACGGTACAACTTCCCGCCATCTTCCGGCAGTTCGCGGGAAGATGGTTATGAGCCGCTTCCAAGCGGAGATAACAGCAGTGGAGTTGGTAGCCAACTTGAGCGACCTGGCCAGACTTTCCAAGTGTTGGCCACCAGGGTGACGGTTGGAGAACGTACGACCGTGCTCCCTTCCGGAGGGGAGCCGGGAGCTCGGTCGGCCGGCGCGCCAACGGGGAGCGGCAGCCGATGATCCGGCACCGCACAGGCACAGTCACAACTGAACAGCCGGCGCACAGCCGGCGGGTACGGCAGGCACAGTCACAACCGAACATGCCGCACAGCCACAACTGAAGACCGTCTGTACCGCCACAACTGAACAGCCAAGCTACGGATGCGTCATACCTGTCACCCGTCATCGGCAGGAAGGAGCGCTCAGAACATGTCCGGGCACCAAGGCCGCCTGGACGTACGCAGCAGGGCGTCGGCCCCTCGGGCGGCGCCCGCTCGTTCTTCCCGGACCCGGCCCAGCGCGGCGAGCCGCACCGCCGACTCGTCGCCGAGCCACAGGGTCGCCAACTCCGCCACGTCCAGCGTCAGATCGGCGCTCTCGGTGGTCGGCGTACAGATCCCTCCGGCGGGCGACGCCTCGAGCCGCCAGCGCCCGCCGGCCAGTCCGGCCCGGTCCAGGACCTCCAGCACCAGCGTGCCCGTGCCCTCGTACGTCCGCGCCTCCAGGGCCTCTGCGACGTCGAGGATCCGCACCCACAGCCAGTCCGCGTGCGTGGTGATCGTGGCGGCGCGCGGGTCCGGCAGGAAGAGGGGGAGCAGGTCGTCGGGGGCCCGCCAGCCGCTTTTGACCTTCGTGATCCAGTCGATCGAGCACAGGTACAGCCACAGCGCGCGCTCGGCGGCCGGGGTCACCGCGATCAGGTTCTTCACCGTGGCCGTGTTCAGCGGCTGCTTGGCGTCCGACCAGGTCTCGTCACAGTGGTACGCCGCCAGTCCCTCGACCGTGCCGCCCGCTGCCCGGTAGACGGCGTGGAAACGGTCGGTCCACCGGCTGGGGTCCGGGCGCAGTGCGCCGGTGCTGACCCGCCACCAGCGGTCGGAGCGGTCGATCGCGCCGGGCTGGGCGCGGCGCAGCCGCTCGTGCAGCTCCGGGCCGAGCTTGCGTACGTCGTCGGCGTCCACGAGGTCGACCCGGCCGCCGTCGTCCGGTCCCGCCCAGCGGGGGTCGAGGCCTGCCCGGGGCACGTCGATCGCCCACTCGGTCATCCAGGTGGCCGGGCCGAAGCCGTAACGGCCGTAGATCGGGTACTCGGCGGCGATCAGGGTCGCCACGACGTCACCGCGCTCCTTCGCGGCCGCCAGGTCCTGGGCCATCATCCGGGTCAGCAGACCGCGGCGGCGGTGGGTGGCGGAGACGGTCACGTTGGATATGGCGTCGGCGGGAACGGTCGCGCCGCCGACGGCCGTGAGCTCCTGCGGGAAGGACCGGAACGTCGCCACGCACCGGCCGCCGTCGAAGGCGCCGAGGGTGCGGGACGGCTCGATGTACGTGCGCCCGTCGGCGATCGCGGCCTCGGAGTCACCGGGGGGACGCAGGAAACCGGTGTTCACGGCGCGGATCCAGTCGGGGATCTCGGCGTCGGTGATGGGACGTACGTCGATGGCGGGGCTGGCGGCAGTCATGGGCCGACAGTAGGGGGGCCGGGGACGGGATGTCGCGGTGTTTTCCCCGCCCCGCCCTCGCCGCCCCCGTTCCCCTCCCGAACCCGCCCCACGGTCGTCCCGAACCCGCCCCACGGTCCCGCCGTCCACGCCGGCTCCCGGGGTCTCCGCGGCCGCCGCGACCTCCGTGGCCTCCGTGGCCTCCGTGGCCGCCGCGTCAGACGAGCAGGTCGTCGACCTGTGCTTCCCCTTCACGGTATCTGCGGGCGATCTCCGTGCCGCAGCCGTCGGCCGTGCGCTGCAACTGCTGCCGCCGACCCGACACCTGCTGCTCGTACCGCACCAGCCGCCCCATGGCCGCGCCCAACTCCCGGTCGGTACGCGCCCCGAGGTCCGACAACTCGACCTCGGCGAGCATCTGGGCCGCCAGCCGGCTGTACTCCTCCCCATGCGGTGTGCCGAGCGTCACATGCCGGGCGGAGGAGCGCTGCCGGGCGGGCGCGTCCTTGAGGATCTCCGCGAGCCGCTCGACGACGGACCCCTGCTCGGGCGCGGGCACCTGCCCGGCGCCCAGGACCGACTCCGGCCCGCGCCGGGCCAGCTCCGCGCGCAGGATGTCGATCCGCCCCTGGAGCAGCCGCCGTACGTAGCTCAGGTCGGCCTCGTCCCGCTGCGCCTTCCGGCGCAGGGCGCGCAGCTCGGGCAGGCTCAGCACGCCCAGGTCGGGATGCCGGGCGTATCCCGTGCTGGACGAGCTGGGATCGGGGTCCACAGCGGGCGGCCCGGGGCTGTCGACGCGCTGCACGGGCGGCCGGTGGACCTCGGCGACGTCCGCGCGGATCGGCGAGGCCGCCGCCGGGTGCCGCTCGGTACTCGATGTGCTCATGGCGCCTCAACCGTCCCCTCGACCGGCGCGTACGACAGCATCGTGCCACCCTGGGTGGCCAGTATGTGACCGAGTGCCCCCGATCAGCCCCGGATGGGGGGTTACGGGGCAGAAAGAAGCACGATATGGCCCCGGGGGGGCACCCGGACGGCCGAGGGGCATCATGGTCGGCATGCGTGCAGTGGTGCAGAGGGTGGACGGCGCGAGCGTCGTCGTGGACGGCGAGACGGTGGGGGCCATCGAGGGCGAGGGGCTGTGCGTCCTCGTCGGGGTCACCCACGAGGACACCAAGGAGAAGGCGGCGCAGCTGGCCCGCAAGCTCTGGTCGATCCGCATGCTGCACGACGAGAGGTCGTGCAGCGACACCGGCGCCCCGCTCCTGGTCATCAGCCAGTTCACGCTGTACGGCGACGCCCGCAAGGGCCGCCGCCCCACCTGGAACGCGGCCGCGCCCGGCGAGGTCGCCGAGCCGCTGGTGGAGGAGGTGGTCGCGCAGCTGCGCTCCCTGGGCGCGACGGTCGCGACGGGCCGGTTCGGGGCGCGGATGCGGGTGTCGCTGACGAACGACGGCCCATTCACGGTCCTACTGGAGATGTGAGTCCGGGGCCCGCCGGAACGTGCGCCGGAGCCGGAGCCCCGGGGGGCTACGGCTCCACGACCACTTCCTGCGCGGCCGCCGTCTCGCCCGCCATCAGCCGTGCGTCCACCGGGACGTTCCGCTTGACCAGGGCGAGCGCGACCGGGCCGAGCTCGTAGTGCCGTACGGACGTGGTGATGAAGCCGATCCTGCGGCCGTCCGGGCCCTCGTCGGCGAGGCGGATCTCCGTGCCGGGCGTCGGCAGGTGCACCTCGCTGCCGTCCAGGTGCAGGAAGACCAGGCGGCGCGGCGGCTTGCCCAGGTTCTGCACCCGGGCCACGGTCTCCTGACCGCGGTAGCAGCCCTTCTGGAGGTGCACCGCCGTGCCGATCCAGCCCAGCTCGTGCGGGATGGTGCGGTGGTCGGTCTCGAAGCCGAGCCGGGGCCGGTGCTGCTCGACGCGCAGCGCCTCGTGGGCGAGGATCCCGGCCGGCGGGCCGGCCTGGCCCGCGTAGGACTCCAGGTCCACGCGGGGCAGGAAGAGATCGCGGCCGTAGGCGGTCTCCCGCACGACGACCCCCTCGGGTGCCTCGGCGATCGAGCCGGCCGGCAGGTGCACGACGGCGAAGTCGGCGGTCCGGTCGGCGACCTCGACCCGGTAGAAGAACTTCATCGACTCCAGGTAGGCGATCAGCGCCTCCTGGGTGCCGGGTTCCACATGGGCCCAGACCGTCTCGCCGTCGTCGACCAGGTAGAGCGCGTGCTCGATGTGGCCGTGCGCGGACAGGATCAGCGCCTCGGTGGCCTGGCCTGGCGGCAGCTCGCTGACGTGCTGGGTGAGCAGCAGGTGCAGCCAGCTCAGCCGGTCCGCGCCGGAGACGGTGACGACACCGCGATGCGAGAGGTCGACGAATCCGGTGCCGTCCGCGAGGGCGCGCTGCTCGCGGAACAGGTCGCCGTAGTGGGCGGCGACGCCTTCGTCCACGCCCTCGGCCGGGACGGCGCCGGGCAGGGACAGCAGGGGGCTCTTCATGAACACAAGCCTACGACTCGCTACTTGGACCCCGGTCGGCCGAGGCGCCCGAAGCCGTCGCGGCCTTGCGCGCGCAGTCCGCGCACCGCCCGAAAATCGCGAAGTGCTTCATGTCCGTGTCGAAGCCGAACTGCTCCCGCAGCTTGGCGGTGAACTCGGCCGCCACCGACAGGTCCGCCTCGATGACGTTCGTGCAGTCCCGGCAGACCAGGTGGATGTGGTGGTGCCGGTCCGCCAGGTGGTACGTCGGCGCGCCGTGCCCCAGATGGGCGTGGCTGACCAGCCCGAGCTCCTCCAGGAGCTCCAGGGTCCGGTACACGGTGGAGATGTTCACCCCCGACGCGGTCTTGCGCACCTCGCCGAGGATGTCATCGGGTGTCGCGTGCTCCAGGCTGTCGACGGCTTCGAGCACGAGTTGCCGCTGCGGGGTCAGCCGGTAGCCGCGCTGCCGCAGATCGCTCTTCCAGTCGATGCTCACCACGCCCCAAGTCTAGGACGGTGACCCGGCCGGGCTCACTCGAAGAACCCGGCTCACTTGAAGAACCGGCTCACTTGAAGAACCGGCTCACTTGAAGAAGGCGATGCCGTCGTCCGGGAGGTCGTCCGGGAGGGCCTTGGCCCAGCGCTCGACCTGTTCGGGGGTGACCACCTTCTTCAGGTGGGCCGACATGTAGGGGCGCAGCTCGACCTCGGGGGTCTGCTTCTCGCCGACCCACATCAGGTCGCTCTTGACGTAGCCGTACAGCCGCTTGCCGCCGGTGTAGGGGCGGGAGGCAGCGGTCCGGGCGACCGCGTCGGTGGCCAGCTCGATCTGCGGCTTCTTGTGGGCCAGCTCGCCGTACCAGATCTCGATGGCGCCGTCGTCGCGGGTCATCGTGACCTCGACCTTGCGGTCGGCGTCGATCCGCCAGAAGCCGGACTCGGACTCCAGCGGCTTCACCTTGTTGCCGTCGTTGTCCAGCACCCAGGTGTGGGACCGGTACTCCAGGAAGTCCCGGCCGTCGTGGGTGAACGTGACCTCCTGGCCGAAGTTGCACTTCTCCGCGCCCGGGAAGTCGTGCACGCCGGCACCGGCCCAGTCGCCGAGCAGGAAGGCGAGGGGGACCAGGCCCTTGTGGAGGTCGGACGGGATCTCGATCATGAGCAGCCGTTCCTGGATGTCGTCGTCAGCGCTGGCCCTGGTACAGCTTCTTCACGGTCAGGTAGGCGAAGGCGAGAACGCCGACGCAGACCAGGACCAGAAGGGTTTCGAAGAAGATCTCCACGGGGTGCTCCTCGGTTGAGCAGGTGCGGTACGTACACAGGGCCGGACCCCAGCTTAGTCGGCCGGGGTCCGGCCCTCTTGGCGAGGTGCGCCCCCGGCCTCAGGCGAGCAGTTCGCTCTGCAGGACCACCGTCTGCTGGAAGGGGACAGCGGCCGCGGCGCCCTTGCGGGACTGGACGATCACCGCGAGGGTGTCGCCCGCCGTCAGGTACGCCTGCCGTACCTGTTCGGCGCCGTAGGGCTTGGCCTCGGTATAGCTGAAGTACCGGATGCCCTCGAGTTGGGCCCTGAGCGGAAGGTCCTCGTCGGCAGCGGGCGTCTCGGATCCGCGCATCTGGTAGCGCGGGCTGTCGTACGAGACGATCGCGTTGCCGTAGGTGACCATGTTGTCCACCAGCGCGGCACTGTTGAACTGGAGCAGGTAGATCCGCGTGTGCGTGCCGTCCTGGGTGGTCCAGCCGCGGGCGGCGATGTGCCGCAGGCCGTGATCGGTCAGCCTCTGCCCGAACTCCTTCTGTTCGTCCTTCAGCGCGTACTCGGCGAGGAAGCCCTTCGTCTCCAGCCAGCCGTCGGTGCCGCGCAGGGTTCTGTCCTCACGGGCCCCCGTGGGCGCGGGCAGCACGAGAGCGCGCAGGTCGGCGTAGTGCGCCCCGGCCTTGTTGGACTCGGCCAGCGGAGGGGGGCTGCCGGACGGCAGCGGCGGCCGGACGAGCTGCGGGTAGTCCCAGCGGCCGTCCGAGGCGGTGGCGAGGCCGGGGACGTCCGCGCGTTCCATGCCGGTGATGCCGTACGCCGTTCCCGCCCCGGCCACCGCGAACACGACGACGGCCGCGGTCCAGCGCAGTACGGCCCGCAGGCGCCGCCGGCTTCCACCACCGGGCGGGGGCCCCGGGAGGACGGTGGCGGCCGACGGCACGTCCGGCGTCGGGGGGATGTCCGGCATCGGCGGTTCGGCCGCCGGCCGCGGCACGTCCGGCATCGGCGGTTCGGCCGCCGGCTGCGGTGCCGCGGCCTCAGGTGCCTGCTGCTGCTCGGTCATACGGCCTTCCCCGGGTCCTTGATGCGGTCGAGCTGGTCGCGGAGCAACCGGGCCACGCTCTTCTTGTCCAGCGGCTTGACCCCGTACGCGGTGGCGCTGACCAGGACATCGCCCTCGTAGGCGGAGCAGATCATGCGCTCGAGCCTCACGCGGGATTCCGTGGGCAACAGGAAGCAGCGGGCGTTCGGGTGGCCTTCGATCCTGGGTCCCGCCCGGAAGACCTTCATCGCGGTGAGGAACTCCTGCTGAGTGGCCGCGACGGAGCGCACCGTTCCGCGGTTCTCCATCCGGGAGAGCACGATCTCGACACCGAAGGCGGTGTCGGCCTCCTCGTCGCTGCTGCTGCCCGGGCTCTCGAGGCTGAGGTAGCTGCGCATCACCATGCCCGTGATGTGCTGCTTGTCGACCTGCTTCTCCACCAGCAGCCGCTGGGAACGGGGCAGGACGCTCAGCGGCTCCTTGCGCAGCGCGGTGGCCTGGGCGCCGCTGAGCTCGGCGTCGGCGCCGTACTCGCCCAGGTCCGGGCCGCGCCCGTATCCGTTGGTGCCGTAGGGGAGCAGCATCGCCTTCAGGCCGGTGGCCTCGGGCTGGTGTCCGTCCGCCACCGGCTCGGGCAGGCGCCAGACGGGTGCGCCGGGGTCGTGGTCGGCATCGCGTACGGTGACCACGGTGAAGCCGGTGCCGCCGACGAGCGCGGCGAGCAGCACGACGCATCCGGCGACCAGCCCGACGCGGCGGCGCCGGGCGGGCTTCACGGCCGCCTCCGGCTGCGGCCCCGGCGAGGGCGCGGCAGGCTCCGGCTCCACCGAGGGCGCGGGCACGGGAGGCTCCGCGGGCATGGGAGGCTCCGGTTCCGGCGGAGGCGCGGTCTGCGCCGTGGGTCCGGCCGGTGCGGGCTCGTCGGCCTCAGCGGCCGGCTCCGTGCTCGCGTACTCGCTCACAGCCGCCCCACCTGCCGCTCGGCCAGGCTCATGATCTCCTTCTTGGGTACGGGCTTGGTGTCGTAGATGTAGATGTCCATCGCGATGTCGCCGCGCCAGGCGTGCGCCTCGGCCAGGTACACCGGGAGGTAACCCGGCTCCCTGTCGGGCGTGCTGTGCACGTACACCCTGCTGTCGTCCGTGCCGGGGATGGGCCAGCCGTCGTCGCCCGAGTCGTGCTCGGCCCAGTACTGCTGGTCGTAGGCGTGGCCCGCGGCACCCACCCGCTCCTCCTGGCGGTACTGCACGAGCTGGATCTCGACTTGGTGCGTGTCGGTGGTCCGCCACGCGGCCACCGCGGCACGGCGGAACTCGTTGCCGACCTGAAACCCGAAGGCCTGGTCCGGTTTCTTGAAGGTACGCACGTACTCGGCAAGGTCCAGCCAGCCCTGACCGCCCGGCAGGTCGACGTCCCGTGCCCCGCTCGGCCGCTTGAGCAGCAGCTTGCGCAGGTCACCGTCGGTGCGCACGCGCCGGTCCTGCGCCGCCGACAACGGCTCCGCCTCGCCCTTGGCCTGCTTCACGACCGGCTGGGACAGCGGCGGCAGCGGCGTCGGCGTACGGCCGGCCTGGACGACATAACCGGTGCACGTGCCGGCGACGACGCCCAGCACGGCGGCGGTGGCGACGAGCAGTGCGGTACGGCCGCGGCGGCGGGCGCGCGGTGCGCCGGGCGCCGGCTCCTGGATCTCGGGTGCTTGTTCGGGTCTTTCCGGTACTTCCAAGACGTCCCCCCCACGAGAACGGGAAGCGCGCCTTCCGTATGCGCGCTCCCAGAAGACTCATGGGCGATGCAAGGAGTTGTAAAGATCTTTATTACGATCGAGGCATGGCGAAGAAGCTCGTGATCAAGGTGACGGCGGGGGCGGACGCCCCTGAGCGGTGCTCGCAGGCGTTCAACGTCGCGGCGGTGGCCGTGGCGAGCGGGGTCGACGTCTCCCTGTGGCTGACCGGGGAGTCCTCGTGGTTCGCGCTGCCGGGCCGGGCCGCCGAGTTCGAACTGCCGCACGCCGCGCCGCTGCCCGAGCTGATCGACTCGATCCTGGCGGCCGGGAGGATCACGCTGTGCACCCAGTGCGCGGCGCGGCGCGAGATCACCGAGCAGGACGTGATCGAGGGCGTGCGGATCGCGGGCTCGCAGGTCTTCGTCCAGGAGGTCCTCGGGGACGAGACGCAGGCGCTCGTCTACTGAGGCTCCCCGCGGCGGGATCGGTGCCCGGCGGAGAGTCAACGCCGCTTCTTGCCGTCCAGCTCGTCCCACCACTCGTCGGACTTGGGATCGCCGGACGGGTCGTCCCACCAGCGGTCCTCGGGCCCGCGCCGGTTGGCGACCATGGCGGCGACCGGCGGGATCACCATGGCGACCAGGCACATGCCGACGGCCGCGGGGACCGACCAGATGCGCACGACGCCCCAGGCCAGGACGAACAGCCCGATGCAGACGGCCATCATGGCGAAGTAGACGTGCCGACGTCGCGCGTACATACCTCAAGGGTAGGTCCGCACGGGCACGCCGTGCCGGGGCGAGAACGCCGGCAAGCACGCCGAAAGGGCCGCACCCCGGGTGTCCAACCCGTGGGGTGCGACCCTTCGGCCGTACCGTGCTCCGACCGCTCAGACCGCGATCGCGACCTCCGCGAGGCCACCCTGCTGGGCGACGACCGTGCGGTCGGCGGTGGCGCCGGGGACGAGGGCGCGGACGGTCCAGGTGCCCTCGGCCGCGTAGAACCGGAACTGGCCCGTGGCGGAGGTGGGGACCTCCGCGGTGAACTCGCCGGTCGAGTCCAGCAGGCGGACGTAGCCCGTCACCGGCTCGCCGTCGCGGGTCACCTGACCCTGGATCGTCGTCTCACCGGGCTTGATCGTCGAGGCGTCCGGGCCGCCGGCCTTCGCTCCACACATGTGCTTCTCCAGAGGTTCGTGAGGTCGAAACGGTCTGAACCGTCGTGCTTACTTGCCGGCGCCGAGCTCGATCGGCACGCCCACCAGGGAGCCGTACTCGGTCCAGGAGCCGTCGTAGTTCTTGACGTTCGGGACTTCGAGCAGCTCGTGCAGGACGAACCAGGTCAGCGCGGAGCGCTCACCGATGCGGCACAGGGCGATGGTGTCCTTCGCCAGGTCGACCTGCTCGGCCTCGTAGAGGGCCTTGAGGTCCTCGTCCGACTTGAAGGTGCCGTCGTCGTTGGCGTTCTTGGACCACGGGATGTTCCGGGAGGTCGGCACGTGGCCGGGGCGCTGCGACTGCTCCTGCGGCAGGTGGGCCGGGGCGAGCAGCTTGCCGGAGAACTCGTCGGGCGACCGGACGTCGACGATGTTCAGCTTGCCGATCGCCGCCACGACCTCGTCGCGGAACGCGCGGATGGAGCTGTCCTGCGGCTTGGCCCGGTACTCGGTCCTGGCACGCTCGGGCACGTCGGTGCCGTCGACCAGCTCGCGGGCGTCCAGTTCCCACTTCTTGCGGCCGCCGTCGAGGAGCTTGACGTTCTCGTGGCCGTACAGCTTGAAGTACCAGTAGGCGTACGAGGCGAACCAGTTGTTGTTGCCGCCGTAGAGGATCACCGTGTGGTCGTTGGCGATGCCCTTCTCCGACAGGAGCTTCTCGAAACCGGCCTGGTCGACGAAGTCGCGGCGGACCGGGTCCTGGAGGTCCTGGGTCCAGTCGATCCGGATGGCGTTCTTGATGTGGTTCTTGTCGTACGCGGACGTGTCCTCGTCCACCTCGACGATGGCGATGCTCGGGTCGTCCAGGTGCTCCTGGACCCAGTCGGCGTCGACCAGGACGTCGCTGCGGCTCATGCTCAATCTCCTCCGGGGCAGGTACGGCGGGGTGTGCGAGTGCGAGGGGGCACACGGGTACGCGTTCGGGTGCCGGCGTACAGGGCGTGCGGGCGGGCCCCGGGTCGTTACGGGGCGCAGGGACGCGGGAGAGGGCTCCCGCTCAGGAAAGGCGACAGAGCATGGCGGCAACGCGGCACAGGTCCACTGCCCGCCGCTTCGTGAGATCCGCCTGTCGCTGCATGGGGTCGATCGTAGGGAGGGAGGGGCGGGCGTGTCACCGGCGTGCCGAATGCTGAGACATGATCGTCCGGGGTGTGGGATGGGGGAGCGCCCGGACCGTCGGCGTACGACCTCCGGGCGCTCCCGCCCGCTCCCGGCCGCGCGGCGCATCTGCGGTGCGGACGAGGACGTCTCGCCAGTCGGACAACTCCTCGTCCACCGCGTGTCTACCCGGCCAGTTCGACGTCCGAACCCTTCAGCGTGATCTCGACGCCGTCCGCCGCCGCCCGGACCGAGTCCAGCTCGATCCCGGTGGGGAGCCGGTCGATCGCCTGCTGGAAGTCCGTGATCGACCGGACCGGGCCCTCGGGGAGCCGCACGCCACCGACCACGGGCAGGGAGTCGGCGCGCACCTCCACCTTGTCGCCCCGCACAGCGGCCGAGCTGCGCAGGGAGACGCGCTGCTTGTCCTTGAGGCCCAGCACCGAGAACTTGACCTCGATGTCGACCTTAATCTTGCCGTCGCCGCCGTCGGACAGGCCGACCACACGGGCGGTGACGCCGGGGGCGACCTTGGCGGAGTCGGACTTCGCGGCCTTGAGCAGCTCGTCGTAGGCGATGGTGGCGGTGCCGGTGGCGGTGGCGGCGGTGGCGGAGCGGTAGTCGCCGGAGAACCGCACGCCCTTCAGGTCCGCCGTGAAGCCGTCGACACGGATCTTCCGGGCGCCGTTGCCGGTGGCCACCTCGTAATCCCTGACGCCGACCTCGACGTCGTCCAGCTCGCCGCTCGCCAGCTGGGTCAGGAAGGGGAAGCCCTTGATGGACACGTCGGGGGTGCTCGCCAGGTTCTCGGCCGACTTCAGCCGGTCGGCCGCCTGCCCCTGCGCCAGATGCACCGCGACGCGATCGACCACCGCGAACAGCACGCCCACGACCACGACGAAGATCAGAAGTATTCGCAGCGCGCGCACCTGGTGATCTCCTCGGCTCGGCGACCCGACGACCGGAGGGCCGTCAGGCGCGAGCGTATCCCGGCCGGGCGGCCCGGCCGGGGAACTGTCGATCACCTGTGACAGACGCCCCGGCCCCCGTCGTGTACCGGATCGTCGGCGTGCACGGCGTGTACCGGGTCGTCGGTGTGTACCCGGTCGTCAGCCCCGTACGAGGGGGACGTCGACCCGGGCGGCGAGTTCGTCGAAGGTGAGGCCGGCGAGATCCCGGACGACGACCGCGCCTCCGTCGCGGGCGGGCGCCAGGTCGAAGGTCGCGACATCGGTGTAGACCCGGCCGACGCAGCCGACACCGGTGAGCGGATAGGTGCACGACCCGACCAGCTTCGACTCGCCGCTCCTGGTGAACAGCGACATCATCACCCAGATCTGCTGGGCGCCGATCGCCAGGTCCATGGCGCCGCCCACGGCCGGGATGGCGTCCGGCTCACCGGTGTGCCAGTTGGCCAGATCGCCGTTCGCGGCCACCTGGAACGCGCCGAGCACGCACACGTCGAGGTGTCCGCCGCGCATCATCGCGAAGGAGTCGGCGTGGTGGAAGTAGGCGGCACCGGGCAGTTCGGTGACCGGGACCTTGCCGGCGTTGGTGAGGTCGGGGTCGATCGCGTCGCCGGTCGCCGCCGGGCCCATGTTGAGCATGCCGTTCTCGGTGTGCAGCACGATCCCGGCGTCGGACGCCAGGTGGTCGGCGACCAGCGTGGGCTGCCCGATGCCGAGGTTCACGTAGGAACCGCGCGGGATGTCGGCGGCGATGGCCGCGGCGATCGCCTGGCGGTCACGGGGTTCGCTGGTGGTGCTCGTGGTCATGCCCGCTCCTCCGGTACGACGCGGTCTACGTAGATGCTCGGGGTGACGACGGACTCCGGGTCGAGCCCGCCGACCGGGACGACACGGTTCACCTGCGCGATCACCGTGCGCGCCGCCGTCGCCATCACGGGACCGAAGTTGCGGGCGGTCTTGCGGTAGACGAGGTTGCCCATCGTGTCGGAGACGTGCGCGCCGATCAGCGCGACATCCCCCTTGATCGGGTACTCGAGGACGTAGGTACGCCCGTCGATCTCCCGGGTCTCCTTGCCCTCCGCGAGCGGCGTGCCGACGGCGGTGGGGCAGAAGAACGCGCCGATTCCGGCGCCCGCGGCACGCATCCGCTCGGCGAGGTTGCCCTGCGGCACGACCTCGAGCTCGATCCGGCCGGCGCGGTAGAGGCCGTCGAAGACCCACGAGTCGGACTGCCGCGGGAAGGAGCAGACCACCTTGCGCACCCGTCCGGCGGCGAGCAGCGCCGCCAGGCCGGTGTCGCCGTTGCCCGCGTTGTTCGAGACGACGGTCAGGTCGGTGGCACCCTGCCGGATGAGCGCGTCGATGAGCCGCACCGGCATGCCGGCCATGCCGAAGCCGCCGACCAGAACGGTCGAGCCGTCGGCGACGTCGGCGACGGCCTCGTCGTACGAGTCCAGGATGGTCGCGCTCACTTGGTGGCCTCCACGTTCTCCAGAACCACGGCGAGGGCCTGGCCCACACCGATGCAGACGGCGGCGACGCCCCAGCGCTCACCGGACTCGGCGAGCCGTGCGGCAAGGGTCCCGACGAGCCGGCCGCCCGACGCTCCCAGCGGGTGGCCGAGCGAGATGGCCCCGCCCTTCGTGTTGACGATCTCCGGGTCGATCCCCCAGGCGTCCACACACGCCAGCGACTGCACCGCGAACGCCTCGTTGAGCTCGACCGCTGCGACGTCGTCCCAGGCGATACCGGCGCGGCGCAGCGCGCGCCCCGCCGCCTCGACCGGCGCGAAGCCGAAGTCCTGCGGGTCCAGGGCGAAGGCCGCGCGACCGGCGACCCGGGCCAGCGGCGCCACCCCCAGCAGGTCGGCGGCGGCCTCCGAGCCGACCAGCATGGCCGAGGCGCCGTCGCTGAGCGGGCTGGCGTTGCCGGCCGTGATCGTGCCGCCCTGCTCGACGGAGCGGAACGCGGTCCTGAGACCGGCCAGCTTCTCGGTGGTGGTGCCCGGGCGGAGGCTCTCGTCGCGTTCGAGGTCGGCACCGTCGACGGGCACGACGAGATCGTCGTAGAACCCGGCGTCCCAGGCGGCGGCCGCGAGCCGGTGCGAGCGCGCGGCGAACTCGTCCTGCCGCAGCCGCGAGATGGCGAACCGCTCCCGCAGCTGCTCGTTGCAGTCACCGAGGGACGCCGTCCACTCGGCGGGCATCCGGGGGTTGACCAGACGCCAGCCGAGCGTCGTCGAGAACGCGGTGGCGTTCGCGGCGGGGAACGCCTTCTCGGGCTTGGGCAGCACCCAGGGCGCGCGGGTCATCGACTCGACACCGCCGGCGGCCACCACGACGGCGTCGCCGGACTCGATCGCGCGCGAGGCCTGGATGAGGGCCTCGAGCGAGGAGCCGCAGAGGCGGTTCACGGTGGAGGCGGGCACCGAGGTCGGCAGCCCGGCCAGCAGCACCGCCATCCGGCCGACGTTGCGGTTGTCCTCACCGGCCTGGTTGGCGCAGCCCAGGATGACGTCGTCGACGCGCTCGGGGTCAAGGTCCGGGGCCTTGGCGAGCGCGCCCGCGAGCGCGGTCGCGGCCAGGTCGTCGGGGCGGGAGCCGGCCAGGGCGCCGCCGAAGCGGCCGAACGGGGTGCGGGCGGTGGTGTATACGAAGCTCGTCGTCACATCCGCAACGGTAGGCAGGCCGGATTGATTCGGTCCAATACTTGATCGACCCGCATTGATAAGGCTGGACTATATTTGGGGGTCATGGAGATCCGGCACCTGCGGTCGTTCCTGGTTCTGGCCGAGGAGCGTCACTTCGGCCGTGCGGCGCAGCGCCTGCACATCGCGCAACCGGCGCTCTCCCAGCAGCTCAAGACGCTCGAGCGCGAGGTCGGGACGACGCTCCTGGACCGCTCCACCCGCCATGTCGACCTCACCGAGGCCGGGCGCCTGCTGCAGGACCGCGCGGGACAGATCATCGCCGCCCTGGAACGGACCCGCACGGAACTGGACCTGCTCACCGCCGGCCGGGCCGGCAGCGTCCGCCTCGGATTCGTCGGCACCGCGACCTACGACGTGCTCCCCCTGGTCGCCCAGCGTCTTCGGGCCGAGCTTCCCGCCGTCCACCTCGACCTGCGCGGCGAACTCCTGGGTCCCGACCTGTTGGACGCCGTCCGGGAGGGCACGCTCGACCTCGCCGTGCTGCGGACCTCGGCCGCGCCGGGCGGCGGCCTCGTCATCCACCACCTGCGCGACGAGCCGCTCGTGGCGGTGCTGCCCGCCGGCCACCGGCTGGCCGGCTCGTCCGCGGTCGACCTGGCCGCGTTCGCGGACGAGGTCTTCGTGACCCATCCGGCCGGACACCGCTCGACGATGCAACCGCGTGTGCTCGAAGCCTGCCGCCGCGCCGGCTTCGAGCCGACCGACGTCGTCGAGGTCAGCGAGACCGGGACGCTGGTCGTCTTCATCGCGGCCGGCATGGGCGTGGCCCTGGTACCCGAGTCCGTGCGCTCCCTGCGCCTGGACGGCGTCGTGTACGTCCCGCTCACCGGTGCGCCCGAATTCACCCCCCTCGCCCTCGCCCGACGCACCGAGGCCTCCCCCGTCGTCCGCCGCGTGGCCGACGTCGTGCGGTCGGTGATCTCGAACTGACCCGACCCGCCCGGCCGTCGCCTGCTCGTCGCCCGGGTCCCTCCGAGGGGCCCTCACGAGCCGCCTCGCTCCGGGCGCTTCGGCAACCGGCCAGAGCCCTGACGGGACGGAGCGAACCACGGCTTCACGCAGCGGACGTCCGAGAGGCCCTAGCCCAGCGCGCGTCCCAGCACCCACACCGCAGGCGCCGCGGCCGACAGCGGCAGGGCGACGCCGGCCGTGAAGTGCACGAAGCGCGAGGGGTAGTCGTAGCTGGCCGCGCGGTGTCCGACCAGCGCGCACACCGCGGCGCCCGCGCCGAGCAGCGCGCCCTTGGCACCCAGGTCCGTCATGCCGCCGACCGCGATGCCCGCGCCCGCCGCCGCGAGCAGCGCGACGGCCACCGAGGCCGCCGTGGGCAGCGGCAGCGCCCGCGCCAGGACGGCCACCGCGACCGCCACCGCGCCGACCGCGACCGCGTCCGGCGGGGCGGCCAGATAGCCGGTCGCCACGATCGCCAGCGCCGCCGCGGCGATGGTCGCCATCAGGCCGTACATCCGCTCGTCCGGGTCCGCGTGGGAACGCAGCTGGAGGACGAGGGAGAGCAGCACCCACACCCCGAGCGTGCCCAGGATCGCGGCGGGCGCGTGTTCGCGGCCCGCGGCGAGCACCGCCACGTCCGCGGCGAGCGCGCCCGCGAAGCCGAGGGCGATGCCCTGCCGGGCGGGCCACATGCCGTTCAGCCGGAACCAGCCCGCGGCCGTCACGCCCTGGAGCACGACCAGCGGCAGGAGCAGCCCGTAGACGCCGAGTTCCGCCGCACCGGCCAGCAGCAGGCCCAGCAGCGCCGTGAGCGCGGCCGGCTGCATCCCGGGCTCGATGATCGGCGAACGTCCCTCGGCGCGGGCCCGCTGCGCGTCGGTGACCCGGGCGTTGCCGGCGAGGGTCGCGGGGCCGTAGTCGGGCCCGTCCCCGGCGGGGTCGGCCGCCGTCGCGGCGGCCGGGGCGGCGGCCTGCGGCTGCGGCGCGTGCTGCCCCACCGGGGGCAGGTACGCCGTCTCCGCGGCGGCGGCCGGGGCCGGAGCCTGCGGCTGCGGCTGCGACGCGTAGGAAGGCGCCTGCCCACCATGGCCCCCGCCGCCCTGGACCCCGGCACCCTGGACCCCGTGGGCCGCGACCGGCCCCTGGTGTCCCACCGGGGGAAGGTACGCCGTCTCCGCGGCGGCGGCCGGAGGCCGGACGTGCGTCTGGCTGTCCCAGGTCTGCCCCTGCCACTGCTGCGTGTACGGCTCGGCCGCGTGCGGGTCCCCGTACGCCTGCTGCTGCGCGGGCCACGTCTGCGGCTCGCCGTGCGGGTGGGCCTGCTGCGCGGCGGGCGCCTGCGACTGCGCGTGCGGGTACGGCTGCTGTGCCCCGGGCGCCTGCGGGTACGGCTGCCGGGGGTACGGCTGCTGCGCGGCGGGCGCCTGCGACTGGACCTGCGGGTACGGCTGCTGTGCGGCGGGCTGCTGGGGGTACTGCCCCGCGTACGGGTCGTACCCGCTGTAGGGGTTGTCGTACGGAGACCCGGGGGACCCCTCATACGGCCGGTCGGTCATGCGCTCACCCTCCTGCGAACGGGGGGAGCACCTCGACCGTGCCGCCCTCGGTCAGCCGTACCGTCTCATGCGCGCGCGTCCCCACCGGGTCGCCGTCGATGAGGAACGAGCACCGCCGCAGTACGCGGACCAGCTCACCGGGGTGCCGTCCGCGCACCGCGTCGAGCACCTCGGCGAGCGTCTGCGCCTCGTACGGTTCCTCGGCGACCCCCGCCGCGGCTTTCGCCGCCGCCCAGTAGCGCACCGTGACCTCTGCCATCCCGTCCCTCGATCACTCGTCTATGAACAGGGTCAGGCTAGCCCGCCTGTGCGAGGGTCCAGCGCGCGATGCGGTGCAGGAGTTCGTCGGCGGCGGCGTTCTCGGCGTGGCCCATGCCGGACTCCAGCCACAGTTCCCCGTGCTCACCGGCGGCCGCGGCGAGCATCCGGGGGTGGTCGAGGGGGAAGTAGCCGTCCCGGTCGCCGTGCACGATCAGCAGCGGGGTGGGCGCGATCCGCGCAGCCGCCCGGAACGGCGGGAGCGGGACCGGGTCCCAGTCGCGGTGGTGGATGCGGGTGCGCAGCCCGTAGCGGCCCAGCAGGCGGCCCTCGGGGCGTGTCACCAGCCAGTGCAGCCGGCGCATGGGGGCCGTGCCCCGGTAGTACCAGCGCGCGGGCGAGCTGACGGAGACCACTGCGTCCGTACGCGTGTCCGCGCGCCCCTCGCCCGGTGCGGCGTCCGCCGGGCCGCCGTGCAGGGCCGCGTGCCGCAGCACCACCGAGCCGCCCATGGAGAAGCCGACGGTCGCCACGCGCGCGTGCCCGAACCCGCGTGCCCAGGCCACCGCCGCCGCCAGGTCCAGCACCTCGCGGTCGCCGACGGTCGAGCGCCCGCCGGAGGCCCCGTGGCCGCGGAAGGAGAAGGTGACCACGGCGCCGTGGCGCGCCAGGGCCCGCGCCACCCGGCGCACGTGCGGCCGGTCCAGGTCGCCGGTGAAACCGTGGGCGACCACGAATACGCAATCGTCGCGGCCGCCGTGACCGCCACCGGAACCGTCGTGCGCGGCCGCGCCCGGCTCGTACAGGGCGTCGAGCGCCACCCCGTCGGCCGAGCGCAGGAACGTCCTGACCGCGCCCCCGACACCCGTGCCCGGTGGGGCCCCGCCCTCCCGGACGTCCATCGAACGCGCCACACGACCTGCCGATCCCGACCTCATATCGGCTATTCTGCTGCGAAGAGGACTCGGGCAGCGCAGCCCCCGGGTCCTTTCGTGCTTTCGGAAGCGTTGTACAGGACGCGGGAGACCGCGCAGGTGCACGGCCCGTCGATCGCATGGGCAGGGACCCGAGGAGGAACCAGACGCCATGGACGAGCGAACGGTGCGGGCACGGAGGACGGCCCGGGCAGGGGGGTCACCCCTGCCCGGGCGCGGCCGACAACCCGGGGAAGAGGCGCGATGAGTTCACTGCTGCTGCTGACCAACGCACTCCAGCCGTCGGCCGAAGTGCTCCCCGCCCTCGGCCTGCTGCTGCACAACGTGCGGGTGGCCCCGGCGGAGGGGCCCGCGCTCGTGGACGCCCCGGGCGCCGACGTCGTCCTGGTCGACGGGCGGCGCGACCTGCCGCAGGTGCGCGGCCTGTGCCGACTGCTGCGCTCCACCGGCCTCGGCTGCCCGCTGGTCCTCGTGGTGACCGAGGGCGGCCTGGCGGCCGTCACCGCCGACTGGGGCATCGACGACGTGCTCCTGGACACCGCCGGTCCCGCCGAGGTGGAGGCCCGCATCCGGCTGGCCCTGGGCCGTCGGCAGATCGTCGACGACGACTCCCCCATGGAGATCCGCAGCGGCGACCTGTCCGTGGACGAGGCGACCTACAGCGCTCGACTCAAGGGCCGGGTGCTGGACCTCACCTTCAAGGAGTTCGAGCTGCTGAAGTACCTCGCGCAGCACCCGGGCCGGGTCTTCACCCGCGCCCAGCTCCTCCAGGAGGTCTGGGGCTACGACTACTTCGGCGGCACCCGGACCGTCGACGTCCACGTGCGGCGGCTGCGGGCCAAGTTCGGCCCCGAGCACGAATCGCTGATCGGGACGGTCCGCAATGTGGGTTACCGATTCGTTACGCCCGAGAAGACCGACCGCGCCGGGGACGCCGCGGACACGAAGAAGGCCGGGTCCGTCCAGTCAAAGCCGGAGAATCAGGACACCCCGGCGGGGCGGGCCCGCGCGGAGAGGTGAGGAGCGCTCCCACGGGCGTGCCGCGACGGCGTCCACGCCCCGGTACGCCCTGCCCGGAAGCGGGTCCATCCGCGTAGACTCCGCGCGTGGCCAAGGTGACTCGGGACGACGTGGCGCGGCTGGCGGGGACGTCGACCGCCGTCGTCAGCTATGTGATCAACAACGGACCCCGGCCGGTCGCCCCGGCCACCCGCGAGCGCGTCCTCGCCGCGATCAAGGAGCTGGGGTACCGGCCCGACCGGGTGGCCCAGGCCATGGCCTCGCGGCGCACCGACCTCATAGGTCTGATCGTCCCGGACGCCCGCCAGCCCTTCTTCGGGGAGATGGCGCACGCGGTGGAGTGGGCCGCCGCCGAGCGCGGGAAGATGGTCCTCGTCGGCAACTCCGACTACGTCGCCGAGCGCGAGGTCCACTATCTGCGCGCGTTCCTCGGCATGCGCGTCTCCGGTCTGATCCTGGTCAGCCACGCGCTGAACGACCTCGCCGCCGCCGAGATCGAGGCCTGGGACGCCCGGGTGGTGCTGCTGCACGAGCGCCCCGAGGCCATCGACGACGTGGCCGTGGTCACCGACGACCTGGGCGGCGCCCAGGTCGCCGTGCGGCACCTGCTGGAGCACGGCCACGACTACGTCGCCTGTGTCGGCGGCACCGCCGAGACGCCCGCCGTGGGCGACCCCGTGTCCGACCACGTCGAGGGCTGGCGGCGCGCCATGGAGGAGGCCGGCATCCCGACGGAGGGGCGCCTGTTCGAGGCGCCGTACAACCGCTACGACGCCTACCGGATCGGCCTGGAGATCCTCGCCGGCCCGGACCGCCCTCCGGCGATCTTCTGCTCCACCGACGACCAGGCGATCGGCCTGCTGCGGGCCGCGCGCGAGCTGCGCATCGACGTCCCCGGCGAGCTTGCGGTCGCCGGTTTCGACGACATCAAGGAGGCGGCGCTGACGGACCCGCCGCTGACGACGGTCGCCTCCGACCGGTCGGCGATGGCCCGCGCGGCGGTGGACCTGGTGCTGGACGACGGAATCCGCGTGGCCGGCTCGCGCCGCGAGCGGCTGAAGCTGTTCCCGTCACAGCTGGTGGCCCGCAGGTCCTGCGGCTGCGACTAGTGCTGCGACCGGAAGGGTTCACCGGCTCGCGGCGCCCGGCACGGCACCTCGCCGCGTTGTCGCATCACCCGAGTACATCCAGTACGCGGGCGATGCTCCGCCTTGCGATGCACCGCACCGGACGCCGCGAGCTTCCCGGCAAACCTTTCCGGTCACAGCACTAGGCGTCTCCCCGCCCCCTCACCTCGTGGTTCCCTGTCGGCAGGGACCTCTCGGGGAACGTACTTATATCGGGCATACGAGGTTCTGTCGGGCTTCTCAGCGCAGACTCAGGAAGCTCTCATGATCCCGGGACATTCTCAATGTCATGAGCGAGAGCATCCGCCGCAGCGGCGAGTACGAACACCCCGAGGGTGACGGTCAGGCCCCGGCTGCCGACTCCGTGCAGTCGGCGGACCAGCGGCGGGCCTCCGCCCCGGTGAACCCGGAGTGGCCTCCCCCGCCGTCGTACGCCCCGGCCCAGCCGTTCGCGGCCTGGTCGGGCGCCCTCGGCGGTCAGGGCGGCGCGGACGGCGGCGACACCGCCGCCTTCCCGGCCGGCCCGGCGGGACCCGCGCACGCCTCGGCGTCCCGCAAGCGCGCCAGGGGCCCGCTCGCCCTGCTCGCCGCGGTGGCGATCGCCTCGGCCGCGGTGGGCGGCGGCACCGCTTTCGCCTTCCAGAAGCTGACCGGCACGGACACGGTCGCCTCCAGCAGCACCACCAACGTGGTGGCCGCCAGCCAGCGCGGCAGCATCGCCGCGATCGCCAAGGCGGTCACCCCGAGCGTCGTCGAGATCAACGCCACCCTCGACAACGGCACCTCCACCGGCTCCGGCGTGGTCGTCACCAGCGACGGCGAGGTCGTCACCAACAACCACGTCATCGCGGGCGCGTCCTCGATCAAGGTGCGCACCAGCGACGGCACCTCGTACTCCGCGCAGGTCGTGGGCACCGACAGCTCCAAGGACCTCGCCCTGATCAAGCTGCGGAACGCCTCCGACCTCAAGGCGGCGGCCCTCGGCGACTCCGACGGGCTGACGGTCGGCGACCAGGTCGTCGCGATCGGCTCCCCGGAGGGCCTGACCGGCACCGTCACCAGCGGCATCGTCTCCGCCCTGCACCGGGACGTGACGGTCTCCACCGACGAGAACCAGGGACAGCAGGGTGGTGGTGGCGGCGGCTGGCCCTTCCAGTTCGGCGGCCGCCAGTTCAACGGCGACACCGGCTCCTCCACCACCACCTACAAAGCCATACAGACCGACGCGTCCCTCAACCCGGGCAACTCCGGCGGCGCGCTGATCGACGCGAGCGGCAACGTCGTCGGCATCAACTCGGCGATGTACTCGTCCACGTCGGCCTCGGACTCGTCCAACGCCGGCAGCGTCGGCCTCGGCTTCGCCATCCCGATCAACACCGTCAAGTCCGACCTCGCCACACTGCGCTCCGGCTCCCAGAGCTGAGGCACGGCACCGGCAGGCGCCCGGACAGCCCCCGGACAGCGTCCGGCACCGTTCGACAAGGAGTACGACATGATCCAGCACGTTGTGCACGAGACGACGGACACCATCGACGCGACCACCTTCGCCGGCATCACCCTGGCCCGCGCCGTCGTGAAGCAGCCGCACAGCCCGGCGAACCGCGTGCCCGAGGCGGCCGTGGTCCCCCAGCTGATGGGCCTGCGCACCTCCGCCGCACGCCCCCACCGGCACAAGGTGCCGCTGCGGCGGATCATCGCGGTCGCGGCCTGAGCTGCGGCGCGCGACCCGCGCGCCGCACCCTGCCGCACCGAAACATGCGAGGCTGAGAGCGTCCAGCCCGAGGGCCGACCGGTCCCGAGGCCCCAGCGATCCGAGGAACGACGACCGATGAGTCCCGCCGAAGGCGACCGTGATCCCCAGCGCATCCTGATCGTCGACGACGAGCCGGCGGTACGCGAAGCACTCCAGCGCAGCCTCGCCTTCGAGGGATACGAGACCGAGGTCGCCGTGGACGGCGCGGACGCGCTGGACAAGGCGGCCTCCTACCAGCCCGACCTGGTCGTCCTCGACATCCAGATGCCGCGGATGGACGGCCTGACCGCCGCCCGCCGCATCCGGGGCGCGGGCGACACCACCCCCATCCTGATGCTGACCGCCCGCGACACGGTCGGCGACCGGGTCACCGGCCTGGACGCCGGGGCGGACGACTACCTGGTCAAGCCCTTCGAACTGGACGAGCTGTTCGCCCGCATCCGGGCACTGCTGCGGCGCAGCACCTACGCCGCGGCCGTGGCGGGCGCCGCCCAGGAGGACGAGGCCCTCACCTTCGCCGACCTGCGCATGGACCTCGCCACCCGCGAGGTCACGCGGGGCGGCCGACAGGTGGAGCTGACCCGCACGGAGTTCACCCTGCTGGAGATGTTCATGGCCCATCCGCGCCAGGTGCTCACCCGCGAACAGATCCTCAAGGCGGTCTGGGGCTTCGACTTCGAACCCTCGTCGAACTCCCTCGACGTCTACGTCATGTACCTGCGCCGCAAGACCGAGGCCGGAGGCGAACCCCGCCTCGTGCACACGGTGCGCGGGGTGGGGTACGTCCTGCGGCAGGGCGGCGCGGAGTGAGGAAGGCGCTGCGCCGTTTCCGTGCGCTGCCGATCCGGTCCCGACTGGCGCTGCTGGTGGCGGCGGCGGTGGCGTTCGCGGTGGCGGCGGTCTCCCTCACCTGCTGGTTCATCGTCCAGGGGAAGCTGTACGACGAGGTCGACGGCCGGCTCGCGAGCTACGGCAGGGTGACCGCCACCACGGCGTCCGCGATGGCGGCCAACTGCTCCCAGACGACGGACAACTCGCCGGGCGACATGCAGCGCTCCTATCTCTACGTGCAGCTGGTGACGGACCAGGGCAAGTTCTGCGTGGACAGCCGGTCCCCGGGCGTCATCAAGGTCACCGCCGTGGACAGGGGGGTGGCCACCAACCCCGATCTGCGCGAGCGCACCTTCCACACCACCACCGACACCGACGGCAACAACGTCCGGGTGATGACCGTCGCCGTCCCGATGGGCCCCGGTCCCAACTCCGACGCGTACCCGGGCATCGCCTTCATGCTCGGCCTCTCCCTGAAGGACACCGAGAACACCCTCAGCGACCTGGCCCTGCTGCTCCTCTTCGTCTCCGGCGTGGGAGTCGTCGGCGCCGGGGCCGCCGGCCTCGCCGTGGCCCGCGCCGGGCTGCGCCCCGTGGACAAGTTCACCGAGGCGGTGGAGCACGTGGCACGCACCGAGGACCTGACGATCCGCATTCCCGTGGAGGACGACCGCGAGGACGAGATCGCCCGGCTGTCCCGCTCCTTCAACTCCATGACCTCCGCGCTGGCCAGTTCCCGGGACCTTCAGCAGCAGCTGATCGCGGACGCCGGCCACGAGCTGCGCACCCCGCTCACCTCACTGCGGACGAACATCGAACTCCTCACCCGCAGCGAGGAGACCGGCCGGCCGCTCCCCGAGGCCGACCGCAAGGCACTGCTCGCCTCCGTCAAGGCGCAGATGACCGAACTGGCCTCCCTGATCGGCGACTTGCAGGAGCTGTCGCGCTCGGACGGGCAGCGGGGCGAACGCGTCCAGGTGATCGCCTTCCAGGACACCGTGGAGGCGGCGCTGCGCCGTGCCCGGCTGCGCGGCCCGGATCTGACCATAACGGCGCACCTGAACCCCTGGTTCGTACGGGCGGAGCCGTCCGCGCTGGAGCGGGCGATCGTCAACGTCCTCGACAACGCGGTGAAGTTCAGCCCCGAGGGCGGCACGATCGACGTCGTCCTGGAGCAGGGCGTGCTCACCGTCCGCGACCACGGGCCCGGCATCCCCGCCGACGAACTCCCCCACGTCTTCGACCGCTTCTGGCGCTCCCCGAGCGCCCGTGCGCTGCCCGGCTCGGGGCTCGGCCTGTCCATCGTCGCCCGCACCGTCCAACGGGCGGGCGGCGAGGTCACGCTGGCACCGGCCGGGGGCGCCGGCACGGTGGCGACGGTACGGCTGCCGGGCGCGCCCGTCCCGCCCCCGGAGGCGCCCGGCGTCGCCTGAGGCTCGCCGAAGGCCCGCTCACCGGGCGGGTGAACCCCTTACCCTCATATCCATGACCAGCGACGACACCGCACCGACCGCCCGTTCCCTGGAGACCCTCGCCGCGCTCGCCCCGGACCAGGCGGAAGCCGTGCTCGGGATGCTGGCGGCGGCCGCCCGCACCGACGGACGGCAGGCGGTGTCCGAGCAGGGCCGGCTCCAGCTGCGGGGCGGGGCCCGCGAGGGGGTGTCCCATCTGCTGCTGACCGTCGACGGCGAACTCGTCGGCTACGCGCAGCTGGAGGACACCGACCCGGTGGAGGCGCCCACCGCCGAGCTGGTCGTGCATCCGCTGCACCGCGGGCACGGTCACGGGCGGGCGCTCGGGTCCGCGCTGCTGGCCGCGTCCGGCAAGCGGCTGCGGGTGTGGGCGCACGGGGGGCAGTCCGCCGCACGGCATCTGGCTCAGGTCCTCGGGCTGACCTTGTTCCGCGAACTGCGGCAGATGCGGAGGCCGTTGACGGACCTCGACCTGCCCGAGCCGGTGCTGCCGGAGGGCGTGAGCGTGCGGGCCTTCGAGCCCGGCCGGGACGACGCCGCCTGGCTCGCCGTGAACGCGGAGGCGTTCGCCCATCACCCCGAGCAGGGCTCGCTCACCCAGCGCGACCTCGACGACCGCACGGAGCAGCCGTGGTTCGACCCGCAGGGGTTCTTCCTCGCCGAGCGCGAAGGCCGGCTGGTCGGCTTCCACTGGACCAAGGTGCACCGGGAGGAGCGCCTCGGCGAGGTGTACGTCCTCGGTGTCCGCCCCGGCGCCCAGGGCGGCGGCCTCGGCAAGGCCCTCACCCTGATCGGCCTGCGCCACCTGGCCGCGCGGGACCTGCCGACGGCCATGCTCTACGTCGACGCCGACAACAAGGCGGCGGTCTCCGTCTACGAACGCCTGGGCTTCACGACATACGAGACCGACCTCATGTACCGCACGGAAACCTGATACCGCACGGAAACCTGACAGCCCCCACCCCTCCGCCCCCGGGTGCGCAGGCGGGGCCCCACCACCCACGGACCGGCCTGCCGGCCGCTTCCCGCGCCCATGACCGGCCGGCCACCGCCCGGAGGCCTGGGCCCGCCGCTCCGCCTTTCCGGCCCGCGGGCGACCCGCCTCGGGTCGACCGGTCGACGGGCGGTCGCCAACCCTCCGTCGCCGGAGCAGGTTTCCGGCGCCGTGCGCCCCGTGGAGGCTCGAGTCGTCCCCGGTGGGCCGCTCCCCGGTGTCCCGCACGTCATGTGGCCGTAACCATTGGTTCAGACGGTCTTGCGACGCTCAGGCGGTGAAGCCCGCCGTGCCCGAGCCCGAGCCGCCCCGCGAGGGCACCGCCGCCGCGCTCCCGCGCGTGCCTTTCGACGCGCCTGTCCTGCCGCAGACGCGGAAGAATGGGTTCATGAGCCAGCCAGACACCCAGGCAGCGCAGACCCCGCCGGCTCCCACCACCCGCGTGGGAGACCCCGCGGGGCCCGCCACCGCACCGCACCCGCAGCCCTCCGTGGGCTCCATCGCCGCGCACCGCCCGCACACCGTGGCGGCCACGGTCTCCGATCTGGAACCGGACATCGACGCCGACCTCGACGGATACGTGGAGGCACTGGCCGAGGGGGAGCAGCTGCCGCAGGGCCGTTTCCTGGACCGGGAGCGCAGCTGGCTCGCCTTCAACGAGCGCGTCCTCGAACTCGCCGAGGACCCGGCCACCCCCCTGCTGGAACGCGCGAACTTCCTCGCGATCTTCGCCAGCAACCTGGACGAGTTCTTCATGGTCCGGGTCGCAGGCCTGAAACGCCGCATCGCCACCGGCGTGGCCACCCGGTCCGCCTCCGGGCTGCAGCCGCGTGAGGTGCTGGAGATGATCTGGGCCCGCTCGCGCGAGCTCATGGCCCGGCACGCCGCCTGCTACCACGAGGACGTCGCCCCCGCACTCGCGGAGGAGGGCATCCACCTGGTCCGCTGGAGCGAGCTCACGGAGAAGGAGCAGGCACGCCTGTTCACGCTCTTCCGGCACCGCATCTTCCCCGTGCTGACCCCGCTGGCGGTCGACCCCGCGCACCCCTTCCCGTACATCTCCGGCCTGTCCCTGAACCTGGCCGTCGTCGTACGCAACCCGGTCACCGGCCACCGCCACTTCGCCCGCGTCAAGGTGCCCCCGCTGCTGTCCCGCTTCCTGGAGAGCTCCCCGGGCCGCTACGTCCCCCTCGAGGACGTCATCGCCGCCCACCTGGAGGAGCTGTTCCCGGGCATGGAGGTGCTGGAGCACCACACCTTCCGGCTCACCCGCAACGAGGACCTCGAGGTCGAGGAGGACGACGCCGAGAACCTGCTCCAGGCGCTGGAGAAGGAGCTCATGCGGCGCCGCTTCGGGCCGCCGGTGCGCCTGGAGGTCGAGGAGTCCATCGACCGCGAGGTGCTCGACCTGCTGGTGCGCGAGCTGAAGATCAGCGAGGCCGAGGTGTACCCGCTGCCCGGCCCCCTGGACCTCACCGGCCTCTTCCGCATCCACGGCCTCGACCGGCCCGAGCTGAAGTACCCGAAGTTCGTCGCCGGCACCCACCGGGACCTGGCGGAGGTGGAGTCCGCCTCACCCCCCGACATCTTCACCGCCCTGCGCAGCCGGGACGTGCTCCTGCACCACCCCTACGACTCCTTCTCGACCTCCGTGCAGGCCTTCCTGGAGCAGGCCGCCGCCGACCCGGACGTCCTCGCGATCAAGCAGACCCTGTACCGGACCTCCGGCGACTCCCCCATAGTCGACGCGCTCATCGACGCCGCCGAGTCCGGCAAGCAGGTCCTCGTCCTGGTCGAGATCAAGGCCCGCTTCGACGAGCACGCCAACATCAAGTGGGCGCGCAAGCTGGAGGAGGCCGGCTGCCACGTCGTCTACGGCCTGGTCGGCCTGAAGACCCACTGCAAGCTGTCCCTGGTGGTGCGCCAGGAGGGCGACGACACGCTGCGGCGCTACAGCCACGTCGGCACCGGCAACTACCACCCGAAGACCGCCCGCCTCTACGAGGACCTCGGCCTGCTCACCGCCGACCCGCAGGTCGGCGCGGACCTCTCGGACCTGTTCAACCGCCTGTCCGGCTACTCCCGCCGCGAGACCTACCGCCGGCTCCTTGTCGCCCCCAAGTCCCTGCGCGACGGGCTGATCTCCCGGATCAACAAGGAGATCCAGCACCACCGCGCCGGCCGTCCCGCCGTCATCCGCATCAAGGTGAACTCGATGGTCGACGAGGCCGTCGTCGACGCGCTCTACCGCGCCTCCCAGGCCGGGGTGCCGGTCGACGTGCTGGTGCGCGGCATCTGCGCCCTGCGCCCCGGCGTGCCCGGCCTGTCGGAGAACATCCGCGTCCACTCGATCCTCGGCCGCTTCCTCGAGCACTCCCGGGTCTTCGTCTTCGGCAACGGCGGCGAGCCCGAGGTGTGGATCGGCAGCGCCGACATGATGCACCGCAACCTCGACCGCCGTATCGAGGCCCTGGTCCGGGTCACCGACCCCGCTCACCGTGCGGCCCTCAACCGGCTGGTGGAGACCGGCATGTCCGACACCACCTCCTCCTGGCACCTCGGCCCGGACGGCGAGTGGACCCGGTACGCGACCGACGCGGACGGCCAGCCCCTGCGCAACATCCAGGAGATGCTCATAGACGCCCGGAGGCGCCGGCGTGGCACAGCAACACCTTGACCCGACGGACTCCACGGCCGGGGGCTCCCGCGAGCTGCCGCCCGCGCCCGAGCAGGGCGGTGCCCCCACCGCCGAAGCCCTCGGATGCTATCTGCGGGCCCAGGCCACCGAGTTCCTCCGCGCGCTGCGCCTGCACCGCGAGACCGGCGGCACGGGGCACGGCACGCAGGAGTCCGTCGACGCCGCGCGCGCCCTGCGCCGCTCGGCCCGCCGCATCAGCGGCAGCCTGCACACCTTCCGCCCCCTGGTCGAGGAGGCCTGGTCGGCGGAGCTGTGCCCGGAACTGGCCTGGCTGTCCGGCACCCTGGCCCGGGAACACGCCTGCCAGGCCTGCCTGGAACGGCTGCTGCTGGCCCTGCACCGGCTCTCCGGGACAGCGGTCCTCCCCGCCCAGCCCACCGAGGAGGCCGCGGGCGGTCGCGCCGCGGACCGCGGCAACCTCACCGTGGGCGCGGCGAAGGCGGGCGCCCTGCTGGAACGCCAGCTCGGCCTGGCCCGGACCCGGGCGCACTCGACGGCCCTCCAGGCGCTGGGCTCCGCGCGCTTCCACGCCGTCGCGGACAAGGTGGCCGTACTCGCCAGCGACGTCCCGCTCACCCCCGCCGCCGCCACCGCGGACCTGACTCCCCTGGCCGACGCCGCCCGGGAGCGCCTGACGGACGCCGTGGCCGCCCTCCCGCTGGTCACCGCCGGCAGCCCGTACAACGCGGAGGCCCTGGTCCACGGCCTGTCCCCGGACCCGTCCCCGCACCCGCAGGACGCCCCCTGGCACCAGGTCCGCCTGCTGCTGCGCCTGCACCGGTACGCCCGCGAGGTCCTCGACGGGGCCGGGGGTCCCTCCCTGCTCGACGAGCGGGGCCGAGAGCCCGCGGGAGCGCCGGTGAACACGCGTCTGCTGGCGGCCGGCCAGGCCCTCGACCGGCACCGCGACGCCTCCGAGGCGGCGGCCGCCGCGGCCTCGGCGGCCCGCACCCCGCGCATCGCCCCGGCGACAGCGTACGCGCTCGGCGTGCTGCACGCGGACCAGCGGCACGAGGTGGAGGCGGCCAGGTTCGCCTTCCAGCAGTCGTGGCAGAAGCAGGCCGTCGGCGCCGGCTGACAGGACGGGTGAGCACGGTGACCGACCTCGACGCGAACGACACGCCCGTCCTGGCGGCCGGGTGTGTGCTGTGGCGCCACTCGCCGCTGGACGGCACGCTCCAGCTGTGCCTGGTCCACCGCCCGAAGTACGACGACTGGTCCCACCCCAAGGGCAAGCTCAAGCGCGGCGAGGACCCGCTGGCGGGCGCCGTGCGCGAGGTGGCGGAGGAGACGGGCTACGTCGCCGTTCCCGGCGCCGAACTGAGCACCGTGACCTACATGGCGGGCGGCCGGCCCAAACGGGTCCGCTACTGGGCGGCCGAGGCCACGACGGGCCGTTTCACCCCCAACAAGGAGGTGGACCGCGTCCTGTGGCTGTCCCCGGCCGAAGCCCAAGAGCGGCTGACCCAGTTCCGCGACCGCGAACTGGCCGACGAACTGCCGGCGGCCCTCCGTCCCGGCTGAGCACGCCCGTTCGACGACAGCCCCTGGCCGGCCGGCTGTCGCTCGTGATCAATGCAGCCGGGGCCCGTTGCGCAACAGGACCTAGGCGCCGCCCTCGTGCCCGAGCGCGTCCGTGCGGGCCAGGCTGCGGGCCCGGCGGGCGGGGCCGCGCCAGCCGCAGCTGCACCGGGCCAGACAGAAGCGGCCCTGTTCGACGGTCGACGCACGGTGTCCCACGGCGTCCCGGCTCGCGCGGTCCTCCTGGGCCAAACTCAAACCCTCATGCTGCACCACGATGACGAATGTAGCCACGCCAGGTGAACGGGACGTTACGGCCCCCTGTGGATCGGGTGCGTGCGTGACGAGGGCCACCCACTCGTCGTTGACCGGACGACAGGGGCCCGTGACGGACGTAGCAGCTGGGGGTAGGCAGGGCGATGGCGGAGCGGCGGCGGCTGGATGTCCCTCCTGCTCGTGCTCGGGTGAGTCCGGGCACGCGGGCCGGGACGGGCGGCGCGGTGCTCGCGGCGGCCGTCCTGGCCGGCGCGTGCGCCACCGGATGCTCCGGCGGCGGAGCGGCGGCCGAGGACGCGCGCGCCGCGCCCGACCCGGTGCAGACCCTGCGCCAGGCGCCGGACGTGCTGCTGGAGGCGGGCAGCGCGCGGGCCCGTACGGCGATGGAGATGGCCACCGGCGGAACCCGTGTGACGATCCGCGGCGAGGGCGGCTACGACTTCCGCGGGCAGCGCGGGCGGCTGACGCTGGTGCTGCCGCAGGACCCGGCCGGGACCGACGAGCACGTGCCGATCACCGAGCTCCTCGCACCGGGCGCCCTGTTCATGAAGAACCGGGGAGCGGGCGTGCCGGCCGACAAGTGGGTACGGGTGGACACGGCCACGCTCGTGGACGGCAACCTGGTCACCGGCGGCGCCACCGACCCGTTCGCCGCCGCCGAGGTGCTGCGCGGCACGCGCACGGCGACGTATGTGGAGCGGACCGAGGTCGCGGGGGTCTCGGTCCGGCACTACCGGGGCACCGCCGATCTCGCCCTGGCGGCGAAGAGCGCCACGGTGGCCGACGAGGCCGCCCTGGAGGCCGCGGCGAAAGGGTTCGCCACGGCCTCGGTTCCGTTCGACGTCTACCTCGACGACCAGGGCCGCATCCGCAAGCTCCAGCAGAGCTTCGCCTTCGTCAACGGGCAGCTGGGACGGACCGTCGCCGTCTTCTCCACCACGCTGCTGTCCGCCTTCGGGACCCCGGTGACCGTGACGCTGCCGCGGCCGCAGGACATCTACACCGGGCGGATCGCCGAGCCCTGAGTCGAGCCGTAAGCCGAGCCGGTGCGCCGGGACAAGGCCCGAACGGGCCGAGAAATGACCGGCGGGACTAGCCCTTTGGTGCCATGCGCCGCGCGGAGGCCGCTCCCTACCCTAGGAAGCCGGCGGCGGCAGACGGCAGAGAAGAGGTGAGCACGTGGCTCCGCTCGGCGGTACGGCGGTTCAGGACCACGTGGCCCTCGCCGAGATAGAGCTGTGCGGCGAGCTGATCATCGCGGCCTCGGCCGCCGAGGAGCGGCTCAGCCTGGAGAGCATCGACGAGGTGCTGCGGGTGGCCGAGGAGCGCGAGGCCCGCGTGGGGCGCTGAGCGCCGGATGCCCGGCAGCGGCCCGGGCTGCTGACCGCCGGATGCCCGGCAGCGGCCCGGGCCGGTCGGCCTCAGGTGCGCAGCAGCCGCCCGATCGCCTTCGTGGCCTCCTCCACCTTCGCGTCGATCTCCGATCCGCCCTTGCGGGCCGCGTCGGCGACGCAGTGCCGCAGGTGCTCCTCCAGCAGTTGCAGGGCGAAGGACTGCAGGGCCTTGGTGGAGGCGGACACCTGGGTGAGTATGTCGATGCAGTAGACGTCCTCGTCGACCATCCGCTGCAGCCCGCGGATCTGGCCCTCGATCCGGCGGAGCCGCTTGAGGTGCTCGTCCTTCTGCTTGTGGTAACCGTGCGTGACGGGCTCGTGTCCGGTGATTCCGCTCACGTTCTCGGAGGGTGCCGTCGCGCCGGCCTCGGTGGTCGTCATCGCGTCCCCGCTCTCGGAATTCTCGGTACACACCGAGGTGATATACCCCTGGCGGGTATATTGTAACGAATTCTGCCGGGTAGCAGCAGCCTGGGCATGCCCCCGTGTGGAGCACGGCGGCCCATGGGCGACACTGGGGGACGGCCCCTTAGCCGTGGCCGGATGATGCGCTTAACATCACCCTGACCCGAACCGCAGCACCCCGAGGACCCCACGTGCGCTTTCGTCTGACCCCCAGGGAGACGAGCTTCTACGACATGTTCGCCGCGTCCGCGGACAACATCGTCACGGGCTCGAAACTCCTGATGGAACTGCTCGGGGCGGACGCTTCCGCCCGGGCCGAGATCGCAGAGCGTATGCGGGCCGCGGAACACGCCGGTGACGACGCCACGCATGCGATCTTCCACCAGCTGAACTCCTCGTTCATCACGCCCTTCGACCGCGAGGACATCTACACCCTCGCGTCGTCCCTCGACGACATCATGGACTTCATGGAGGAGGCCGTCGACCTGGTCGTCCTCTACAACGTCGAGGAACTGCCCAAGGGCGTCGAGCAGCAGATCGAGGTGCTGGCCAGGGCCGCGGAGCTGACGGCCGAGGCCATGCCGCACCTGCGGACCATGGACAACCTCACCGAGTACTGGATCGAGGTGAACCGTCTGGAGAACCAGGCGGACCAGATCCACCGCAAGCTGCTCGCGCACCTGTTCAACGGCAAGTACGACGCGATCGAGGTGCTGAAGCTCAAGCAGATCGTGGACGTGCTGGAGGAGGCCGCGGACGCCTTCGAGCACGTGGCGAACACGGTGGAGACCATCGCGGTCAAGGAGTCCTGAGGCGTCCATGGACACCTTCGCTCTCATCCTGACCGTCCTGGTCGCTCTCGGCTTCGCCTACACCAACGGCTTCCACGACTCCGCCAACGCCATCGCGACCTCCGTGTCGACACGGGCGCTCACCCCCCGCGCCGCGCTGGCGATGGCCGCGGCGATGAACCTCCTCGGCGCCTTCCTCGGCAGCGGGGTCGCCAAGACCGTCAGCGAGGGTCTGATCCAGACGCCCACCGGCGGCAAGGGGATGGGCATCCTCTTCTCCGCGCTCCTCGGGGCCATCGTCTGGAATCTGATCACCTGGTACTTCGGCCTGCCCTCGTCCTCCTCGCACGCGCTGTTCGGCGGCATGGTGGGCGCGGCGCTCGCGGGCGGCACGACGGTGTACTGGTCCGGCGTGCTCGACAAGATCGTCACCCCGATGTTCCTGTCGCCGGTGGTCGGCCTGATCGTCGGCTACCTGGTCATGACGGCGATCATGTGGATCTTCCGCCGCACCAACCCGCACAAGGCCAAGCGCGGCTTCCGCATAGCGCAGACCGTGTCGGCGGCCGGCATGGCGCTCGGACACGGCCTCCAGGACGCCCAGAAGACCATGGGTGTCGTGGTGATGGCCCTGGTCATCGGCGGCGTCGAGACCTACGGCGACCCGATCCCGGTGTGGGTGAAGCTGATCTCCGCGCTCATGCTGTCACTGGGCACCTACGCGGGCGGCTGGCGCATCATGCGCACCCTGGGCCGCAAGATCATCGAACTGGACCCGCCGCAGGGCTTCGCCGCCGAGACGACCGGCGCGTCGATCATGTTCGCCACGGCGTACCTCTTCAAGGCGCCGATCTCCACGACCCACGTCATCACCTCGGCGATCATGGGTGTGGGCGCGACGAAGCGGGTCAACGCCGTCCGCTGGGGCGTCGCGAAGAACATCGTCCTGGGCTGGTTCATCACCATGCCGGCCGCGGCGATCGTGGCCGCCTGCGCCTTCTGGCTGATCAGGTTGGCGTTCCTGTAGCAGCCCGGCCCGGTGTGGCGACACTGGAACCATGACTAGCAAGGCACTCCTCGAAGGCGGGCCGGAGGACCTCGCGGGCACCCTGGTGCCGGTGGTCCCTCCCGGAAAGGAACTGAAGATCCCGCACCTCGGGGGATACGAGCACTACAAGGTCACCTCGCGCCACGAGGACAGCAAGGAAGGACACGTCACCGTCTACCAGTGGTGGGAGCGCACCGAAGTCGCCGAGTGAGCGGCCGGGCGCACACCCCGGCCGGTGAATCGCGCGGGCCCGCCCCCGGGAGCCGGGGGCGGGCCCTTCTGCGTCCTCACGGTGGCACCGCCATGCAGCACCGCGAGGGTTCTGGGGGGACCTGCGCTCTAGCCGAAGCGGCCGGAGATGTAGTCCTCGGTCGCCTGCACGGACGGGTTGGAGAAGATCCGCTCGGTCTCGTCGATCTCGATCAGCCGGCCCGGCTTGCCCACGGCCGCCAGGTTGAAGAACGCCGTACGGTCCGAGACGCGCGCCGCCTGCTGCATGTTGTGCGTCACGATGACGATCGTGAAGCGCTCCTTCAGCTCGCCGACCAGGTCCTCGATGGCGAGCGTGGAGATCGGGTCGAGGGCGGAGCAGGGCTCGTCCATGAGCAGCACCTTCGGCTCGACCGCGATGGCGCGGGCGATGCACAGACGCTGCTGCTGACCGCCGGAGAGGCCCGAGCCGGGCTTGTTCAGGCGGTCCTTGACCTCGTTCCAGAGGTTGGCGCCCTTGAGCGACTTCTCGACGATGTCGTTCAGCTCGCTCTTGCGGTAGCTGCCGTTCAGCCGCAGTCCCGCCGCCACGTTGTCGAAGATCGACATGGTGGGGAACGGGTTCGGGCGCTGGAAGACCATGCCCACCTCGCGGCGCACGGCCACCGGGTCGACCCCGGCGCCGTACAGGTCCTCCTCGTCCAGCAGCACCTTGCCCTCGACCCGGCCGCCCGGGGTGACCTCGTGCATGCGGTTGAGGGTGCGCAGGAACGTCGACTTGCCGCAGCCGGAGGGGCCGATGAACGCCGTCACCGAACGCGGCTCGACCGTCATCGAGATGTCCTCGATCGCCTTGTGGGCGCCGTAGTAGGCGGTGAGTCCGCTGACATCGATTCGCTTGGCCATGACTACTTCACTTCCAAAAGTCCGGGGGTCGCTGACAGGCCCCGCGCGGCAGCAGCCGCAGATCGTTAACGGGGGGCCTTCCAGCGGGCGATGCCGCGGGCCACCAGGTTGAGGATCATCACGAAGGCGATGAGGGTGAGCGACGCCGCCCACGCACGGTCGTACGCCGCTCCGGTGCCCACGCTGTTGGTGTACTGCTGGTAGATGTACAGCGGCAGCGAGGACTGCGCCCCCTCGAAGGGGTTCGTGTTGATGAAGGGGTTGCCGAAGACCAGCAGCAGCACGGGGGCGGTCTCACCGGCGATACGGGCGATGGCCAGCACGACACCGGTCGTGATGCCGCCGAGCGAGGTCGGCAGGACCACCTTCAGGATCGTGCGCCACTTCGGCACGCCCAGGGCGAGGGACGCCTCACGCAGCTCGTTCGGAACGAGCTTGAGCATCTCCTCCGTGGAGCGGACCACGACCGGCATCATCAGGATGGCCAGCGCCAGCGAACCGGCGAAGCCGAAGGGCTGCATCTTGAAGATCAGCATCAGGCTGAGGATGAACAGGCCCGCGACGATCGAGGGGATGCCGGTCATCACGTCGACGAAGAAGGTGATGGCCTTGGCGAGCTTGCCGCTCCCGTACTCCACCAGGTAGATCGCGGTGAGCACACCGACCGGCGCGCCGATCAGGGTGGCGAGGCCGACCTGCTCGAGGCTGCCGATGATGGCGTGGTAGATGCCGCCGCCGGGCTCGGTGTCGGCGACCAGGCCCATCGAGTGGGTGAGGAAGTAGACGTCCAGGACCTTCACACCGCGCTGGACGGTCGTCCAGACCAGGGAGACCAGCGGCACCACGGCGAGCAGGAAGGCGACCCAGACGAGGCTGGTCGCGACCCGGTCCTTGGCCTGGCGGCGGCCCTCGACGCGGGCGGCGATGCCGTAGGTGCCGAGGACGAAGAGGACCGCGGCGATCAGGCCCCACTGGACGCGGCTGTGGAGACCGCCGACCAGGCCGATGACGACCGCGGCGACCAGGGAGCCGAGGGCGATGGCCCACGGGGACCACGTGGGCAGGCTGGCGCCGCGCAGGCTGCTGGAGCGCTTGTCGGCGATGGCTGCGTGGCTCATGCGTTGGCCCCCGAGTAGTCCTTGCGGCGGGCGATGATCAGGCGGGCCGCACCGTTGACCAGCAGAGTGATGACGAACAGCACCAGACCGGAGGCGATCAGCGCGTCACGGCCGTACTCCGACGCCTCGCTGAACTTGCTGGCGATGTTCTGGGCGAAGGTGCCGCCGCCCGCGTCGAGCAGGCTGGCCCGGATGGTGAAGGTCGGCGACAGCACGGTGGCGACGGCCATCGTCTCGCCGAGCGCGCGGCCGAGCCCGAGCATCGAGGCGGAGATCACACCGGACCGCCCGAAGGGCAGCACCGACATGCGGATGACCTCCCAGCGCGTGGCGCCGAGGGCCAGGGCCGCCTCCTCGTGCATCCGCGGGACCTGACGGAAGACCTCGCGGCTGACGTTGGTGATGATCGGCAGGATCATGATCGCCAGCAGGATGCCGACGGTGAGCATCGAGCGGGCGGGGCCGCCCTCCCAGGAGAAGACGCCGGTCCAGCCGAGGTAGTCGTTGAGCCAGCCGAACAGGCCGTCCATGTGCGGAACGAGGATCAGCGCGCCCCACAGGCCGTACACGATGGACGGTACTGCGGCGAGCAGGTCGATCACATAGGCGATGGGACCGCTCAACCGGCGCGGCGCGTAGTGCGTGAGGAAGAGCGCGATGGCGACCGCGACGGGGACCGCGATGGCCATGGCGATGACCGAGGAGACCACCGTGCCGAAGGCCAGCACGGCGATACCGAAGACCGGCGGCTGAAGGCCGGTGTTCCACTCGAAGGTGGTCAGGAAGTTGCCGTGGTCCTTGCCGATCGCGAGGCAGGCACGGTAGGTGAGAAAGGCTGCGATCGCGGCCATGACCACGAGCAGCAGGATGCCCGACCCGCGGCTGAGGCCGAGGAAGATCCGGTCTCCGGGGCGGGTGGTGGCGCCGCGGCCGGCGCGCCGGCGCCCGGCCTCGTCGGTCGGCCGGGGGTGGGGGGACGGCGCGTCGGCGCCTGTCGTATGCGTTGATATGTCCATCGGGATCTCCGGTCTGCGGAGACGTACGCGGAGTACGGCTCCTGGCGGCGGTGCACCGGAAGGTGCGGCCCGGCCCCCTGCTGGGGGGACCGGGCCGCACTCGGATCAGCTCAGGCCGTCGATGGTGGTGCGGACCTTGCTGATGATCGCGTCAGGGATCGGCGCGTAGTCGTTCTCGGTGAGGATCTTCTGGCCGTCCTCGGAGGCGATGTAGTTGAGGAACGCCTTGGTGGCGGGCAGGGTGTCGGACTTGTTGCCCTTGTCGCAGACGATCTCGTACGTGACCAGGACCATCGGGTAGGCACCCTCGGCCTTGGTCTTGTAGTTCAGGTCGAGCGCCAGGTCCTTGCCGGTGCCGACGACCTTGGCGTCCGCGATGGCCTTGCTGGCGTTCTCGATGGTGGCCTTGACCGGGGCGGAGGCGCCCGTGTCGATGTCGACCGTGGTCATGTCCTTGGCGTACGACAGCTCGAAGTAGCCGATGGCGCCGTTGGTCTGCTTCACCTGCTGGGCCACACCGGAGGACTGCGGAGCAGCCTGGCCGCCCTTGGCCTGCCAGGCCTTGCCGCCCTCGTACTTCCAGTTCTCGGGGCTGGCGGCCTTCAGGTACTTGGTGAAGTTGTCCGTGGTGCCGGACTCGTCCGAGCGGTGGAACGCCTGGATCTTGAGGTTCGGCAGCTTGGCGTCGGGGTTCAGCTTCTTGATCGCCGCGTCGTCCCAGTTCTTGATCTTGCTGTCGAAGATCTTCGCCAGGGTCGGGGCGTCGAGGACCAGGCTGTCCACACCCGGGACGTTGTAGCCGACCGCGATCGGGCCGCCGACCATCGGCAGGTCGATGCCCTGACCGCCGTCGGTGCAGACCTTCTGGGAGGCGGTGACCTCTTCGGGCTTCAGCGCCGAGTCGGAACCGGCGAAGGCCACCTGGCCCTGGGTGAACGCCGTGACACCGGCACCGGAGCCGCCGCCCTTGTAGTTGATCTGCACGCCGCAGGCCTGGCTGAACTGCTTCACCCAGGCGTCGATCGCGTTCTTCTGCGCCGAGGAGCCGTCGGCGAGCAGCTGGCCCTTGGCGTCGTCGCACTTGATGGAGCTGTTGGAGGCCGCGGTGCTGCTGCTGTCGCCGCCGGCGTTGTTCTTGCTGCCGGTGTCGTCGGAGCCGCACGCCGTGAGGGCCAGGGCGCCGGAGACGGCGAGTGCGCCGAGAGCGAGTGCCCGCCGGGTCTTGCGCTGAAGCTTCACTTGAGGGAATTCCTTCCAGGAGCCGCCGTCCGTTCGGCGGCGTGCGAGGGTGTGGCCGACACCGATGCGCCGACCTGCGCATCAGCACCGGGTAAGCCCGAAATTAGGCAGAACAGGTGAAGCGGCCGATGGCCGGAAGTGAACGAGGGGTGAACCCCTGCCGACAGTGCGGTGAGGTCACGGAATGCTTACGGCTGGGCCACGGGCGGGACATGGCCGGCCGCTGAGGCACGTCGAGCCCCGGCAGGTCCGCCGAGTCCCCACCCGAGAGACTGCACCGCGCCGGCGGCCCGCGCGACCGAGGCGGCCCGCGCTCGCGTGTCGCTGACGCCCGGACGGCCGTACTGTGGCAGTTCTGCGGCGTGGTTCCCCGGGAACCCTCCGGGCCGCCTCGTCGCCTCGGTCCGCAGGAACGACAGGAGGTGCGGGCATGGAACGGCGGACTTTCCTGGGGGGCGGCGCGGCGGCGATGGTGGCGGTCGCGACGACCGCGTGCAGCGGCGACAGAGGCGTGACGGCCCGGGCGACGACGGCCCGGACGAACGCCACGGGCATGGCGGCGGCGTCCGGCACCGCCTCCCCGAGCCCGAGAGCCACCAGTACCCCGTCCGCCACCGACTGGGCCGCGCTCTCCCGCTCCCTGGAGGGCACCCTGGTCCGCCCCGGCGACGCCTCCTGGCCGACCGCCCGGCAGCTCTACAACACCCGCTTCGACAGCCTCACGCCCGCCGCGGTCGCCTACGTGGCCCAGGCCGAGGACATCCGGACCGTCCTGTCCTACGCCCACGCCCACCACGTCCGCGTCGCCCTCCGCAACGGCGGCCACTCCTACGGCGGCTGGTCCTCCGGCGACGGCCGGCTGATCATCGACGTCTCGAAGCTCAGCCAGGTCCGGGCGAGCGGCTCCTCGGCGGTGATCGGCGCCGGCGCCAAGCTGATCGACATCTACCGCACGCTCACCGCGAAGGGCGTGACGATACCCGGCGGCTCCTGCCCGACCGTGGGCATCTCCGGCCTGGTCCTGGGCGGCGGCCACGGAGTCGTCGCCCGCGCCTACGGTCTGACCTGCGACAGCCTCACCGGGGCCACCCTCATCACCGCGGACGGCAGGCAGCTGACGGCCGACGCCACCCAGAACAAGGACCTGTTCTGGGCGCTGCGCGGCGCGGGCAACGGCAACTTCGGCGTCGTCACCGAACTGCGGTTCAGGACCCACCCCGCGCCCCAGGCCGTGTCGGCGTACCTGACCTGGCCGTGGGCGAGGGCGGCGGCGGTGGTGAAGGCCTGGCAGGAGTGGGGGCCCGACCAGCCGGACGAGATCTGGTCCTCGCTGCACCTGGAGAGCGCGGCGGGCGGCACGCCCACCGTGTCCGTGGCCGCCTTCTCCCTGGGCACCTACGGCGCCCTGCAGAACGCGGTCGACCGCCTGGCCGCGGGAGCCGGCTCCTCGGCGTCGACCGTGTCGCTCCGGCGCCACTCCTACTGGCAGGCCATGGACGCCTACGCCGGCTGCTCGTCCTTCCCCGTGGAGGCCCAGTGCCATCTGCCGGGCACGACGCCCGGCCGCTCCCCGGAGGGCAGGCTCGGCCGCGAGACCTACGCGGCCCGCTCGGACTTCTTCGACCGCTCCCTGCCCTCGGCCGGCATCCAGACGCTGGTGGCCCAGCTGCGCTCGGTGCGGGGCGGCGCGGGCAGCATCGCGTTCACCGCGCTCGGGGGGGCGGTCAACCGGGTCTCCCCGACGGCGACGGCCTTCGTCCACCGCCGCTCACGCATGCTGGCCCAGTACGTCGCCTCCTGGCGCCCGGGCACCACCGGCTCGGCGGCCCAGTCCTGGCTGACGTCGGCGCACGACGCCATGCGACCCTACGCCTCCGGCGCGGCGTACCAGAACTACAGCGACCCCACGCTCAAGAACTGGCGCACCGCCTACTACGGCGACGCGCTGCCCCGCCTGACCAAACTGAAGCAGCGGTACGACCCGGACCACTTCTTCACCTACCCCCAGGGCCTGTAAGCCCCCGACGCGGGAAAACCCGGCGCAACGGCCGGGAGACCCGGCGCGGGCAGGGAGACCTGACGTGGCCTGGGAAGCCCGGCGCGGCCGGGAGACCCGGCGCGGGAAGGGAAGCCCCGCGCGGCCAGGGAAGCCTGGCGCGGCCGGGAGACCCCGCGCGGCCAGGGAAGCCCGGCGCGGCCGGGGAGACCCGGCGCGGGAAGGGAAGCCTCGCGCGGCCGGGGAGACCCGGCGCGGGCAGGGAGACCTGACGTGGCCTGGGAAGCCCGCCTGGGAAGCCGGCGTGGCCAGCGAAGCCCCACGCGGCCGGGGAGACCCGGCCCGGGCAGCGAAGCCCGGCGCGCCCAAGGAGACCAGGCCAGGCCAGCGAAGCCCCGCGCGGCCAGGAAGCCCCACGCGGCCGGGGCGACCGGCGCGGCCGGCCAAGCCCCGCGCGGCCGGGGGTCCGGCTACGCCGCCAGGTCCCGTTCCTCTGTCGGTGTCCGGTCCTCGGTGGGGCGGTCGGTGGGCAGCGCGTCGTGGTCCGCGGCGGCACGACGCGCACGCACCAGCCGGCCGCCCCACGCGGATCGCTCGACCGCCTCGAGCAGCGGCGTGAGCAGGGCCATGGCCGGCGGGGAGAGCAGCAGCGCGACCGCCGTCCCCAGCGCGAACCCGCCGACCACGTCCGTCGGGTAGTGCACGCCCATGTACACCCGGCAGAAACCCTCGAACAACGCCAGCCCGATCCCCACCAGACCGAAACGCCGGTCGACGACGAACAGCGCGACCGCCATCGCCATGGTGATCGTCGCGTGATCGCTCACGAACGAGTAGTCGGCCTTCCCCGGCAGCAGGACGTCCAGCCCCTGATGGTCCACGAAGGGCCGGGGCCGCCGCACGAAGCCCCTTATCGGCACGTTCACCAGCACCGCGAGACCGGCCGCCAGCGGCACCCACACCAGCGCGGCGACCGCGGACGCCGCCCCCTCGCCGCCCCGGCGCCGCACGGACCACCAGCACCACACCACGAGCAGCACCATGGCGAGCAGCAGCCCGTACTCACCCACGTACTCCATGACCCGGTCGAACCAGCGCGGCGCGTCCCCGGCCAGGCCGTTGATGTCGTAGAGCAGGTCGACGTCGGGGTTCGACCCGGATTCGGCGAGTCCAGCCATCCTGCTGAGGCCCCTTCGTCGTGTCGTCGCGCGCGCACCCGGCGTGCGCCGCCCCTGCCCACCCCCGTGGTCGTAGATCCGCTTCCGCCGCATGCGCGCAGGGCACACGCGTCACCGAACACCCGCTTGGCTACGTCAACACCAACGCACGACCCCGATGGATGCGTTCCGCACTCCACCGAATGATCACTCAGACGTTATCGAAGAGATACTCGTCGCCGCAGCTCAGGGGCTTGGCTCACCGTCCGTTCACACCGTGGAGGGCAGCGCTTTCGCGCCATCCTCGGTGACCCTGGTGGCCCCGAAGTAGTCGGGTGTGTCGATGGGGTCGAAGCGGATCACGGCACCCGGCCTCGGCGCGTCGATCATGTACCCGCCACCGACGTAGATGCCGACGTGCCGGATGGCCCGCGAGTTGGTCAGGTCGTCGGAGAAGAACACCAGATCCCCCGGCAGCAGTTCGTCCCGCGCGGGGTGGGGCCCCACGTTGTACTGGTCGTTGGCGACCCGCGGCAGCATGACCCCCACACTCTCGTAGGCGGCCTTGGTCAGTCCCGAGCAGTCGAACCGTCCGCCCTGCTCGGCGGTGCCGTTCCCGCCCCACAGATAGCGCGTGCCGAGCCTGCCCTGCGCGAAGGAGATGGCCGCGGCGGCCTGTTCGGAGGGATCGACGCGGGTGACGGGGGCGGCGAAGCTCTTCTCCAGGGTCGTGATCGTCTTCACGTAGTTCCGGGTCTCCGCGTACGGCGGCACGCCGCCGTACTTGATCACCGCGTAGGCCCCGGCGTTGTAGGCCGCGAGCATGTTGTGCGTGACGTCGCCCGGCACGTCCTTGACGTACGACGCGAGTTCGCAGTCGTAGGACGCGGCCGACGGAATCGCGTCATTCGGGTTCCAGACGTCCGCCTTGCCGTCACCGTCGCCGTCGATGCCGTGCGTGGCCCAGGTGCCCGGGATGAACTGCGCTATCCCCTGCGCCTCGGCGGCGCTCCTGGCGTTCGGGTCGAACCCGCTCTCCTGGTACAACTGGGCCGCCAGCAACGCCGGGTTGATCGCGGGGCACAGGTTGCCCCACTTCTGGACGAGGGACTGGTACGCGGCCGGCACGGCGCCCTTGGCGAGCCCCACGGCCCCGCCGCCCACCCCGCCCGCGGTGTTCCCCGCGACGACGTACACGCCGACGACGAGCAGGGTGACGAAGCTGAGCCCGGAAGCGACGGCGGCACCCGCCACGATCCATGCCTTACGCACCGTCAACCGCCCCTCGCCACACGGGAGTCCGCCGTCGACAGTGTAGAGGCGCCCACCGCGCTTTCGAGGTGATCACACACGGGCGCAGCGCAGCACGACGGCCGGCCGTCGTGCGACCCCGCCGGGAGCACGGTACGGGTCAGGGGGGACGGTACGGATCAGGGAGCGGCGGACGCGTCCTTGTAGAGCTCCGCCGCGGTGGCCCCGAAGACCACGCTGTACGACGTGTCCGGCGTGGAGCCGCCCTGCTCGTGGCCGCCGAGCACGCCGACGACCTGCTGGTCGCCGTCGACCCACGGGCTGCCGCTGGTGCCGCCGGTGAACCGGGGGCAGTCGATGCGCTGCTGGGTGCCGCTGTGGGCCTGCGGCTTGTTGGTGCAGCTGACGGGCACCTCGCGGGAGTCCGGGTAGCCGGTGACGGTGACCGCCCTCGCCCCGGTCGGCGTCCCGGTGACGAGGCGGTTGGCCCCGACGACGTCCTCGACGCCCCTGCCGTTCTGCGGGGCGATCACGGCGAAGCCCAGGTCGCTGTCCTCGTCCTGGCGCGCGGACCAGTCCTCGGGCAGGAAGCGCCGCCCGACCGTCCACACGCCGTAGGGCGCCCGGCCGTCGCGGTACCCCGGCACGAACACCATGGCGAAGTCCCCGCTCAGACAGTGGGCGGCGGTGACGATGAGGTTCCGGTGGGAGCTGTGCACCACCGACGCCGTGCAGAAGTGGTTGCCCGTGAGGTCGCCGGCCTTGTCCGCACTGAACAGCGCCCCGACCCGGACGCTCTGCGGGGTGTTCGACGTGACGGCGGTCACCCCGAGCGGGGCGGTCGTCCCGAGCCGACCGGGCGCCCCGAGCCGGCCCGGCCCGTCGTGCGCGGCCGCGGCGGAGGCCGAGGTCGCGACCAGCAGCACCAGCACGGCGAACAGCGCCCGCGCACCGACCCGGCGGCGCCCGGGACGTGCGCGGTCAGCGGGGTTCTCGATACCTGAGGTGCGCTTCATCAGGCTCCACTGTGACGGAAGGGGGTGAAAAACAGACCCCGACTTCCCTGAGATTCTCCTGTGAAACGCCCGTTCATCGTATGACCGCCGTCACATCACCCCTCCGGGTATGCCCTGCCCGGCACCGAAGCCGCCGGACCCAAGAGCGCGCCGCCGGGAGCGCGGTGCCGCCACGGCAAAGCGTGAGACCATCGCCACGGGCGACCCCTCACCCGACTGGTCGTCAGAAGCCTTACCAGCACGGAAGAAACGTCAACGACGGAACCGCAGCACGGGTTGCGGTCGGACTTCATTGCCCGGCGTGACCTGCCGTGATACACAGAGTGACCATACGTACGAAACCCACCAGGCAATGCCGCCAAGTCGACATACGGCGGCGTCATTGTCGGCGACAATGGGCCCGACCTCTGCACAAGGGCAGGGGACGCGGAACTACCCAACAGGGGCGGTGACTTACATGCTCTTTGCGGCCGACAAGGGAGACATCAACACCATCATCGGCGGGATCGCTCCGAACTGGGGCCCCTTCGGCAGCCTGGGCAACGAGGCGAAGGTGATGATCGAGGTGGTGATGGCCGTGGCCATCCTGCTCTGCCTCGGCATCGCCGTCTGGGGCGCCGCCAAGCAGCGCATCGGCGCCACGGCCCTGCGCGACACGTTCAGCGCCGAACAGGGCAAGGGCCTGATCATCGCCGGTCTGACGGGCGTCTTCATCATCGGCTCGCTCGGCACGCTCTTCACCATCGTGTACGGCATGGCCGTGTAACCGGCGCACACCCGCGCATGCCGCGCACGGTGCTCCGTGCGCACCGCCGGTCGGACCCTCCGGGCGCGCCCGGTGCCCCCGCTGCCCCTACCCACCCACCGTGTCCACCGGCTGAGGTTGCGTTTCCCTGATGTCGAGTCACCACACCGCGTCCACGCGGGAACCAGCACGGCTACCGTCGTACTTCCACGCATTCCGGTACGAGGTCGAGGGGGCGTACGGGGCATGAGTCGATCGGACGGGCACGGGTACGGCGATTCCGCGCGCGCCGACGACGGGTCCTACGAGGGCGGGCAGACCCGCACCCGGCTCCCGGACCGGTCCGGCGACCCCTACGGAGGCGCGCGGCGCGGCGGCCGCTCGTCCTCGCGCAGCCTGATCACGGTGGTCGCGGTGGTCGTCCTCCTCATCGCCGCGATCGCCTTCGCGAACCGCTCGGGGGGCCGCTCCCCCCACGCCGGCGACCACGCCGACAAACCGAAGGCGGCGGCGACCGCGGCGACCGGCAAGCAGCCGGTGCACACGAAGACGGGCGGAATCCCGTCGGGCTTCGCCCACGACGAACAGGGCGCACAGAGCGCCGCCGCGAACTACTCGGTGGCCCTCGGCTCGGCGGACATGTTCCACGCCGACCAACGGCACCTGATCGTGAACGCCGTCTACGCCCCCGAGGTCGCCGCCCGCCGCCAGCCCGACCTGGACAGCGCGTACTCGAGCGAGAAGTTCCTCAGCAACATCGGCCTCAACAAGGACGGCACCGCCCCGGCCGGCCAGACGTTCATCTCCCGTGTCGTCCCGGTGGGTACGAAGATCATTTCGGTGAACGCGAACAAGGCGACCGTCGCGGTCTGGTACACCTCGCTCTTCGGTCTGTCCGGCGAGACGTCGACCAACCCCGTCACCGAGAGCTGGTACACCACCACGTACCAGCTGACGTGGGCTGACAACGACTGGAAGATCACCGACTTCCAGCAGGAGGACGGCCCCGTGCCGGTCGGACGCGACCAGAAGGCCTCCACCGCCGACGACATGACGAAGGCCGTCGAGGAGTACGGAGGGTTCACGTATGCGCGCTAACCACCGCTTGCTCAAGGTGACGGCCACCGTCGCCGCTGTACAGGCCGCTGCCGTGCTGCTGGCCACACGCGCCGCCGCCGACCCCTCGCCCGACCCGAGCCCCTCGCCCACACGCAGCAAGGACCCGTGCGGACTGATCCGAGGCCCTGCCAGGGAGTACTGCGAAAAGGGCAGCGGCGGGCGGAAGTCCAACGGCGTCACCACGGACCCCACGTCCAGCCTCGACCCCCTCTCCTCCCTCGCCAAGGGCTGTGCCGACGCCGCCTCCTGGACGGTCACCAAGCTCAGCCACGCCGTGCAGGAGACCGCCAACGTCGACTTCACCAACCAGAAGTTCCTCCAGCAGTACGCGGTCGTGTTCGCCGCGTCGACCGTGCTCACGCTGCTGCTCTGGCTGCTGGCCGTGGCCAAGCGGGCCGTGCGCGGCGTGCCGCTGGCCACCGCCATCTCCGAGGCGGTCGGCTTCCTGTGGCTGACCGTGCTCGCCTCCGCCTTCACCCCGCTGATCCTCTACACGGTCGTCTCGGCCACCGACGGCGTCTCCGACGTCCTCGCCAAGGCGACCGGCGACCAGGCAGGCACCTTCTTCGGCACGTTCTCCACCGCGCTCGGCAAGGGCGAGAACATCGGCGGCGGACCGATCATGCTGATCGTCGTCTCCCTGGTCTCCATCCTCGCCGCCGGCGTGCTCTGGCTGGAGCTCGTCATCCGCGCCGCCCTGCTCTACGTCGGCGCCCTGCTCGGCACCGTCGTCTACGCCGGACTGGTCGACAAGAACCTGTGGGGGCACGTGCGCCGCTGGGCCGGAATCATGATCGCGGTGATCCTGGTGAAACCGGTCATCGTGATCGTGCTCGGACTCGCCGGGGCGCTCTCCTCGGGCGACAACGGACCCGGCGCCTTCTCCGCGGTCGTCTCCGGCCTCGCGATCATCCTGCTGGCCATCTTCGCCAGCGCCATGATCTACCGGTTCGTCCCGGGCTTCGGCGACGAGATCGCGGCCGGCCGCAACAACCGCATCATGCGGGGCGCCGAAGGCAAGGCCGCCGCGGTCATCAGCTCCCCGGCCACCCTGGTCGCACAGGGCATCAAGACCCACAGCACCCGGGCCGACAGCAACGGCGGTGGCGGCGGCCAGTCGTCCACCCCGCGCCCGGCCAACCCGGCCTCCGGCGGCGTCGCCGCGCACGGCGCGCGCGTCCCGGACGGTGGCGGCGGATCCGTCCCCTCCGCCGCACCCGCTCCCCGCGCACCCAGCCCGGTGAACACCCCGCACGCCGGAAGCACCCGCAACAGCAGCTCCAACCGCACGGGAGGTGAAGGGCGTTGACGACCGATTCCCACGTGTCCCACACGGTCACGCCCCGCCGTACATATCTGATCGGCCGCGCCCGGCCGAACGCGATCGTCGGCCGCAACCGCGAGACCGGCGAGATCGCCCTGATCATCGCGGGCGCGTTCCTCGGCATGGTGTGCGGACTCGTCGTCGACGTCCTGATGCTGCGCATCGTGCTGCTCACCGGCCTCCCGCTGCTGGCCCTGGCCGCGGTCTACTTGCCCTACCGGCAACGCACGTTCTACAAGTGGTTCGAGATCAACCGCAGTTACAAGCGCACCGTCAAGCGCGGCGCCGGCTACCGCTCGGGCGTGATGGAGGCCGGCACGGGCCTGGACGGCCGGGAGGTCGAGATCGGGCCGCCGCCCGGCATCGGCCGGATCACCTGGCTCGCCGCGCCGTTCGGGCCGGACGAGATCGCCGTACTGCTGCACGCCGACCGCAAGACGGTCACCGCCGCCATCGAGATCGAGGGCCCCGGCGTCGGCCTGCGCGACTCCGAGGACCAGGAGGCCCTCGTCGACCGCTTCGGCACCCTGCTCAAGCACGTGGCCAACGGCGACGGCTTCGTCACCCGCCTCCAGATGCTCGCCCGCACCCTGCCCGCCGACCCCGACGCCCACGCCAAGGACGTCAGCGTACGCGGCGACGAGCGGGCGCCGCAGTGGCTCCAGGGGTCCTACGACCAACTGCAGTCAATGGTGTCCACCAGCAGCGAGCAGCACCGCGCCTACCTCGTCGCCTGCATGCACTACACCCGCGAACTCGCCGCCGAGGCCCACGCCATGGCACGGGCCGCCCGGCCCCAGGCGGGCCGCAAGGTGGACCGGGACGCAGGACTCGCCGTCGTCATGGCCCGCGAGCTGACCGACATCTGCTCCCGGCTCCAGGAAGCGGACATCCGCGTACGGCAGCCGCTCGGTCAGGGGCGGCTGGCCTCGCTGGTCCACTCCATGTACGACCCGGACCACCCGATCGACCACATCCAGGCGATGACCAGGCGCAACGCCTGGCCGGCCGAGCTGGACGCCATGGAGCCGACGTACCTTCAGGCCAAGACCCGCGAGTCGGCGACCCGCGAACCCTGGTGCCACGCCACCGCCTGGGTCAAGGAGTGGCCGATGACTCCGGTCGGCGTGAACTTCCTCGCGCCCCTCCTCGTCCACACCCCGGACGTCATCCGCACCGTCGCCGTGACGATGGACCTCGAACCCACCGAGGTCGCCATCGAGCGGATGCTGACCGAGAAGACCAACGACGTCGCCGAGGCCAGCCGCGCCGCGAAGATGAACCGCACCGTGGACCCGCGCGACGTGGCCGCCCACAGCCGCCTCGACCAGCGCGGCGAGGACCTCGCCAGCGGCGCGGCCGGCGTCAACCTGGTCGGCTGGATCACCGTGTCCTCCCGCTCCCCCGAGTCCCTGGCCCGCGACAAACGGACGATCAGGGCCTCGGCCGGCAAGTCCTATCTGAAACTCGAGTGGTGCGACCGCGAGCACCACCGCGCCTTCGTGAACACGCTCCCGTTCGCCACCGGAATCCGACGGTAGGGGCTGATGCTCTGATGCGGGACCCGCTGACCGCGCTCACGGACGCCTTCACGTCCTTCCTGTTCGGGAAGGTGGAGACGACCCGGCTGCCGGTGAGAACGTCCACGGGCCAGGCCCAGGCGGTCTACCTGCCCACCGCCGCGCCCGGCCTCGGCGACTCCGGCGTCATCATCGGCCGGGAGGTGTACTCCGGGAAGGGCTACATCTACGACCCCTTCCAGCTGTACGGCCAGCAGCTCCCCGCCCCGCACTGGCTGGTCCTCGGCGAGTCCGGCAACGGCAAGTCGGCACTGGAGAAGACCTACGTCCTGCGCCAGCTCCGCTTCCGCGACCGCCAGGTCGTCGTCCTGGACGCCCAGGGCGAGGACGGGGTCGGCGAGTGGAACCTCATCGCGGAGGAGCTGGGCATAACGCCGATCCGGCTGGACCCGATGGCGGCCCTGGACCACGGCATCCGGCTCAACCCCCTGGACCCGTCGATCACGACCACGGGCCAGCTGGCTCTGCTGCGGACCATCATCGAGGTCGCGATGGGGCACGGCCTGGACGAGCGCTCCGGCTTCGCGCTGAAGGTCGCCCACGCCTACGTCAACGAGACGATCGTGCAACGCCAGCCGGTGCTGTCGGACATCGTCGACCAACTGCGGCATCCCGAGCCGGAGTCGGCCGAGGCGATGAACGTCGCCGTGGACGACGTACGGGCCTGGGGCCTGGACGTGGCGCTGGTCCTGGACCGCCTGGTCGACGGTGACCTGCGCGGCATGTTCGACGGCCCCACCACGGTCGGCATCGACCTGGACGCGCCCCTGATCGTCTTCGACCTGTCCCACATCGACCGCAACTCCATCGCCATGCCGATCCTGATGGCGATCGTCGGCGTGTGGCTGGAGCACACCTGGATCCGCCCCGACCGCAAGAAGCGCATCTTCCTGGTCGAGGAGGCCTGGCACATCATCAACAGCCCGTTCGTGGCCCAGCTGTTCCAACGGCTGCTGAAGTTCGGCCGCCGGCTGGGTCTGTCGTTCGTGGCCGTCGTCCACCACCTGTCCGACGTGGTGGACGGGGCGGCGGCCAAGGAGGCCGCCGCGATCCTGAAGATGGCCTCCACGAGGACGATCTACGCCCAGAAGGCGGACGAGGCGAGGGCGACGGGACGAGTGCTCGGCCTGCCCAGGTGGGCGGTCGAGATCATCCCGACCCTGAGCCCCGGCATCGCGGTGTGGGACGTCAACGGCAATGTCCAGGTCGTCAAACACCTGGTCACCGAGACCGAACGGCCGCTGGTGTTCACCGACCGCGCCATGACGGAGTCCTCCAGCAACCACGCCGCAGACAACGCCCTGCGCGCCGCCGAACTGGAGGCGGAGGAGCGGGCGGCGGCCTTCATGGGACAGCACCTCGCCGACCTGGACGACTCCTCCGAGTCGACGGTGGCCTAGGGGGAACGCGCACGTGAGACCGGACGACCGCGACCACGGACAGGGCGGCCAGGCCCGGCGGGACGGCCAGGGCGGCGTTCCGGACGGCCTGCTGGTCGGCGTCCTGGCCTTCCTGCTCGGCATGACCCTGATGGTGTGGACGGCCACGGGAATCGCCGGCCTGTTCTCCCACGGCTCCTGGCCCTCCGGGGTCGCCTTCACCCGTACGCCGCTGGCGATGCGCCACCTCATCACCGACCCGCACGACATTCCCGGCGCCTGGCCGGACGTTCCGCAGGAACGGCTGTCGGGGTACGGACTGTTCTGGGGCCTGTTCATCGGCCAGCTGATGGTGCTGCTCGTGCTGACCGTCTTCGTGCTGGGCACGCTGGCCCGGTGGAGGGCCGGGAGACTGCGCAGGCGGGCGGAGAGAGCGGCGGCCCGAAAGCGGGCGGCGGCGCCGGAACCCCAGGAGGTGCCCGTGCCGGCCCCCCAGGAGGTCCCCACTCAGCGGACGGCACCGGAGCCCGGCCGGCCGCTCGTGGCCGCCCAGCAGCCCGCGGAGGCGCCACAGGAGGCCCAGCAGGAGACGCCGCAGCCCGCCCACCGGGCGGGACCCGAGGCGCCCCTCGCGCGGCATCCCGTGCCCCTCGCCGCCGCCGGCCCTGGCGCACCTCACGGGCCTGGCAGCCCTCGCGGGCCGTTCGGCGAGCGGGAGAGGATCCTGATCGCGCCGCGCGAAGACCGGCAGGCGGCCGCCGCCCAGGCCATCCGGGACGCGGCGGGCCCGGCCCTCGTCATCACCTCGAACCCGGCCCTGTGGCAGGACACGAAGGACTCCCGGGCCAAACTGGGCCCGGTCCTTCTCTACGACCCCGCCCACCTCTGCGACACCCCGGCCCGCCTCCACTGGTCCCCCACGGCGGGCTGCGAGGACAAGGCGACGGCGGCCGCCAGAGCCGCCGCACTGCTCGCCCCGGTCCGCCCCACCGCCAAGGTCGACCAGGCGATCGGCGACACCGCGGAAACCCTTCTGCGCAGCTTCCTGCACGCCGCCGCCATAGACGGCCGCGCCGTCCGGCATGTCCACCGCTGGGCGCAGGGCACCCAGGTCCAGGAGGCCGTGCGGATCCTCCGCACGCACCCCAAGGCCGCCGCCGGATCCGCCGGCGAGCTCGAGGCCTCGCTCACCTCGTATCCCGAACGGCGCGACATCGCCCAGGAGTTGACCGGCCGCGCGCTGTCCTCACTGTTCACCGTGAACATCCGCGAGGCCTGCACTCCACACCGAACTGATGCCGTCGCCTTGGATTCCTTCGTCAACGAAGGGGGCACGCTTTATGTGGTCGGCGAATCCCTCGAGGATCCCCGCACCAACCCGGGTGCGATGCCCCTCCTGACGGCACTCGCCTCAAGCGTGGTCGAGCGCGGCCGGCGCATGGCCGAACGGTCATCCTCCGGTCGCCTCGACCCACCACTCACGCTCGTCCTGGACGACGTGGCGGCCGTCGCCCCGCTTCCCCAACTCCCGGAGCTGCTGGAGACCGGAGCCGGACAGGGGCTGCCCACGCTGGCCCTGCTCCGCTCCCGCGAGCAGGCCCGTGCCCGCTGGCCGCACCACGAACTCCCGGCGTGACCAGGACTCCGTGACCAGAACTCTCAGGGACGTTCGAGGACGTACTCCAGCTCGGACTCCGCCGAACCGGCCGTCAGCGGCACGGTGACCCCGCTCGGCAGGAACCCGATCCTGCGGTAGAAGCGCTGGGCCCGCCCGTTGTCCTCGTGCACGAGCAGCCGCACCCGCTCCACGCCGGTCTCCCACGCCCATCGCAGGGCCTCGTCGAACAGCACCTCGGTCAGTCCGCACCCGCGGTGCTCGGGTCGCACGTAGACACCGACGACGTGTCCCTGCCGCCGCTCGACCGGAAGCCCGGCCCAGTCCGTCGTGCCGGCCTCCTCCACGAGCACGGTCGCGCTTCCGACCCACTCGCCGTCCGGCCCCTCCACAATGAACTGCCTTTTGTCGCCCGCACCTTCGGCGGCCCCCGCGGTCCGCTCCTGCCAGAACGAGTCCGGCCGGGCCGCGGCGTCGTCGTACGTCTCCAGGAAGGCAAGATGGGCCACCGGGTCCTGGAGGGCGACCAGCCGCAGCGCTTTCGCGGCGGGCCACTCCTCGGTACGTACGGCTCGGACGACGTACTGCTCGGTGCTGCTGAGGCTGCTCATGGGCTCACGGTAATGCAGCAAAACAAAAAGGGCCCACACCTTTTCGGTGTGGGCCCTTTCATCACAATCTGTTCGGCGGCGTCCTACTCTCCCACAGGGTCCCCCCTGCAGTACCATCGGCGCTGTGAGGCTTAGCTTCCGGGTTCGGAATGTAACCGGGCGTTTCCCTCACGCTATGACCACCGAAACACTATGA